>NZ_JBPJSJ010000002.1:0-325371 GCF_051225675.1 Natrinema sp. CGMCC1.2065 | reverse complement strand
GGCACCGGGCGGGATGTCCGGCTCGGCCTCGAGGCCGGCCGCACCGTGGCGGGACTCGCGATCGTGATCGTCGGCGGGCGCGTCCTGGTCGACGCCGCGGTCGGGCTGGCTCTCTCGGTGGGGATCTCCGAGTGGGTCATCGGCGCGACGATCGTCGCGGCCGGTACGTCGCTGCCGGAGCTGGTGACATCCGTCGTAGCCGCCCGCCAGGGTGATACCGGAATCGCCGCGGGCAATGTCGTCGGCTCGAGCGTCTTCAACGTCCTCGGCGTACTGGGGCTGGCCGCCGCGGCTCGCCCGCTGGCCGTCGATCCGGCGGTCGTTCTCGCGCTCGGATGGCTCGCCGCCGTGACCGCGTTCGCAACGGTCGTCCTCGCGACGGGGCGGCAGCTGACCCGCCTCGAGGGGGCCGCGCTCGTCGCGTTCGGAACGGCCTACTGGGTCGTTAGCGCCATTCTCTGAGGCCGCGGCGTCGCCGATCGACGAGACCGGAACCGGTGACACGAGTGTTAGCGAGTATATATGTGGGTCGCAGCCCTGAACGTGAGTATGAACATGCTCGTCGACGGCGAGTGGCGAACCGACGCGTACGAGTCGACTGACGACGACGGCTCGTTCGAGCGCCAGACGACGCCGTTCCGCGACGAAATCCGCGACGACCCCGACGCCCGATTCCAGCCGGCGGCCGGCCGGTATCACCTCTACGTTTCCGCCGCCTGCCCGTGGGCCCACCGGACGCTCGTGACGCGGGCGTTGAAAGGCCTTGAGGACGCGATCTCGGTGTCGGTCGTCGATCCCTATCGGGGCGAGGACGGCTGGCAGTTCTCCCCCGAGAAGGAGGGCTGTACGCGCGATCACGTCCACGACGCCGACTACCTGCGCGAGCTATACGTGAACGCGGATCCGGACGCGACCTGTCGCGTTACGGTGCCGGTCCTCTGGGACAAAGAAGAGGGGACCATCGTCAACAACGAGTCCGAAGAGATCATGCGGATGCTCGACACCGAGTTCGACGAGTACGCTCGGCGGGACGTCGATCTCTACCCCGAGGGCTACCGCGACGAGATCGACCGGATCATCGACGAGATCTACGAGCCGATCAACAACGGCGTCTACCGGGCCGGCTTCGCGACGAAGCAGGGGCCCTACGACGAGGCGGTCGACGACCTCTTCGCGGCGCTCGACCACTGGGACGAGGTGCTTGCCGTCCAGCGCTACCTCGCCGGCGACCGGCTAACCGAAGCCGATGTCGCGATGTTCACGACGCTCGTCCGGTTCGACAACGTCTACCACACGCACTTCATGTGTAACGTCCAGTACATTCGCGAGTACGACAACCTCTGGCCCTACCTGCGGGACCTCTATCAGACGCCGGGGGTCGCCGAGACGGTGAACATGGACCACATCAAGGAACACTACTACACGACCCACCCGGACGTCAACCCCCACCGGATCGTCGCTCAAGGGCCGGACCTGGACTTCGAGAAACCCCACGACCGCGACGACCTCCCCGGCGGCCCGCCGTCGGATCTGGTCGCGGCCGCCAGCGCCGACGACTAGGTCGTCCTCGAGCAGAAGAACGATCTCGCGGCGTCAGGACTCCGCAGTCGCCTGTTCGGTTTCGTCCTCGGATTCGGCATCGTCGGCCTCGGTGGCTTCCGTTTCGGCCGCCGCGAGTTCCGCGTCGGCGGCGGCCGCACGGTCATCGGGGGTACGGCCGGTGTCGCGCCGCCAGTCCTCGAAGCTGTGGCCGAACTCCTCCTCGGCGACGAACACTTTCCAGAGGATCCAGACCGGAACCAGGACCGGGATCAGTGGAAGCAAGACGATCACGAGTACCGCGGCCATGATATAGCCGAACAGGGACATCTGGGTGTTGGGCCCGTATCCCGTCGACTCGGACACCTTGACTGACATATGGGTTCGTACGAACGTACCGGTGTTCGGTCTTTCGATTCGTCGGGTTCGTTGCCGTGGCTGTGCTAGTCGCCGGTCAGCACCACCTCGGCGTCGTCCTGCGGTCGGTACGACAGCGCCTGCATGGTCTCGGACAGCGAGAGGAACCGCTCGGCATTGTCGGAGATGCCGTGGGCGATCAGGGGGGACTCCTCGAGCGTCGCCGTCGCGGCCGCATTGAGAAGCCGTCGACAGTCGCCGGGGCTGAGCCACATCGCGCGGGCGTAGCGCTCGCCGGCCCCGTCGCGCTCCCGGCACTCCGCGCGGAGTTCGTCGCGGGTGAGCAGCCAGCCGATCCGGAGGTTCACTACGTCGAACCCGTGGCGCTTCGCGTAGTAGGACCCCATCGACTCGCCGAAGACCTTCGTGACGCCGTAGTAAGTGTCGGGATCGGTCGGATCCGACGGCCGAACGATCTCCGGTCTGCCGACCGTCGACTCCGGCCGGATCCCCGAGACGGCGTTTTTCATGTTGACCGCGTGGTTCGAACTCGCAAAGACCACGCGTTCGAGGTCGTTCTCCGCCGCGGCCTCGAAAGCGTTGTAGACGCCGTCGACGTTCGGTTCGCGTACCTCGTCCCACTCGGCCCGCGGGGAGGGGTTAGCCGCGAGGTGAATCAGAACGTCCTGACCCGCGATCGCGTCGCTGAACGCGTCGTAATCGGCGATCTCGATCGGTTCGGACTCGAGGTCGTCGGTCTCGCTGTGGGTAAACAGCGCGAGGTCGTGATCGCCGTCGGAGAACGCGGCGATTGCCTCCCGGCCGACGTTGCCCGCCGCGCCGGTGATGGCGATGTTCGTCATACGGAAGCGACGGTGACCGGCGCAAAATAGGTCGGGCCGGCGTCTTCTTGCCTAGCCGTGTGCGCCATTGCGATAGGTAATCCGGACGCCGGAGACGCGGACACGACGACCTCGATTCCCGCCCGCCGGGGGATCGATCGGGCGGCAGGAACGCGTCGGCGGTCGGTACTGTGGTGTTACGGCTCGACGACGATCTTGCCGACGCTCTCCCGGTCTTGCATCGCCGCGAAGGCCGCGTCGGTGTCCGCGAGCGCGTACGTCTCGTCGATCTCGGGCTCGAGATCCCCGTCGGCGGTCAGCTCGACGAGCCGCCGGAGGTCGTCCTGGGTCCCCATCGTGGAGCCGACGATGCGTTTGTGACCCAGAAAGAGGCTCGCGATATCGATCGTCGACTCGCCGCCCGCCGTGCGACCGCAGATCGCCATCGTCCCGCCGCGTCGCATGACCGACTGGCCGAGCCGCGTGAACTCGCCGCCGAGGTGGTTGATCACCGCGTCCGGCTCGCCGATCCGCTCGACCGCCGTGCGGATCTCGTCGACGTCGGCCGATTCGACGCCGTGATCGAGGCCGAGTTCGCGGACTCGCTCGAGCTTCGACGCCGACGTCGACGTGCCGATGGTTTCGGCACCGAACACGGCCGACAGCTGAACCGCCGCGACGCCAACGCCGCCGGTCGCGCCGGGGACGAACACGAGGTCGCCGGGGCCGACCTCGGCCCGCCGGAGCATGTGGAAGGCGGTCATGTAGGCCGTCGGGATCGCGGCGGCGGTCGTCGCGTCGACGCCGTCGGGCAGCGGAATAAGCCGGTCGCCTTCGACGCACGCCGTCTCGGCCAGCCCGCCGTGATAGAGCGAGAACCGCTCGCAGGTGTTTTCCGGCCCCTCGCGGCAGAACCGACACTCGCCGCAGGTCTCGTTCGGACAGAGAACGACTCGGTCGCCGGGCTCGACGCCTCGAACGCCGTCGCCGACCTCGCTGACGACGCCGGCCACGTCCAGCCCCGTGACGAACGGCAGATCGTCGGCGTCGACCATCGCCGAGTCCCCCTCGAGGATCCAGAGGTCGTGGCGGTTGATCGCACAGGCAGCGACGTCGACGGTGGCTTCGCCCGGGCCGGGCTCGGGCGTGTCGCGCTCGATCGTCCTCACTCCCTCGGGTCCGCTCAGTTCGGTGAAGGCTGCGGCTCGCATCGAGTTTCGGATCGATCCCGAGGACAAAGACCCTAGGGAAGGCGGAATCCCACGTCGAGCGCGGATCGGCGGGCTTGGGACCGCCGACCCAGCCCTTTTTCGCTGCCGGCCGTAGGTGTACCCGTGACAGCGCCCACGACCTGGGAGGTCGAACTCCGCGTGCCCGACGACGCCGCCCTCGAGGCAGCCGGCAAGTCCCGGACCATCGACGTCCGCGCGGACGAGGCGATCCTCGCGGCGGCCCGCCGGGCGGGCCTGTGGCTCTCCGCGGACTGCCAGCAGGGGTGGTGTATCACCTGCGGCGCGCGACTGCTCGAGGGGGAACTCGACCACAGTAACGCGAAGCGGTACTACCCCGAAGACGAGGCCGAGAACTTCGTGTTGACCTGCGTGGCCCAGCCCCGCGCCGACTGCGTTATCCTGGTCGAACAGTACGACGAACTGCTTCGCCATCGGGCCGACCACGACAGGCCGCCGGGGCGGTCGAAACTCGGCTAACCGAGGGGCGACGGCGGTCCGTCCGAGCCGCCGACACCGGCGACTGCCCGCCGAACGCTTTCGGCCCCCGCGATGGACGCCCCGGTATGACCGAGCCGCGGTTCACCGGCGTCCTGCTCTACGACGGCGATTGTCCCTTCTGTTCGGCCGCCTCGACCGCCGTGCGGCGACTCGAGTCCGTCGGCGTCGTCGCGTGGTCGGAACCGGCAGCACAGCGGTTCCTCGAGGCTCAGTTCGGCGAGACGCCGTTCGCGCTCTTTTTCGCGGATTGCGAGGCCGGGACGGTCTGGGCGGGCCGTGCGGCCGCGACCGAACTCTGCGAGCGGGCGGGGATGCCGGTGCTGGTTCGGGACATCGTCGGCGAGAACTACGAGCGACTCGCGGACGCCGTGCGGGTCGTCTCGGGAACCGACCGGGAGATCGAACCCTACCACGACGCGTATCCGATGGCCAGCGACGCCGCGGCGCTGTTCGACGAACTGGCGGCTAGCGCGGGCCGGACGCACGTGCCCGGAACCTGAGCGCCCCTCGAGGCGAGCCGGCGGTTCGCCGACCGGTGGGCCGCTCGAGCCCCGCAGGGACTACACGTCGATCGTTCCCCGCATGGAGTTGGGGTGGACCTGACAGTAGTACTCGGCCATCTCGGCGCTGGCGGTGAATGTAGCCGACTGAGTCGCCCCTTCTTCCCCGAGCAGGTCCGTCTCGAGTACGTCCTCCCCCGACTCGTCTTCGATCGCGAAATTGTGCTGGAGACCGTCGCCGTTCTCCCAGACGAGGGTGTACTCGGTCCCCGCCTCGAGCGACAGGGTCGGGTTTTCGGTCCCCGCGATGGTATCGGGTGCGGCTCCCTGCCAGCCGGACGTCTCACCGACGAGGCGGATGTCGGCCTGTGTGTCGGTGCCGTCGTCCCCATCTGCCGGCGTCTCGCCGCCGTCGCCGGGGAACTCCCAGTCCGCGAACGGCCCCTCGACGATCTCGTCCTGTTCCCACATCGCGTGGATAAACGGTTGAGTCTCGCCGTTCGGGAGTTCGAACGCGGTCGGTACCGGATCGTAGACGGGCCCGTCGGGTGTCGGCCTGATCGGCAAGACGACGCCGTGGGTGTGGTGGATCTGTCCGGCGATCGTCTCCGCGGGCGCGAGCGGCAGCTCATCGTCGAGGACCATCCGATACCGTTCGTCACGCACCGTCGCGGTCGTCATGAGGTGGACGACGCGCATCCCCTCCTCGGTGGCCCGCTCGCCGTTGACCTCGAGGTGGCCGACGCCCCAGGACGCGCCGTAGGTGTAGACCTGCGGGAACAGCGGTGAGCCGGTCCCCGTGATGCCGTGCAGCGAGCCGTCGGTCAACACGCCGCCGCCGGTCTCGTAGCCGGGGATCGGCGGCTGGATGACGTGATCGTGGTCGATCCTGTACTCGTTGCCCGCCGGATCGGTGAACTGCGCCTCGAGGGCGACCGTATCGGTCGTCTCGCCCGGCGCGCCGGGGAGGTCGTACGGCTGGTGATCTTCGTAGGTGATCTCGAACGAACCGCTGGTAACCTCGGCCTCGTCGCTGTACAGCGTCGGCTCGGTCAGTCGCTGCTGGGCGATCGAGTCGTCGTCCTCGATCGGTTCGCGGGCCTCGTCGGGTGCAGCGACGAGGAAGGGCAGGTCCGCGAGCAGCTGTGGGACGGCCTCGCCGAGCGGCGAGGGGAGCCCCTGGGCCTGTTCGATCCGCGCCTCGAGGAGGTCGGTCCCGCGTCGCGGGTTTTCCGCGGTTCCGAACACCGACGGACTCAGTCGCCGCTCGCCGGGCAACACCCAGTAGACGGCGTCGCCCGGCTCCTGTCTGGCGGTGACGGTCACTTCGGGGTCGTCGCCCTCGTCGCCTTCGCCGTCGGATTGGGTCGCGCCGACGCCGGACGCGCTCGCGAGTCCGCCGATCGCTGCTATCGTCCCTAGTTCGAGGAATCGCCGTCGTGATGACGCCATAGCAATCGGACACCGAGGGTGTGGATAAAGCCCGACCCGGTGGTGTATCCCGGTCGAATAGCCATCGCTGCTGAAATCGAAGGGACGTGGACAATCACGGTGAGCGAGATAGCGGCGACCGTCCGCGGCTAGCCGCGTTCGCGGACGCTCAGTCGCGTCCGGGTGCGGGCTCGGGCAAGGCCCGCCGTTCTCGAGGCGGCACGAGGTAGTTCGCCCGGTTCGCGACGGTGATGTACTGGAGGATGCCGTTGTTCGTTCGCCGGCCGACCGAGCCATCGGTGAGGTCACCGCCGGTCATCGCCGTCCGGGTCGTCACGAAGTCGTCGATCGAGCGCTGCAACGAGAGGAAGTGAAGGCCGGCCCGATCGTCGTCGGTCGAGTCGAAGTCCCGTCGGAGGACGATCGGCTCCCCGTCTTCGCGGGCGCGAGCGGTCTTCTGTGCGTGGCCGACGGTCCCCTTCCGCCGGGCAGCCTCGTCGGCCGCGTCGGCGACCTCGGTCACCCGACTCGAGTCACCGAGGTTGTGGCCGGCTCCCTCGACGAACCCCTCCTCTGCGTGGGTCGGCGAGAACATCTTGGCGACGCGTTGCTCGCGGCTGTCCTGGTCGTACCACTGCTGGAGATGCAGGTTGAGCTTCGAAAGGTGGATCGTGGTCCCACCGGCGAACGGCCCCTCGTCGATCGTTACGCGATCCTCGCTGGCCTGCGTTCGCTTGAAGCCGGACTTGAAGCCCATGAACATCGGCGCGTCCTCGGGGACCGGTTCGCCGTCGGGGATGCCGGCGACGCCCGACTGTTTCTCGGCCGGGAGCCCGCGGCCGATGAACCCCGTTCGGCGTTCGGCGATCTCGAACACCCCCTCGAGCGTACCCTCGACCGCGAGGCCGTTCAGGTCCTCGAGTTCGCCCTTCAGCGCTTCCTCGGCGCTCAAGGTGACGTGGCCGTAGTCGCTGGCCAGATGTACCAGCGCGTCGTACTCGTCGAGGGCGGGGTCCTCCAGCGCGGTCAGGGGCTCGGGATCGGGCAGTTCGACCCCCTCGAGGTCGCTCTCGAACCGGTCGAAGTACGCGGGCCCGTAGCCGACGGTAAAGGCGAGCCCCTCGTTGCCCCGTTTGTAGGCCCGCTCGAGCGTTTGGAACGCGGCCTCGAGCTGGTCGCGCTCCTCGGCGGCGTCGGCGGGGCCGTCGCCGACGTACTCGAGGGCGAGCAGGAGGTGGTGTCGGGGCGGCACGTCGTTGCCGTGGTCGTCCGTCGAGAGGAACTCGTTCCAGGCGTGCTGTCGGGTCGGGAGTTCGTCGGGCGCGAGGACGGCCTGTGGGACGTCCTCGCGCTCCTCGCGCTGGAGACACGCGGCAAGCCCAGCGGCACCGCCGACGGCGACGGCGCGTTTGACGAACTCGCGACGCGGGAGTCCGCGGTCCGACCTGTCCATACACGACTCTGGGGTGCTGACGACTAAGGATATTGTGGTCCGACCGTTGAACCACCGAGGGAGCGACACCGACGGTTCTCGGCAATTGCAAGCAAAGCTTCATGCGCCGAGTTATGGGAGTGGACCGGTGGATGTCGGACGAGAAACCACACGCGGCAGGCAACGTCGACGCAGGGGACACGAGCGAGCGCGTCGGGATGAAGGTGCTTCGCGAACGCGGGCTCGAGCCCGAGGAACTGCGCGAGAAACTGATCGACGCGATCGGTACCGAGTTCACGACCTACTACTACTACACCAACCTGCGGATGCATCTGGCCGGCCACGAGGACTACAAGGAGATCACCGAGGACGCCCGCCTCGAGGACCGAGCCCACTTCGAACTGGTCGCGCCGCGGGTGTACGAACTCGGCGGCGCGCTCCCCAACGACATTCGGGACTTCGCCGATCGAGCGTCCTGTCCCGACGCCGAGGTTCCGACGCCGATGGCTGGCGACGGGAGCTTCGACACCGAGTCACTCGACGCCGAGAGCATCCTCGAAGTACTGCTCGAGGCGGAACGCTGTGCGATCCGGACGTGGTCGGAGGTCTGTGACATGACCCACGGGAAAGATCCCCGGACCTACGACATGGCCTCGCGCATCCTGCAAGAGGAGATCGAACACGAGGCGTGGTTCGTCGAACTCCTCTCGATGGAACGGGACGGCGAGATCAACCCGGCGGGTCACTTCGTCCGGGGCGAGCCCGGCGACGCGCCGCTCTCGACGAACCGGCGGTTCAACGACAGCGCGTAGTCGAGACGCGCCGGCGACCACGGCGTCGACCCCGAATCCGACCTCGAGCGCTCGCGGGCCCCGGATCCCGGCCCACCCCCATCGCGGCGCGCCAGCGATGACCGGCAGTGCCATCCGTCTTCGAGTGGTATACGTTCCCATGAATCAGATCGAGGCGTTCGTCGAGATCGACGCGCCACCCGATGTCGTCTGGGATGCGCTCATAGCGTTCGACACCTACCCGGAGTGGGACCCGCTCACGCGAACGATCGAGGGCGTCGCCGTCGACGCGACGGGTGGTTCCGAACGGAGCGACGCGTTCGCGTACCGCCCTCGGCCCATCGGGCCGACGGTCGTCGCCGCCGAGCCGCCGCGACGGCTCGCCTGGCACGACCGGCTCGTCGTGCCGTTCGCGTTCGATCGCTACCACGAGTTCCACCTCGAGCCGATCGGCGACGGACGCCGGACCCGACTGCTCCAGCGGGAGACGGTCCGCGGGGCACTCGCCGGTCTGGCGTTCGACGAGGCACGCCTCGAGCGGGCCTTCGTCGCGATGAACGAGGCGATCGCGACGCGGGCGGAGCGGCGGATCGCCGCCTAGAACGCCGAGAGCGACGCGAGCGATCCGACCCCGTGTGTCGGCCCGACCGGCAGTTCGTCGTCGGTGCGGTGGTCCAGCCGGCGGAAGTCGGCGGTGACGCGCCGTGGCGAGGGGACGCCGGGACGAACAGCGTCTCCACGTGACTCGAGGGTGGCTCGGCGAGGGTTCAAGTACGGACAAGCGGCGAGGCTCGCCGTGACCCGCTCTACCCGACGTCGTACGAGCCGTGAGCGAACCGTCCCGAGTCCACCAGCGAGGCACGCACATGGGACATAGAGCGCTGGTCGCCTACCGGCGGCCGGACCGGCTCTACGGACTGCGGTACAGCCACTGGGGCGGCGAGGACCTCGCCCTCGCCGAGGCGATCACCCCGCGGACGCCGCTTGCCGACGGCGCGATCGACGGTGCGTTGCTCGCGGATTCGATCAGCCGCGAGCGGATCCTGACCGATCACCTCGACCCCCGCGTCCACGAAGCACTGTATCTGGTCGCCCCTGACGCCGGCTATGCCGTCGATCCCTACCGGGTCTGCTGGCTCGAGTGGGGCGACGGCCGCGACGGCGGCCGGGGCGCGATCGTCGCGACGGAGCCGGCCGACGACCGTGCGGTCAGGGTCTGGTTTCGTGCGACCAAGACCGCGCTGGCCGACGTCATCGAGATGGGCGTCCTGTCCCGGCGGGCCGCACAGACCTACCTCGAGGCCCGCGTCCACGAGGAGTGGGACGGGCGGTGCTACACCTACGGCGACGCGCCGGCCGACGAGCCGGCTGGCGGCTACGATCCGCCCCTCGACCGGTGGCTCGGCGGCGTGGACGGGCTCGAGGGGGATGCCGACGGGGAACGCGGCGCTGACGGGGACGAAACCGGCGAGAACGAGCGTGACGAGGGGAACAGATGGGACGGTGAGGGGAACGGACGGGAGGACGAGGAGAGCGGAGACGGGGCCTGAGATCGATCGATCACTCGCCAGTCGTCCACCTGGCGTCCGCGAGCGTCCGCTGGACGACGTCGTTGCCGACCGCCTCCGCGAGCGTCTCGAAGCCGGCCCGCTCGCCGCGGTCGTCCGCGTTGGCGACCAGCCGCGAGACGATGAACTCCGGCGTCGACCGGCCAACCGTGTCGAAGCGGGGCTGGTAGTCGACGAGCAACTCGAGGTCAGGATTGAGTCCCTCCGCGAAGATGCCGTCGACGCGGGCCTCGGGTGGCAGCGGCTCTAAGTCGTCCGCGAGGTGGGTGACGAAGACGCCAAGCGCCTCGCGGTCGACCGAGAGCGTGACCAGCCCGTGTAGCAGGTCCGCCGCGCTGCCGGGCTCGGTGATCGCCTCGAACTCGTCGACTAGCATCAGCGTGCGCCCGCCCGTCGAGAGGGGCGGGACGATCGACTTGAGCGTGGACTCGAGGACGCCGGCGTTGAAGCTCGCGTGCCGGCGGTGAAAGACCAGCGAGTCGACGGGCGTCACCTCGGCCCGATCGGCCGGGACGGGCAGCCCCATCGCCGCCAGCAGGACGACCTGACACAGCGTCTCGAGCAACGTCGTCTTCCCGCCGCTGTTGGCCCCGGTGAGGACCGCGACCCGCTGCCGGCCGGGGACCGAGTCGACGCCCTCGGGGACGCTCGAGACGCCGTGGTCGCCGAGCCCGTAGGTCACCGGCTGGACCGACTCGTCGTCGCGCGCAGCGAGCGTGAGGTTGCGGGCGTTGACGACGGAGACGGCGGCTTCTTCGGCCTCAACGAAGACCGGCCGTGTACAGTCGTACTCGAGTGCGAAGCGGGCCAGCGACAGGTGCAAGGCGATGTCGTCGACCGCGTCGACGGCCTGATCAACTGCGTCGCGGGCGTCGTCGAGGGTGTCCTCGAGGTCGCTCGCGACGGTGTCCTCGCGCTCGTCGACCGCTTCGGTCAGGTCGCTCCGGAGGGCCCGTAGCGTGGCGCCGACGAAGTCCGTCGCGTCGGTGGCGTCGGTCGCCATCGCCGCCCGAACGCGGTCGATCGTCACGCCGGTCTCGGTCAGCAGGTGGTCCTCGAAGGACTGGCGAAAGCCCTCCACGTCGCGGACGCCCTCCGAGCGCAGCTCCTCGATCAGCTCGAGGGCGTTCGCGTCCATGTCCTCGATCGCTCCCAGCGCGTCCCGGAGGCGATCGAGTTCGTCGTCGGCCCCCTCCCGGACCCGATTCCCGTCCAGCGCCGCCAGCGCGTCGGCGGCGTCGGCCAGCCGGTCGCGCTCGAGGTCGGCGATCGCGGCGAAAGGACCCGAATCGACGCCGGCCTCGAGCAGCGCTATCGCGGCCTCGACCGCGGCGTACTCGCTGCCCTCGCGCTCGTCGTAGCGCTCGTAGGCCGCCAGGACCGCCTCACGCTCTTCCTCCTCGAGGGCGGCCCACGCGTCGCGAGCCGCGATCACGTCGTCGAGGCGAGAGTCCATCGCCTCACGGGTGGCAAGCGGGGTCAGTACCCGGATTCGGTCCGCAGCCCGCTGCGTGACGGCGTGTTCGACCGCGAGATCCAGCAGTTCCTTGTAGGCCGACCGCGCGTCGCTGGTCGCCAAAATGTCCATGCCAGCGCCGCCGGTCGCCCGCCGGAGGATCCGCGTCGCCCGACCGCGGGCGAGCCCGGCGTCGGCAAGCGCCCGGACGTCGCCGTTCTCGATCGCCCGAACCGCCGCTTCCGTCCCCAGTTCGTCGACCAACCGCTCGCGCGTCTTCGGGCCGACGCCCCAGTACTCCTCGAGTCGCATACGCTGTTGACTCGAGGCGACCGTCTTGAACACTGTGTCTCGCGGGCTCGAGTCACGCCGTAGGACCGCGTTCGACGCGGTGGCGGGGGCAGCGCCGAACCCGCGCTAGCGCGCCGCGGCGTGTGCGAGCAGTTCGATCGGCGTCGGCGGCGACTCGCCGTCCAGCGAGCCGCCGGCGAGGGAGCTGTCGGCCGGGACCGGCTCGACCTCGCTGTCGCCGAGTTGGGTGCGACAGGAGGTGCCCGGCGCGGCCACGACGTCGGCACCGCTGTCCTCGATCTGGCCGACGAGGATGTCGCCGATCGACTGGCTCAGCGAGTAGTGTTCGGCCTCGTAGCCGAACGTCCCGGCCATGCCACAACAGCCCGAGTCGAGCGGGTCGACGGCGTAGCCGGCCCGCCGGAGGACCCCCACCGCGTGGTGGTCTTTCTTCTCGGCTTTCTGGTGACAGTGGCCGTGGTAGACGACCGACTCGTCGGGTGCCGCCCAGTCGACGTTCTCGTCGAGCCGGAAGGTGTCGAGGTACTCACAGAGGCCGTAAGAGTTGGCGGCGAACCGCTCGACGGCCGCCCCCGAGCGCAGGTCCAGGGCGTCTGACTGGAACATGACCGCGTCCGAGGGCTCGGCGACGACGACGTCCCAGCCCTCGCGGATCCGGGGCTCGAGTGCGGCCACGTTCGCCTCGATCGCATCGCGAGCGATATCGATAAAGCCCTTCGACAGCGCCGGTCGGCCGCTGTCGGTCCGGTCGGCGACGTCGACGTGGACGCCCGCGGCCTCGAGGACGCGGACCGCCGCCTTGCCGACCTCGGGATGGCTGTAGTTCGTGTAGGTGTCCGCGAAGAGGACCGCCTTCCGTTCGGCCTCGGATTCGGCGACGCGCGAGCCGCCTCGCTTCTCGAACCAATCTTGCAACGTCTCGCGCTCGAACTCCGGCAGGGACCGCTCGCTCGCGATGCCGACCGTCTTCTCGGCGATCGTTCCCGAGCCGGGAAGCGACTGCACGAGGTTCGACACCGGCGCGAGCGCGCTGCCGACGGCCGCGAGTGTGTCGAAGTTGGCGAACAGTTTGTCGCGGAGGCTCGCGCCCTCCTCCTGGTGGCGCTCGTGCATGACCTCCGTCTTGAGTTTGGCCATGTCGACGCCGCTCGGACAGTCGCGCTTGCAGCCCTTACAGCCGATACAGAGGTCCAGCACCTCCTCGGCGAACTCGTCGTCGGTCGGGTCGTCCGGCAGGTCGCCGCTCATCGCCTGCCGGAGGAGGTTCGCCCGGCCGCGGGTGGCCGTGATCTCCTCGTCGGCGGCCCGGTAGGTCGGACACATCACGCCGCCGGTCGTCTCCTGACTCCCGCGACAGCCGCCACAGCCGTGACAGAGTTCGACCATCCCCTGCATCCCGTTCTCGTTGTCCCAGTGCAGCGACGGCTCGAGCCCGGCGTCGTACTCGTAGTCGGCGTCGTACCGGAGGTGTTCGCTCATGTCGTGGTCGCCACAGACGTTGCCGGGGTTGAGCAGCCAGTCGGGGTCGAACGCGGTCTTCAGGTCGCGGAAGGCCTGCCAGAGGTCGTCGCCGTACAGCTTGTGGTTCCACTGGGTGCGTGCCCGGCCGTCCCCGTGTTCGCCGGAGACCGACCCGCCGAACTCGACGACCATGTCGGTGACCGCGTCGGCGATCGCGACCATCTCCTCGCGGTCACGGTCGGCCTTCGTGTCGACCAGCGGCCGGACGTGGAGGACGCCCGGGCCGGCGTGGGCGTAGAAGGCCGCATCGTTGTCCCGCCCTTTCTCAGTCAGCAGCGACTGGAACCGTTCGACGAACTCGGGCAGGTGTTCCGGCGGAATCGCACAGTCCTCGATGAAGCTGATGTGCTTCTCGTCGGAGGTCCGCGAGAGCAGGATCGGGAGCCCGGCTTTTCGCAGCGTCCAGAAGGTCTCGCGCTCGCCCTCGTCGTGGGCCTCGAGGCCGTCGAACGCGATCGTCTCGTCGATCGACGGCCGCTCGGCGGGCGGGGCCGCCTCGGCGTCGGTCCCGGGGACCCTGTCGGCGAGCAGGCCGGCCGTCTGTGCCCGCCCGTGGTCGTCGTCATCGGCGTAGAACTCGACCAACAGCGCCGCGTTCGCGGCGTCGGGCACCAGCGACGCCGCTTCCTCGAACTCCGTCGTGTCGCGGGCCAGCCCAAGCAACACGTCGTCGATGAGTTCGACCGCCGCGGGCTCGTGTTCGAGGACGTGCTGGACGTCGGTGACGGCCTCGAGGACGCTCTCGTAGAACAGCAGCGAGACGGCCTTGGTTTCGGGAACAGGCTCGAGCGCGACCTCGGCCTCGGTGACGACCGCCAGCGTCCCCTCGCTGCCGGCCAGCAGCCGCGCGAGGTTGACGGTCCCCGTCTCGGCCTCCTCGACGAGGACGTCGAGGTTGTAGCCGGAGACGTTGCGCTTCATGTCCGGGAACCGCTCTCGGACCGCCTCGCTCTCCTCGTCGATGATCCGGACGACTTCGGCGTGAATCCGCTCGAGTACGGAGCCGTCGGGATCGGCGGACTCGCGGAGGTCATCGACGGCGACCTCGCCGAGCGTGGTGACCGTGCCGTCGGCAAGCACCGCCTCACACTCCTCGATGTAGGCGTCGGTCTTGCCGTAGACCAGCGAGTGGGCGCCCGTCGAGTTGTTGCCGATCGCGCCGCCGATCGCGCTGCGGTCGCCGGCCGCGGGGTCGGGTGCGAACTTCAGACCGTGGGGGGTCAGCACGTCGTTGAGTTCGCCCAGGACCGTCCCCGCCTCGACGCGCGCCCGGCGGTCCTCGGGATCGATCGAGACCACGCCGTCCATGTGGCGGGTGAAATCGAGGACGACGGCTTCGTTGACGGCCTGTCCCGCGAGGCTCGTCCCGCCGCCGCGCGGGAGGACGGGAATCCCCCGCTCGGCACAGTAGGCGACGGTCGCGGCGACGTCGTCGGTCGATTTCGGATAGACGACGCCGATCGGCGTCAGCTCGTACGCGCTCGCGTCGGTGGCGTACAGCTGTCGCGTGTAGGTGTCGAAGCGAACGTCCCCCGCAACGCGGTCGCGGATCTCGTCGACCAGCGCCGGTTGCGCGACGTCGTCGGAGACGAAATCGTACTCGGCCCGCCGGTCACCGGTTTCGGCCCCGCCGTCGAACGTCGTGTTAGAGCTTGCAGTCATCCTCAACTGAACACGTTGGTTGATCCGTCACACGTTTCTCAACGATAAAGCGTTCGGACCACCGGCCGGTGCCGTCGGCGAACTGTTATGCGCCGGACACGACAGAGCCCCAACGGCCGGATCCGGGCGGCACCGATACCGGGTACGCACGCACTTGGGGTTCGACGCGCCACCGAATCCTCCCGACCGGGCAGGCAATCCGGCACGTCATCACCGAGCGCGGGACCCGAGGTCAGTCGACCGTTCCCGCCGTGACGTGACAGGCCGTCACGCAGTCCCCGACGGGATATACACAAACGCGCATATAACTCTGGTCGATGGGGAGCTGAAGCACCACAAACACGGGGATTTTTATCGTCTCGGTGCCCTACGAACACCCATGACTGATGGGCGGGGCGAGACTCCCCGGCGAACAGGAATGACCGAAAAGTGCGGCGTCGTCGGCGTCTCACTCGACGGTCGGGACGCGGCACGACCGTTGTACTACGCGCTGTACGCGCTCCAGCACCGCGGTCAGGAGTCCGCCGGTATCGTCACCCACGACGGGTTCCAGCAGCACAGCCACGTCGAAATGGGGCTCGTGGGTGACGCCTTCGGCGAGGGCGATCTCGACGAACTGACCGGCGCTGCGGGGATCGGCCACGTCCGGTATCCGACGGCCGGCTCGGTCGACTCCTCGTGTGCCCAACCGTTCTCCGTCTCGTTCAAGAGCGGCTCGCTCGGCCTCTCACACAACGGCAACCTCGTCAACGCCGACGAGATCCGCGACGAACTCGCCGCTGCGGGCCACGCCTTCACCAGCGACGGCGACACCGAGGTCATCGCCCACGACCTCGCGCGCAACCTCCTCGAGGAGGACCTCGTCCGCGCGGTCAAGCACACGATGGGCCGGATCCACGGCTCGTACTCGCTGACGATCACCCACGACGATACCGTGCTGGGCGTGCGCGACCCACAGGGCAATCGCCCGCTCTGTATCGGGGAACTCGAGGACGGTTACATCCTCGCCTCGGAGTCGGCAGCGATCGACACGCTCGATGGAGAACTCGTCCGCGACGTGCGACCGGGCGAGCTGGTCGTCCTGCAGGAGGACGGACAGGGCTTTGACTCCTACCAGCTCGTCGAGAACGAGAACACCGCCCACTGTTTCTTCGAACACGTTTACTTCGCCCGTCCCGACAGCGTCATCGACGACACGCTGGTCTACGAGGCTCGCCGGAACCTCGGGCGCAAGCTCTGGGAGGAAAGCGGCGTCGAGACCGACGTCGTGATGCCGGTCCCCGACTCCGGACGCGCCTTCGCCTCGGGCTACGCGGACGCGGCAGGCGAGACGACCGCCGACGGCGAGGCCCGCGACGCCGACGACGACGGCGTCGAGTTCGCCGAGGGACTCATGAAGAACCGCTACGTCGGGCGTACGTTCATCATGCCGACCCAAGACGAGCGCGAGCGCGCGGTGCGGCTCAAGCTCAACCCGATCAAGTCGACGATCGAGGGCAAGACCGTCACGGTCATCGACGACTCGATCGTCCGCGGGACGACCTCGACCCAGCTCGTCCAACTCCTCAAGGACTGCGGGGCCGAGGCGGTCCACGTCCGGATCGGCGCGCCCGCGATCGTCGCCCCCTGTTACATGGGGATCGACATGGCCACCCGCGAGGAACTCATCGCCGCGGACAAGTCCGTCGGCGAGATCCGCGACGAGATCGCCGCCGACAGTCTCGCCTACCTCTCGACCGACGCCGTCGCCGACGTCCTCGGGAAAGAGCGCATCGACCTCTGTCTGGGTTGTGTGACCGGCGAGTACCCCTACGACATCGAGGGCGAGGAGACCGACCGCGACGTCAGCCGGCCCGACGTCGGCGGCCAGCAGCTGCCCGCGGACGACTAACGAAATTTTGCGCTGCGCTCTGAGCGGACGGTTGCGCCATCAGCGCAACCGTCCGCTCGTCACTCGGCAGAATCTTCAAAAGAGCGCACAGCGCTCTTTTGGACAGCGAGGGACCTCCGGTCCCTCGAGCAGGCGGTGCGAAGCGCCGCCGACCTCGCGGGATCGAAGATCCCGCTCAGTTTCGATCAAAAGCACTCCTCCTTCCCCTCCGCTCGCTTCGCTCGCTCCGGGTCAATCGTCGGCCCGCTCGTGCCGACGGCACTCGCGGTCGTAATCGGTGTCCTCCTGCTCCCTGTCCGTGGAATGCGTTCGGGCACTCCGTCGAGAGCGTTCCGATCTCGACAACCTACGCGATCGGGAGCCAGTTCACCCCGAACAGCAGGACGACGCCCTACGGGATGTCGACAGTGTTCGGCCGCCGCCGGAACGCCCAAGCCGGTCACCGGTCGACTCGAGGGATGCCGCTATTGTGGTTTGAGACGACGCTGTCGCTGTCGGACGAGGAAACGACCGCTCTCGCCGATCGGGTGACGGAGCTGGACACCGACGAGATGGTGACGACGGCGGGTCACGTCGCGGTCTCGATCCGCGAGCGCGGGCGGGCCGAGACTTCCACGACCTCCACCTCGAACGCGTCGTCGACGGCCCGCTGCTCTTTCTGAGGGCAGCGACTAACGGTCGTGAAAGGCGGCCGGCCGGGTACCGATTCGTCGGGGGCTGACGCCTACCGCAGACAGGCCGCGACGACCTCGAGCATCCCCTCGCCCCGGACCTCGTCGGCGAATAGCGGCACGCGTCGAACGTCGGTGCCGCGGAACAGTTCCTGCGCCTCCGCGAGGGCGCTCTGCTGGACGTCCCAGCGGCGCTGACAAAATTCGCAGTCGTCCAGATTCGGCTGGAGGAACTCTCCGTGGACGTCGTCGGTGACGTTCGACAGGGGCTCCATCACGCGGTTGACGACGACGGTACCGACCGGAATCCCGAACTCCTCGAGTTGGGCCCGCAGGCGCTTGGACTCGACAACGCTCATCTCCTCGGGGACCATGACGATCCGGAAGTCCGTCCGCGCGGGGTCGCGCAGGGCCGCCCGGAGGCGCTCGATGCGTTCGCGAAGCACCTCCAGGTCCTCGAGGTCGTCGCCGTCGTCGGGCGCGTCGCCGCCGAACATCCCCTTGACGCCCTCGAGCATCCCGCCGAGGCGCTGGCGGAGTTTCATGATGCGGCCCATCATCGTGTCCATGATCTCGGGGAGTTGCAGGAGCCGGAGGGTGTGACCGGTCGGTGCCGTATCGACCACCACGCGCTCGAACCGCGGGTCGTCCATGTACTCGAGCAGGAGTTGCATGGCGGCGGCCTCGTCGGCACCGGGCATCGCGCCGCCGAACAGGGCATCCATCGGCGACTCGCCGCCGAGCATGTCGCCGAGGCCACCGAGCGGCCCGCTCGCGTCCCCCTCGCCGCCGGGGAAGGGCGAGCCGCCCGCCTCGCCGCCAGCGAAGGGGTCCGTCTCGTCCGCACCCTCGCCCGCGCTGAAGGGCGTCTCTCCCTCCTCGAGGGCGGTTTCGGGGTCGATCTCGGCCGCGTACAGCGGGATATCGTCCCGGATTCGGCCGGGTTCTGCCGGGATGTCGGTCTCGAAGGTGTCGGACAGCGAGTGGGCCGGGTCGGTCGAGACGACCAGCGTCGACGTCCCGCCGCGGGCGCTGTCCAGCGCCGTCGCGGCCGCCATGGTCGTCTTCCCGACGCCGCCTTTCCCGCCGTAGAGGACGTAGTCGGGGCCGTCGATCGGCTCGTCGGACGGCTCGACGTCGACGGTCTCGCGCTCCTCGTCGCCGACGGAGTCGGTCGGCGTTACCTCGATGGTGTGGTCGCCGTCGTCGCTTTTCCCCCGCTCCTCCTCGTCGACCGGTTCGACGTCGATGCCGCTCATACGCCGCCGTTCCCGGTCCCGACAGGAGTATTCGTCGGTCTCGCGCGAACGGTCGCGCCGCCCTCGAGTCAGTCCTTCGGCGTCACGTCGAACGTCGGGACGACGCCGCGGACGGCGTCGGCGAGCGCCAGACAGATCGGGACGGCCCACAGCGTCGCGTACAGCGCCTGCGTGATCGGGTTCGAGACCAGCGAGTACCTGACCCGCTCCCACCGGCCGTCGAAGGCGACCGCCTCCCAGGCCGCGCGGTAGGACCGCCAGCTGTAGTAGCACCAGACGACGCCGTTGAACGCGACGAGCGGGAGCAGCGACGCGGGGACGACGCCGGCCGAGCCGGTGAGGGTCAGCCAGAGGACGGCGAGTCCCACCGGTAGACCGAGGACGTTCGTCACCGCCAGAAGCTGGGTCAACACGGTGCCCGCCCAGAACCGGCCGCGCTCGAGCCCGGACCAGCCCGGCGTCAGCAGGTGCCGATACGGGCCGCGGACCCAGCGGCGTTTCTGCCGGATCCAGGCCTCGAGGTCGGCCGGACAGAGGTCCTGTACGTAGCGGTCGATGATGCCGAGCGTACAGCCCCGTTCGTGGGCCGCGACGCCCAGCGCCATGTCCTCGGTCACTGCGTCGAGCTGCCACCGATCGAGGTCGTAGAGGACGCCGGCCGGGACGAAGTAGGCCTTCCCCAGCAGCTGGTAGGGGCCGTCCGTCGAGTTGGCGTATATCAGGTCCGACCACGCCGCGATCCCCATCGACTCGAGCAGCGGGAGGAGGCCGTCGTCGACGTTTCGCGCGGTCTGTTTCGCCTGCACGATATCGTACTCGGTGAGGCCGGCGGCGGCGAGTTCGAACGTGTCGAGGGGCACCTGCGTGTCCGAGTCGAAGACCGTCACGACGTCGTCGGCCGAAAACGACAGCGTCGTGAAGGCGTAGGTCAGGGCAGCGGCCTTCGTCCGTGGGACGCCGGTCCCGCTGAACGTCCAGTCGCCGGGCGCGCGGTCGGCCGCGAGCGACGCCCGGTCGACGGCGACGAACTCGACGGCGAGGTCGTCCTCGCGGGCGGCGATGGACTCGCGGACCGCCGACACGGTCGGATCGTCGGGCTCGTGGATCACGTATACGGAGACGGCCGCGGTCGGATACCGCTGGGCGGCGATGTTGTCGAGCGTCTCCGCGAGGACGGCCGGCGACTCGCGGTAGATCGGGACGAGAACGCGGAGCCGACGGACCGCCGACTGCGGGAGCCGACAGCCCGAACTGGCTGCGGTCGGCGGTCCGCTCGAGGGGCGCTCCTCGTCCGTCGACGGGGCGTCGACCCCCGCGTTCCGTCCGCCATCGGGCCGTGCCAGCGGCCGCTCACGGTCGCGTTCGGCCGCCTCGGCGACGACCCGCTCTACGGTGGCGTCGTCGATCAGGGCGTCGGAGCGGCGAACGAGCAGCGTCACCAGCGCACAGTTGCCGACGAAGTAGGCCACCTGAGTCAGGACGAACACGGCGACGACGGCCTCGAGAAGCATTACGTGGTCGGTTGGCTGCCCGACGTATTGGTATTTCGGCCGGACTATCGTCGCCGCCGAACGGTCGGCACGGTCAGTCGAAGTACGCTGCCAACCGCCGGGCTGCCTCCTCGACGCGCGGGGTCACGAGGGCAAAGCGCAGCCACTCGGAACGGGAGTCCCCGAACGCCTCGCCGGGCATCCCCGCGACGCCGGCCTCGTCGATCAGGCGCTCGACGTTTGCGAGCGTCCCGGGGTAGCCGTCGAAGCGTGCCATCACGTAAAACGAGCCCTGTGGCGTCGTATACTCGGCACCGGCGGCCTCGAGCGCGTCGGTGAAGGTGTCGACACGCTCGCGCAGCAGTTCGCGATTGCGCTCGTAGTAGTCGGGCCCCGTCTCGCGAAAGGCCTTCAGGGCCGCGTACTGGCCAGGGCGGGTCGTGGCGACGTTGACCAGCATATGGCGGCTCTTGGCGTCCTCGACCAGTTCCGGTGGGAAGATCACGTAGCCGACCCGCAGACCGGTGACGGCCATCGATTTCGAGACGGCGTTGGTGACGATCCGGTGAGTCGATTCCGTCTCGAGCGCGCTCGCGAACTGGCCGGAGAGGTCGTAGTGGTCGTAGACCTCGTCGCTGATCAGGATCGCGTCGTTCTCCTCGGCGATATCGACGAGGGCCGCCATCGTCGACTCGGGATAGACCGCGCCGGTCGGATTGTTCGGCGTGTTGACCACGATAGCGGCGGTGTCCTCGCTCGCGGCCGCGCGGACGGCCGCGGGATCGAGCTGCCCGTCGTCGTCGGTCGCGACGTACCGCTGGGTGCCCCCGAGCATCGTCGTCTTGCCCGGATAGTAGGAGTAGACGGGATCGGTCAGCAGGATCTCGTCCCCGGCGTCGCGCTCGAGGGCCCGCGCCATCGCGAGGTAGTTGGCCTCGCCCGCGCCGTTCGTGACGACGATCTGGTCGGCGTCGACGCCGCGCCTGGCGGCGATCTCCGCGCGCAGTTCGGGTAAGCCCTCGCTGGCCGGGTACTGGAACCGGTCGGGCTCGAAGTCGGCGTACTCTCGCAGGCCGTCCCGGAGCGCCTCGGGGGGCTCCCAGTCGGGGTTGCCGCTGACCATGTCGACCACGTCGCGGTCCGCCGCGTCCGCGTACTCCATCACGTGGAAGAAAAGCGGCGTTTCGTAGTCCATGCGGCCCACTGGGGCGACGGCCACCGTTTGTCTTTCCGTTTCCGGCGGTACTCGCGAGGTGACGACCCGGACCCTCGCTTTGACAACGACCGCGTCCGTCGACTCGCACATGAACGACGACATCGACCGCGAGCTGCCGATGGCCGTCGGCGACGAGCTTCGCGACCGCGAGGAGCTGCTCGCAGTCGCCGAGTCCTGTACCGGCGGGCTGATCGGAGCCGCGATCACGGCCGTGCCGGGCGCGAGCGACTACTTCGATTCGGGGTTGACGACCTACGCCTACGACGCCAAGCGCCGCCATCTCGGCGTCAGTCGCGAGGCGCTCGACGACCACGGCGCGGTCTCGGAACCCGTCGCCCGCGAGATGGCACAGGGGATCCGGGACGTGACCGATGTCTCCTGGGGCGTCGCGACGACCGGCGTCGCCGGTCCCACCGGCGGGACCGAGGCGAACCCGGTCGGCACCGTCTACATCGGCGTCGCCCACGCCGCCCCGTGGGACAGCGGTGACTCCTACACCACCGTCTCCCGGTACGTCTTCGACGGCGACCGGGCCGACGTCCGTGCGAAGACCGTCGATCAAGCCCTCGAGGACCTGCTTACCGAACTCGAGGCGCGTTGATCGGCCCGCGAGTCGCCTCCGACGGGCCCGCGCCGACGCGGGATCGGTTCGCAAACCTGACAGTCTCGAGAGAAAGCTATTCCCGAGTCGGCTCCCCAGAGTCGGGTGAATGAACAAGAAGGGACACGTGTTGAACGCCGTGCTGTTGAGCATCGGGTTGGGGTATCTGCTCGAGCCTTCCGGGAGTCTGGAGACGTTCAGGACCATCGTGATGATCGGCGTGCCGGTGACGCTGGGGGCGCTCTTTCCGGACGTCGACACCGCCTTCGGCAAACACCGGAAGACGCTGCACAACCTGCCGATCCTGCTTGGCTTTCTGGCCTTTCCGTACGTCTTCGGGAACCTCGAGTACGTCTGGGTCGGCGTCCTCACCCATTACGTCCTCGACGTGGCGGGGAGCAAGCGCGGGATCGCGCTGTTCTACCCGCTCTGGAAGAAGGAGTTCGGACTGCCGATCGGGGTCGCGGTCAGCAGCAAGCGCGCCGACCTCATGATGGTGGTCGTCACCGTCGCCGAACTCGCGCTGGTCGCCCTGGTCGTCTTCCGGGTGCCACAGTGGGGGTTCGAGCTGGGCCGACAGGGACTCGGGCTGTAGCGGTCTCGCCCCGTCCCGCCGTCACGGCCCGCCGCTGACGAGGTGGAGCCCGACGATCCCGACGACGATCAGGCCGATGAACCCGATTCTGGCGAGCGTCGCCGGCTCGTCGAACAACACGATGCCGAGCGACGCGGTCCCGACGGCTCCGATGCCCGTCCAGACCGCGTAGGCCGTCCCGACCGGGAGTTCTTCGACGGCCCGCGCGAGGAGGACCACGCTGACGAGCATCGCGAGCCCGGTCGCGAGCGTCGGCACCGGCCGCGAGAGGCCATCGGAGTACGCGAGTCCGATCGCCCACGCGATCTCGAAGCAGCCGGCGACGAACAGGAGGGGCCACGACATGCCATCGGAGGTATCGATCGGCGGCGAGTATAGCTTCCGTTCTCGGACGGCGCGCGGGGCCGGACGAGCCTACCGGTTCGGCGTCCACTCCTCGCAGGCGTCCATGTCGTCCATGGCCGTCTCGTGGCGGGCACAGTAGGGGACCATTCCCTCCGAGGAGCGAACGTACTCGAAGTGTTCGCAGTTCCCGCAGTAGCGGTCCGTCGGCTCGGTCGGGCCCGTGGACTCGGATTCGACGATCTCGGCGTCGCCCCCTTCGAGCGGCGAGGAGATGTCCGAGGCCGCCGAGCCGCCGTCGCTGGTCGCAGCGCCGACGGTTCGCCCGGTACCGCCGGTCGATCGCGACGCGGTCGCCGATCGGGTCGTAGTCCGGCCGTCGGCCGGGGCCTCCTCGTAGGACAGCGACGTGCCGTCCGCGTCGGCGTCCGCGTTGGTCTGTGTCTCGACGTCACCGTCGGGGGTCCCGCCGAGGAAGCCGATCCCGCCCAGGCCGCCGTCATCGTTGCTCTCCTCGACTTCGACGACGGTCTTGTTGTGCCGGGTGACGTTCATCTCGAGGTTCCCGCCGGGATCGTTGCGCCGTTTGAACGTAGCGACGGCGGCGAACAGACACCAGATCGCGGGGAGGAGTCCGAGCAGGTAGACCACCGAGACCTCGAAGGTCAGTTGCTGGCCGTAGTTCCGCCAGTGGTGGGGGTAGGCGTACCAGAAGAGCGCGACCCCGAGCAGGCAGAGGCTCACGCTGATCGCGGCCGCGGCCTGCACGCGACGGCTGGCCGGCAAGACGATGAAGACGCCGACGAGGGCCGTCGGGACGGCGAGGCCGGCCAATACCCCCGCGGCGCGGACGGTCGCGTACTGGGGCGCCATCCCGCTCGAGAGAGCGGTTGCGTATCCGCCGACGAGGTCGGTCGTGGCCGCAAGGACGGCCACGACGGCCAGGATCGCACCGAGGATCACGAGCGTCGTGCCGGCGTACAGCCGGCGACTCGTCACCCCCGATGCGGTCCCGTCGTAGACCTCCGTCAGGCTAGTCATACGAGCCCGTTCGATGTCCTACCACAAAACGATACGTCAGACACCTTTCGGATCATAGAGGGATCGAGGGTCGTCGACGGATCGGCGGGTATTGTACGGAGTGGGTATCCAGCCGGGTCGCCAGGTGGCCATCCCGATCGCACCGCGTTCTGTCGACCTCCCATTACGGCCGTGTACCCGCTCCCGTGACCCGTGGAAGCGAAAGCTTGAATCACTGCGCTCGCAAACGACTGGCCATGAGCGACGACGACGAGGACGCGGAGCCAGCCGTCGAACTCGGATCACACACGCCCGTCGAGGGCGCACCGCTTGCCCGCGTGAGTTCGCGGCTGACCTGGCCCAAGGAAAAGAGCGAGGTCGAGCGCATGGAGGGCGAGTCGGTCGTTCGGACGCCGGACGGCCCCCGTGAGCTATCGACGATCCTCGAGTCGGTCGACGAAACGTACTTCCAGCGCAAACGGGAGTTCGAGGGCCACGTCCGGGACGTGATCGGGACCGGCCCGATTCCGACCGCCGACGAGTAACACCGTGGGATCCGAGTCTGATCGACGCGCTGTGCGCTGGCTTCGCCAGCGGTTGAGCCTCACCTGGGTACAGAAGTCGTTACTGCTCGGAGCGCTCCTGACGGCCCTGTGGATGCGGTTCGTCCCCGACGGGCTGGACGATCGACTCCTCGTGGACGGCGTCCTCCTGATCGGCGGGCCGCTCGCACTGGGGCTGTCCCACGGACGACACGTCGGGTGGCGGGTCGACCGGACAGCGGTCAGGAACGCGGCCCTGCTCGGACTGTTCGTGTTGCCGTTCTATCTCGTCGGCTCGACGTTGCCGACGATCCGCGCGTACTACCCGATCTGGGAGACGTCGGCCGCGCCGGCCGCGTTCGTCCCCCACGCGATCAAGCTGTTCGTCCTCGCACTGGCCGCCGAGACCTACTATCGGGGGCTGTTGTGTGTCGGGGTCAGGGAACTGGGTTTCGGTGCGGTGTTCATCAGCCCCGTCGTCTACATGCTTCACCACACGTCGAAGCCGCCGATCGAGTTCCTGCTGTCGGGGCCGACCGACGTCCTGTTCGGTGCCGTCGACTACACCTCAGACTCGATTCTCCCCTCCGTGGTCGCCCACGGCGGCGGGCTCGTCTTACTGGACTGGTTGGTGATTCACGAGCCGCTGTTCGATCCGACCCCGGTCCTGAACGTCCTCGAGGCACTCCCGCTCCCGATCTAACGATCCTTTCGCCGCGGCTAACAGTATAGAACACCAACACTTATGGCCGCCAGCCGTGAGGATTGCGTATGGACGCCCGGACGACGTTTTTCGCCCTCCTCGTCTCCATCCTCGCCGGCGTCGCCGCCCTGTTGGTCCGCCCGCTGCTCGAGTACGTCCTCGGTGCCTGCCTGCTCGCGGTCGTCCTCCGACCCGCGTACGAACGGCTGGCACCGCGGCTCGGCGAGCGTCTCGCCGCGCTCGCACTGACCGCCTTCGTGATCGTCGCCGGCCTCGTGCCGCTCGCGCTCGTCTCGCTCGTCGTCGTTCGAACGACTGCCTCGACGCTCGAGAACGTCTCGATCGAGGGGGTCACCGCGTACGGGAGCGAGATGGCACGTACCGAACTCGGTATCGAAGCGGAGTCGGTGGCAGTCGTCGAATCGGCACTGCAGGCACGGGTTCAGGAGATGGTGTCCAACGTCGTAGACGTCACGCTCGAACAGTCGGTCTGGCTCCTCTCGACGGCCGTCGACGTCGCGATCGGAACGGTCGCGTTCGTGTTTTTGCTGTACTATCTGCTCGTCGACGGGCCCGCATTGCTCGCCTGGCTGCGCCGGACGGTCCCGCTCGAGTCGGCCGTCCTCGACGAGTTGTTCGCTGAGGTCCACACGGTCACGTGGGCAGTGCTTCGCAGTCACGTTCTCGTGGCGGTGGTGCAGGGAACGCTCGGCGGGATCGGGCTGGCTCTGCTCGGCGTGCCCTCCGCCACCGTCTTGGCGGTGGTCCTGTTGTTCGCGTCGTTCCTGCCGACGGTCGGTGTCTGGCTCGTCTGGGGACCGGTGACGATCGCCCACGCGACCGCGGACGGGCCGGCAAGCGGGGCCGTCCTGCTCGGCTATGGGCTCGTCGTGCTGGCCGTCGCCGACTACTACCTCCGATCGATCCTCGTCGATCGCCGGTCCGGACTCCATCCGGCACTGGCCTTGCTCGGCGTCATCGGCGGGGTTTCGCTGTTTGGCATCGTCGGCCTGTTCGCCGGCCCGGTGATCCTTGGCGCGTTCGGTGCCGCATTGCGGGTCGCGAACCGCCGTCTCGAGCCGGTCTCGACCGAGTCCGGAACCGAGATCGAACGGGAGTCCCCGATCGTCGAGACGGAGCGATAAACGCGCTCAGTCGGCGTAGTGGGGCTGCTCGCGCCGACTGGTCGTCGGCACGCCCAGACCGGAAAACGCCATCACGAACAGCACGAGCGGCGACAACAGCCCGAACAGGTAAAACGGCGCGTACTCGAGGGTGGGGACGCCGGTCGCGGAGGCCATGAAGACGCCGCCGGCGTGCCAGGGGAGCAAGGCACCGGTCGGCGTCCCGGCGGCCTCGACGGCCCGCGAGAGTTCCTCGCTGTCGAGGTCGAACTCCTCGTAGAGGTTCCGCAGCGTCAGCCCCGGCAGGACGATGCTCATGTACTGTTGTGCGGTCAGGACGTTGACGAGGATCGCCGACGCGCCGGTGCCGGCGATCAGGCTTCCGGAGCTGCGGACGCCCTGCGAGAGGCGATGAGCCAGCACCGCGAGGACGCCGGTCCGCTCGAGGAGGCCGCCGAGCGAGAGCGCGGCGACGACGACGGTGATCGTCCAGGCCGAGCCGGTGAGCCCGCCGGTCGCGAGGAGGTCGTTCACGAGATCGGTGCCGGTTTCGGGAGCGGTTCCGCTCATGAAGACTTCCCAGGCGGCGACGAAGCCGGTGCCCTGAACTGCGATCGAGGTGATGACGCCGGCGAAGACGCCGGCGACGAGCGTCGGGAGCGCGGGGAAGCCATAGAGCGCGAGCCCGAAGGTGACCACGAGCGGCAGGAAGACGAGGACCGAGAGGTCGTACGCGCCCGCGATCGCGGTCTGGATCTCGACGACGCGGTCGGTCGGGATCTCGCCGGCGGCCTGGAGTCCGAGAACGGCGAACCCGGCCACGGAGAGGCCAAAGGCGACGGCCGTTCCCGTTCGCATGCGACGGATGTGGTCGTACAGCGGCGTGTTCGTCACGCCGGCCGCGAGGTTGGTCGTATCGGAGAGCGGGGACTGCTTGTCGCCGGCGTAGGCGCCCGAGATGACCGCGCCGACGGTCATCGGTGCGGGGACGCCCAGCCCCGCGCCGATTCCCACGAACGCGACCCCGAGCGTCCCGACCGTGGTCCACGAGGAGCCGATCGAGAACGCCACGACGGCCGCCAATATCGCCGCGACAGGCAGGAAGACCGATGGCGTGAGCAGTTCGAGGCCGTAGTACATCATCGCCGGGATCGTTCCCGCCTCGACCCAGGTGGCGATCAGCGCGTAGATGGTAAAGATGATCAAAAGCGCCTGGATCCCCATCAGGAGGCCGTTTGCGACGCCGTCGGAGAGTTCGGGCCAGTCGTAGCCGAGATAGATGCCGAACGCGCCGACGAAGACGATACTCCACAGCAGCGGGACGTGCGGATCGAGCCCGAGGACGGCCGATCCGACCCCGAGGAAGGCGACGACTGCGAAGACCGGAACGAGCGCGAGCGCGAACGACGGCCGCCGTTCGGGCGCGATGTCGTCGATCGTCGTCGGTGTGAAGTCGAATGTCATCGGCCGAGTTATGCATTTGGGGCATAAAAACTGAACGATTCATTACTACAGAGCATGCACAATGCTACCAGCGACCACATTCAGCAGCTGCTATAAGTCACGTTCACAGTTATTTTCGGGACGGCAGATCGAACGATGGGATCGCGTGCGCTCGCTCACATCGATACGAGAACCGCCTCGTGACGATCGCCGGTCGAGAACCGCGCTGTTCGGCGCTCAGGTTCGACTCGAGAAGGCGCTCAGGTTCGCCTGCAGTCCGGCCGCGAGTTCGGACTTGCGGCGCAGTCGGGCGAGCGACACCGGCAACTGCGTCGCGACCTCCGAGACCGCGTCGTGGAAGGTTTCGGCCTCGCCGTACTGGCCCTCGAAGGCGTTGCGGACGCTCTCGCGGACCTGCCAGACGCCGACGGGAGCCCAGTAGTCGTCGCTTACCTCCCGCAGGACGAGACACTTCGCCTGCCGGCCGATTGACTCGAGGTACTCCAACACGCCCAGCCGGGCCGCGTAGTAGGCACCGGCGGTCTCCTCGACGTAGCTCGAGCGGCCCTCGTACCCCTCCGAGGCGCTGGCCATCCAGAGGTCGTCTTCGGGGTTTGGGTTCCAGATGCTGCCCGGCGCTTTCATCTCGACGAGTTCGAACTCCCAGTTGCCCGGCGCGAGGACGATCCAGTAGCGGTTACCGACGTATTCGTTGGCCCAGACCTGCACCTCGTCGATGCTGGGCGCGTTGCGGATGCGCCCGCGGAGGAACTTCCCGACGGTGTCGTCGACGGCCGTGATCGACCACCGCGTCGGGACGAGTCGGCGCTGTTTCGTCTGCCCGAGCGCGCCCGCCGAGAGGATCGAGTTGATCTCGTAGACGTCGAACCCCCGGCGATAGAGGTAGGTCATCGCGCCCTCGGCCTGCCAGTCGTCGTCCTCTAAGGTCTTCTTGACCGGCCGCGGAACGTGGGGGTTCTCGGTGAGGTCCGCGTTCCGGGCGTTGGCTCGGGGACCGCGCGGCGTCGCCACGTCCGTTCCCGCGTCCAGTCCGAGGTCGGGCGTGTCGTCCAGTCCGATCTCGAGGTCGACCGGACGATCGGCGATGGCGACCTCGCGCTGGACGCCGACGAAGCCGTCCCACGTGTCGTGGACCGAGGGGGTCAGCCGGCTCGCGATCGACGGCGAGTCGACGTTGGCCCGCTTGTTGGAGTTCAGGAGGCCGGTCCGGCGCTGGAGGACGTCATCGATCGCGTACCCCTGTCGGTACCAGTCGCCGTCGGTGACGTACTCCTCGGCGTCGCCCTCGTTGCCGACCGGCGAGAGCAGCCCAACGGGGATATCGGGGTAGTTCGACCGCCCGACGAAGATCGAGGGCGCGGTCGACCCGACGAGCGTGTCGCCACTCAGCGCGTCGTCGAACTGCCGTTCGAACTCCTCCAAGTGGTCCGTGATCGCGTAGGATTTCTCCTTCGCGAGGCGGCGACGCTCGGCCTCCTCGTCGGGCTCTAACTCCTCGATGTAGTCGTCGAGGCGCATTCAGTCGACGTAGGGCCGGCACCGGTTTGAATGTTCGTCGTTCGGGCCGGCGGTCGGCACGCTTTCGATGACGTGTCCGAACAGAATGTCAGAGGCAGAGGTTCGGTCGGGCGTCGAGTAACCGAACCTCATCCCAACCATCACACGGGGACATAAAATAGCCGCCAGTGCGTTTTCAGAGTCGGAAAACGCCGCGGCTGTGTTCGGACGCCGTTCCGAACCGGTTTGTGAGTCATGGTACTTCTTGCCAGTCAGCGAGGAACGTGGAAAGACAACCGTTAAAAACGGCGGGCGGGAAAGGATGGATATGAGTACGACCGACGACCGAGAGACGCGTTCCTGCGTCTCCTGTGGGCTCAACATCGCGGGCACGAACGCCGCCGCGTTCAAATGCCCCGACTGCGGCGAGCAGATCTACCGCTGTGCCAAGTGTCGCAAGCAGAGCAACCTCTACGAGTGCCCCGACTGCGGGTTCATGGGTCCGTAACAATGGGTAAGGTAGCCGCCAAAATCAAGGTCATGCCGGACAGCCCCGAAATCGACCTCGACGCGCTCCAGGAGCGCCTCGAGAGCGCCCTCCCCGAGGGTGCGAAGATCAACGGCGTCGAACGCGACGACGTCGCGTTCGGGCTCGTCGCGCTCTACCCCACCGTGATCGTCCCTGACGGTTCGGGCGGCACGGAGACCGTCGAGGAGAACTTCGGCGACGTCGACGGCGTCGAGAGCGTCGAAGTCGAGAACGTCGGCCGGATATAACCGGTCACTGGCCGATTTTCGGCTGTTTTTGTCAGTCGCGAGCCACGGCACTGTCGATTTCTCCGTCCGAGACGGGGGCCGGCAACGCTCGAGCCGACGCCGGCGAAAACGGCGTGAAAACGGATGACAGCGGAGCGGCAGTGCCGGGTTCGACCGCCCTTACTGCTCCTGCTCGCGGTTCGCACCGAGATCGGCCTCCGAGACGATCTCCGCGCCGATCGGCGAGAGGTCGACGGTCACGTCCTCGGTGACGGCCTTGCTGATCTCGTCTAGGTTCCCCGCGAGGACGGTCAACACGTCGTCGGGGTTCGCATAGAGCAGCATGTTCCCGTCCTGGCCCTCCGCGACGAGTTGCGTGTCGTTCAATACGACCTGATCGTTCTGGATCGTCGCCGAAACGACCGGCAGCGCCGCTGGTTTGCCCGGTTCGTCGTCTTTGACCCTGCGGATGTGGACTTCGTCGAGGTCGATGACCTCCTTGTGTTTCTTGATCTGTTCGGCGCAGTTTACCATATCGTTGAGCAGGGCCGTCCGCTTCTCGTTGCCGTGATCGCCGTCGAGACAGTGCTGGCAGACGCGGAGTTCGAGTCGCATTGGGCGTCCCTACGCGACCGACACCGATGAGAATTCCGCTTCGGTCCCTCGAGCCCCGTGTAACGACCCGATTCGGGTCCGACGCGGTCGCCTTACGCTCGCAACTCCTCGTGGATCTCCCGAATCCGCTCGGTCCCCCGATCCACGTAACCGCCGTGAAAGCACACCACGTGGTCGATCTCGCGATCGGCCAGCCGCCCGACCGATTCGGTCGCCTGCTCCATCTCCGGCGTGAAGTGGGGTTTTGGCCCGGATAGCGGCTCGTCACCGTCCGCGACGAGCGCGTCGCCGGCGATCAGCAAGTTCCCCTCGGGGAGGTACAGCGAGACGTGGCCGGGGGCGTGGCCCGGTGTCGCCACGACCTCCATCGGCCCGGCCAGCGTCGGGAACCGAACGCCATCTGCTAGTTCGATGTCGACATCGGCCGGCGGATACCGGTCGCCGTCGCCCTTGATCGGTTCGCGCTCGCCGCACACGTACGGCGCTTCCGCCCGATGGGTCGCGACGACCGCATCGACGTCTTCGAGCAAGGCCGCGAGGCCGCCGGCGTGATCGCCGTCGTGGTGCGTAACCAGAATCAGCCAGACGTCCGTCAGTTCGTAGCCGAGCGACCGCAGGTGCGTTCGAATCCCCTCGCGGGCCCCCTCCGGGCCGGCGTCGATCAGGATCGGACCGCGCTCGGTCTCGACGAGCGTCGGCGTGATGGTTATCTCCCGACCGCCGTACTCCACAGTCAGCGGCAGCACGTGGATGCCCGCGTCGCGTTCCTCCGTGGTCATACTCGGGTCGTCGACGGCGACCACGAAAGATCGTTCGCCTCCGACCGCCACGGCGTCCGTCACTCAAAAAGATACTAAACTACACTAGTTTGCAATAAAATACTTTAGCTCGGGAGACAAAACTATCGGTAATGGAACTCGAATCGAGAAGTTCTCCCCTCGAGGTCGAATCGGACCCGTTCTCGAACGCACCACAGCGGACCCTTTCGGAGACGGTACAGCCGCTGGCCGACGCCTACGACGAGCGGATCGGCGACCGTGACCGGTCGACGTGGTTGTGGTTCGACGCGGTCGAACCGGCGTTCCGACTGTCCTGTGTCGACGACGGGGCCGGACAGCGCGTCCACGATGCGAAGGTCCTCGCGACGATGTTCATCACGGTCATCGACGACGTCGCCGAACGCCACGGCGACCGCGCGACCCTCGAGGAACTCCGCCTCGTGCCGTTCGACGCCCGGGCTGCCGATCCGACGCGCGCGGATGTCGACGGCGACTACGTCCGGTTCCAGCGGGAGCTCTGGGACGCGCTCTGCAAGCAGTTTCGGGCGGGTCCGCGCGCCGCCGAGTTCGAGGCCCTGTTTCGGTTCGACGTTCGACAGGCGCTCCAGTCGGTCGACTACTCGGCGCTGCTGGCCCGCCAGCCCGGCCTCGCCAGCGAGCGCGAACTTCTGACCTACGACGTCTACAACATGATGCTCTTTCCGTTCGCCGATATCGACATCGCGAACGCGAGCGCGTTCGATCCGCGCGACCTCTCGACGCTCCGGACCGTCGTCGCTCACGGCCAGCGAATGGCACGGATCGGTAACTGGCTCGCTACCTGGGAGCGGGAACTCGCCGAGGGGGATTACAGTTCCGGCGTCACCGTCCGGGCTCTCGAGTCCGGACTCGTCTCACCCGCGGAGCTTCGGGCGCTCCGGAACGAGCCGACCGATGCGGCCGTCGCGCCCGTGATCGAGCGGATCCGCGAGTCCGGTATCGAGACCGCCTTCGTCGAACAGTGGGACCGCGAGTTCGAGACCGCGCTCGACGCCTGCGGCGACGCCGAGTCGTTCGACGCGCGCGCCTACCTCGAGGGGTTCGAACCGATCTTCCGCTCGCAACTCGCCCGGCGGGCCCGGTCCGGGGAGTAGATACTCAAGCGAGTGCGGCGTCGATCGCGCCCTCGAGGTCGGCGATCAGGTCGTCGACGTGTTCGATTCCCACGGAGACGCGGATCAGGCTGTCCGAGAGGCCGGCCGCGAGCCGTTCCTCCCGCGGAATGGCGGCGTGGGTCATCGGCGCTGGCTGTTCGATCAGGCTCTCGACGCCGCCGAGACTCTCCGCGAGCGTGAAGATCTCGGTGTTCGAGACGACCTCGCTCGCTTGCTCGAGACTCGCGTCGAGTTCGAAGCTCAGCATGCCGCCGAAGTCGTCCATCTGCTCGGCGGCGATCTCGTGGCCGGGGTGGGACTCGAGGCCGGGGTAGTAGACCCGCTCGACGTCGGGGTGGTCGGCGAGCCACTCGGCGATCGCGCGGGCGTTCTCGCAGTGCCGATCCATCCGGACGGGCAGGGTCTTGGTGCCCCGGAGGACGAGGAAGGACTCGAAGGGGCCAGGCGTCGCGCCGACGGAGTTCTGGTAGAAGCCGAGTCGCTCGTCGAGTGTCTCGTCGTTGGTCAGGAGGGCGCCGCCGACGACGTCGGAGTGGCCGCCGAGGTACTTCGTCAGGGAGTGGGAGACGATGTCGGCACCGAGATCGAGGGGCCGCTGGAGGTACGGCGTCGCGAACGTGTTGTCGATCGCACACAGCGCGTCGTGATCGTGGGCGATCTCGGCCGCCCCCTCGATGTCGACGATCGACATGAGCGGGTTCGTCGGCGTCTCGAGCCAGAGCAGTGCCGTCTCCTCTCGGAACGCCGCCTCGATCTCGTCGAGGTCGGTCATATCGACGAAGGAAAACTCGAGGTCGTAGTCCTCGTAGACCTGCGTGAAGATGCGGTGGGTCCCGCCGTAGACGTCGTTGCCGGTGACGACGTGATCGCCGGCCTCGAGCAGGTTCAGGACGGTGTTGATCGCGGCCATCCCGCTGGCGAAGGCCCGGCCGTACTCGGCGTTCTCGAGGCTCGCGAGGTTTTCCTCGAGATCGGTACGCGTGGGGTTCCCGGTACGGGAGTACTCGTAGCCGCGGTGGTCCCCCGGGGCGTCCTGCTTGTACGTGGAGTTCGCGTGAATCGGCGACATCAGTGCGCCCGTCTCGGGATCGGGCTCCTGACCGGCGTGGATGGATCTAGTCTCGATCCGACTGTCGTGGTCGTCGTCCATACTCCTACGAGTGCCCCGCGGTCGGATCACTGTTATGGACGCCGTTGCTCGCAGTCGGTTGCAGAAGCGAGGTCGCTTGTCCGCTCGCGGCTGCTCGAGGCGGTGACGCCCCACAGAACCAACGCTACCGGCTTACTGGTTTTGCTCCTGTTCGCGTCGTCCCACGAACGTCTGGTATTTGAGATCGTCGTCACGCAGTTCCTCGAGGATACGCTCGACGAGGATCTCGTCGGGATCGTGCAGCCCCGAGACGCGCTCGGACAGTTCCTCGAAGCTCTCGAAGGGCTTTCGCTTTCGCTCGTCCAAGATGCCGTTGCGGAGTTTCTTCCCGATCCCCGGCAGTAGGTTCAGCTGGTGGAGCCGCAGCGTGATCGGCTGGGCGTCGTTGTAGAAGTCGACGAACCGCTGTTCGTTCTCCTCGACCAGATCCTGGACGACGTACTCGAGTTCCGACTGCGCGCCCGAGGAGAGGTCCTCGTACTCGACGCGGTGACACTCGGTGACGATGTCGCGCTCGGCGGCCGGTTCGACGACGACCTCGCTGCCGATCGTGAGTCGTTCGTCCTCGTCGAAGGCGACCTGATAGAGCTGAAAGTCCTCGATTCCGACGGCGTACCCTGCCGGAGACTTGGCGTACTGCGGTCGGCCGTCGTCCGACAGCCCGTGTGCGAGGTAGTCCAACACGACCGCCCGACGAACGTCCATCTCATCGCGATCAGCTTCGCTCATTGGTTTACGGTACGGCGAGGTCGTACTTAAAGAGTCGGCCCACTTTCACGACGTTGCTCGGGGGAACGGAAGGCGCGTGACGTCGCGGTCGGGGTCGCGGTGCGACGCCGTCGCGGTCAGTCGATGACGCCGAACCAGAGGACGATCCCGACGACGACGGCCAGCGTCCCCAGGGCCAAACTCGTCAGTTCGACGCTCGCCAGCAACGCGAGGTTCGAGCCGATCGCGAGCAGCGGCACCCAGGGCACGCCCGGGACTCGGAACCGCCGCTCCCGGTCGGGTTCCTTCCGGCGGGACCGAATCAACGCGACGTTGACGAACACCAGCCCGCCCAAGAGCATGACGTCCGCGAAGTGAGCCAGCGACTCGAGGCCGAGCAGGGGGTCGTGGGCACCGCCGCCCCCGACCGGAGACGCGCCGAAGACGACGCCGAACAGCAGGAAGAAAACGAGGATGAGACAGCCGGTCAGCACCACCGCGACCGTCGGGACGCCGGACTGTGGGTTGATCCGCTGGACCCGCTCCGGAAGGTGATCGCGTCTGGCCATCGCCAACTTCACTCGAGAGCCGGCCAGCACGGTCGCGTTGGCGGCCGAGATCATCGACAGCAACGCGCCGACGATGAAGACGTAGAAGCCGGCGTCGCCGAGGTAATACTGGGCCGCCCGCGCCATCGCGACCTCGCCGCGTTCGGCGACGAACCCCGTGGCAGCGCCGGACGACGACAGCCCGGCTCGCTCGGCGAGAAACGAGAGGAAGCTGCCGTCGTTGATCGCAAGCACCACCACGACGATTACCAGGACATAGAGGACGGTGACGACGGCGATGCTCAGGAAAATCGCCCGGGGAACGGTCCGCTCGGGCGCTTCGATCTCGCCCTCGCTCGTGGCGATCGCTTCGAACCCGAAGAACGTGATGAACACGAGCGCCGAGGTCAGAGCGATGTCGTCGAACTGCGTGGCGTTCGCCGTAAGCGACGACGCAACGACGTCCGCGTCGAACGCGCTGAGACCGCCGACCAGGAACAGCCCGATAAGCGCGATCTTCAGCCCGGTCACGACGATCTGGAATCGACCCGTCTCCTCGGCACCGGCGAGGTTGACTCCAACGAGAACCGCGAGGACGACGACCCCCGGGATCCAGTACGGGAGCGCCTCGGGGAGCGCGATCTCGGGCCGTACGAATCGGGCGAACCAGTTGGCGAAACTCGCGAGGTAGAAGGCCGCGCTCGCGGGGTAGCCCAGAATCAGTAGCCAGCCGACCACGTACGACCAGTCGGAATCGAACACCTCGGCCACGTAGGCGTAGCCGCCGCCGTCGACCGTGTAGATGGTCGCGAACTCGGCGTAGGTCAGCGCGGTGAACGACGCCACGATCGCCGCCAGCCCGAACGAGACGATCGCCGCCGCGCCGACGTTTGCGACGGCGAGTCCCGAGAGGACGAAGATACCGCCGGCGATCATCGTTCCCGTTCCGATCGCCGTGGCTCCGAGAAGGCCGATGTCCCGTTCGAGCGAGTCGGTTTCGTGTGTCCCCATCGGTTCGGTCTCCGCCTCAGCGCTGTCCATGACCGACACCACCTACCCGGATTCCTCGTCCCCCTTCCACGGAAAGGCGACGGGAAATACCAGTCGACGGTAGTTACACGAGGATTGAAAACGACGCGGAAACGCGGCCTCGAGCGCTGACGCTAGTCGCGATCGTCGAACGCCGGTCGTCGCTGGCGGGACCGCTCCGAACGGAAACGGCGAACTGCGTTCAGGCGTACTGCGCGACGACGTTGAGAATCTCGTCGAGTTCGTCCCCCGACAGCGAGTAGCGCTGCTTTGCGTATACCGACCGGAGTTCGTCCCGGTCGCGCGGCAGGAGGTTGGCGATCTTGTACGCGGTCGGCTCGTCGACCTTCTCCAAGTCCTGCAGGTCATCGACCAGGGCCTGAGCCTCGTCGGGCTCCAGGACCGCGAACCGGTTTGCGTGTTCGATCGCTCGCGCGAGTTCGTACCGCAGCTCGCGGTCCTCGTCCATCGCGCGTTCGGCTTCGATGTCGGCGAGCAGCTCCTTCGTCTCCGAGACCGTCAGGAACTCCTCGTCGACGATCTCTTTGAAGATCGTCATCCTGCTTAGATCCGGCTCTTTTCCTGGTTCTGTGCGCGCATGTGGGCCGCGGCGACGAGCAGGGTCTTGTCCTTGCCGCCGTCATTGATCGCGACCTTGAAGACGCTACCCTGTTTGCCGACGACTTCGCCGGTGCGACCGTCGAATCGTGGGTGGAAGCGACCGTCGGCGACGCTTGGGTCGATCTTCAGGTGGACTTTCTCACCCTCCTCGTACTCCTGAATCGCGCGCTGTGGCGGCGACGTGCCGCGGTCTCGAGGATCGTTCGCGAGCTTTTTCCGGGTTCCCTGACGGGGGCCATTAGATTTCGGCATAGTCGTACGCCCGCTTTGTCCGGTGACGGTTATAAAACACACGTATTCCACCCACCGGTTTTCTCGAGCCGCGGTCGACGGCGCTGTCCGCGAACCCCGCCCGTTCACGGGCCGACGGCCCGTTGCACGTCAAGTGGGACCGTTTTCCGCACTGTCAACGGACGGCCGAGACGGTGCGTTTACACCCGGCCCGACCGAAGCGCCGGCAATGAGAGATCCAGACGGGCTGATCGCCCGAGCGGGCGTGCGGGGCGATCCGGACCGCGATCAACACTTCCTCGTCGACGATCGGGTGCTGGACCGGCTGCCGACCTACCTGGAAGCGATCGATGCGGACACGAGTCAGTTACTCGAGATCGGCGGCGGGACGGGGGCGCTGACCGATCGACTGCTCGCGGCCGGCGACGAGGTGACCGTCGTCGAGCGCGACCGCGACCTCGCCGAATTCCTGCGCGAGGAGTTCGCCGACGAGATCGCGGCCGGCGAACTGACCGTGATCGAGGGCGACGCCCTCGCGGTCGACCTCCCCGACTTTACCGCGTCGGTCTCGAACCTCCCCTACGGCGTCTCGAGCGAGATCGCGTTTCGGCTCTTTCCGGAAAAAAAGCCCCTCGTGTTGATGTTCCAGCAGGAGTTCGCCGAGCGGATGGTCGCCGAGCCCGGAACGTCAGAGTACGGCCGGCTCTCGGTCTCGAGCCAGCACTATGCCGATGTCGAACTCGTCGAGTCGATCCCCAAAGAGGCGTTCGACCCACAGCCCGCCGTCCAGAGCGCGGTGGTCCGGGCGGTCCCACGCGAGCCCGATTACACGGTCGCGGACGAGGACTTTTTCCTGCGGTTCGTCAAGGCCGTGTTCACCCAGCGCCGGAAGACGGTCCGCAATGCGATCCGGAACACGGCCCACATCTCCGGACTCGGCGAGCCGGACGCGGTCGTCGAGGCGGCCGACGAGGAGCTGCTCCGCAAACGGCCCGACGCGATGGCACCGGCGGAGTTCGCCGCACTGGCCGGGCTCGCGTGGGACGTCGGCGAACCGGAGACGTAGTCTGCGAGATCGAGACGTAACGTCGGACGAGGCGGCTCGAGTCGGCCGTTCGGTGGGCCTACAGCGGCCACACAACCGGGGCGAAGTAACCAACGAATACTCAAAGCTGCACGGCCGAGAACTCGGGAGACGAACGCATGTCTGTACTGACGCGGCTCGACTGGCTCTCGGAGGTGTTTCCGACGGTCCCGCTTCGGCTCGCGGTGTCCCTCGTCGCAGTCGGGCTCGTCTTCGCAGTCCTGCTCTCGTACCGGCGGCTACACGGGCGCGTGGCCGAGCGAACGCGACCGCTATATGCGGATGTCGTCTCGGTGGCAGTACTGATCGGGGCCTGTGCGGTCAGCGCCGGCGTTGTTCTGGGCGTCTGGGACCGCACCGACGAGGTCCGCCAGCTCTTCGTGGGGCTCGACCCGGGTGGCGACACCGTTCCGCGGGCGGTCTTTTCGTTCATCCTGCTCGTACTGACCGTCATCGTCACGCGGTTCGTCCGACGGATCATCGAGGAGGTGATGGACTCGACGGCCGCGGTCACCGAACACCAGCGCCAGATCACCCATCGACTCTCGCAGGTGATCATCTGGACCGTCGCGCTGGTCGTCATCCTCGGTATCTGGATCGAGGATCTGGGCAGCCTGCTCGTCGGGGCCGGCTTCCTCGGGATCGTGCTGGGCATGGCGGCCCGCCAGACCCTCGGGACGATGCTGTCGGGGTTCGTCCTGATGTTCGCCCGACCGTTCGAGATCGGCGACTGGATCGAGGTCGAAGGCGACGAGGGAATCGTTACCGACATCTCGATCGTCAACACTCGCGTCCGGTCGTTCGACGGCGAGTACATCATGATCCCCAACGACGTCATCGCCTCGAGCATGGTGACGAACCGCTCGAAGCGGGGCCGCCTGCGGATCGAGGTCGAGGTCGGCGTCGACTACGGGACCGACGTCGACCGGGCCGCGTCGCTCGCCGAGTCGGCGATCGGGGACGTCGACGAGGTGCTGACCGCGCCGTCGCCGCAGGTGGTCGGGAAGTCCTTCGGCGACTCGGCGGTGATCCTCGGCGTGCGCTTTTGGATCGACAAGCCGAGCGCCAGACGCTACTGGGAGGCCCGGACCGCCGCGATCGACGCGGTCAAGCGAGCCTTCGAGGACGAGGGGATCAAGATCCCGTTCCCGCAGCGGGAACTCTCGGGCCGCGCCGAGACCGGCGGGTTCCGGATCGCCGACGACGCCGACCGTGAACGGAGCGAGGAACACCGTATGCAAACACCGGAGGAACGATAGATGGGACTCGAGGAGCAACGCGACGTCGAAACGGACGTCTACCAACCGGCCGAGGACTCGCAACTGCTCGCCGACGCAGTCTGTGAGCGACTCGAGGGGGCCGAGCGCGTCCTCGAGGTCGGCACCGGCTCGGGCTTCGTCGCCGGGCGGATCGCCGACGAGACCGACGCCCGCGTGATCGCGTCGGACCTGAACCCCCACGCCGTCCGGCAGGCCCGGGGTGAGGGCGTCGAGGCGGTGCGTGCGGATCTGGTCTCGCCGTTCCGCGACGGCAGTTTCGACGCGGTCGCGTTCAACCCGCCCTACCTGCCGACCGACCCGAAAAACGAGTGGGACGACTGGATGGAACACGCCCTCTCCGGCGGCGAGGACGGCCGGGCGGTCATCGATCCGTTTCTCGAGGCGGTCGGGCGGGTCCTCGCACCCGACGGCAGCGTCTACCTGCTCGTGAGCAGCCTCACTGGGGTCGACGAGGTGGTCGAGGAGGCCGGCGAACAGGGTTTCAGCGCCGTCGCCGTCGCCGACGAGTCGTTCCCCTTCGAGACGCTGACGGTACTGAAGCTATTTCGGTAACTTCCTCGGATTCTGCCCTCATGATGGCTGTTAACACGATCCACTGACTCGGAGACCGACCGGTCCGAAACCCGCAAGAATTACTACAGTGTATTAGAATGGATGGAAAATATTAAGCGTCGGTATAGCCTAGTCGGGGCTACGATGACTGAGTACGTTTCGACCACGCCGGGGCTGTATCCGCTCCCGGACTGGGCGAAAGACGACCTCTCGGATCTCAAGGGACACCAGAAACACGACCTCATCAGCGGCGACGAAGGTGAGGAAATCACCGCGACCTACGAGGAGGCCCGCGAGGAGGTCGTCGGCGTCCAGACCGAGGCCGGTCTCGATCGGATCGTCGAGGGCCAACTGCGCTGGGACGACATGCTCGCGCACCCGCTGGCCGTCGCCGACGCCGTCGAGACCCGCGGGATCGTCCGCTACTACGACAACAACAACTTCTACCGGGAGCCGGTCGTCACCGACGACCTCGAGCCCACCGGCGACGTCGCCGCGGAACTCGAGGCCGCGTCCGAGTTGATCGACGGTGAGGACCTGCAGGCCGTCCTCCCCGGCCCGTACTCGCTGTTCGATCTCGCGACGGACGAACGCTACGGCGACGACGCCGAGTTCCTCGGCGCGATCGCCGAGTTCCTCGCGGGCGAGGTCGAGGCCTTCCCCGCGGTCGAGACGCTGTTCCTGCTCGAGCCCTCGCTGGTCGAGTCCGCGCCCGCCGACGGGCTGGACGAACGCGCCAGCGAGGCGATCGACCGGGTCGCGAGCGCGACCGACGCAGAGGTCGTCGTCCAGCCCTACTGGGGCGCCGTAGAGGAGAAGGTCTACGCGCACCTGCTCGACGCCGACGTCGACGCGGTCGGCTTCGACTTCGTCGCGAACCAGGACGACAACGTCTACAACCTCCAGGAGTACGGCGCGACCGACGACGTCGCGCTCGGGCTCGCCGACGGCCAGAACACGCTCGTCGAGGACCCCGAAGCGATCCGTGACCGGGTCGAGTGGGTCGAGGGCCAGCTCGGGGTCACCGACTTCGAGACGGTCTACCTGACGACCAATACCGAGACGTTCTACCTGCCCTACCGCAAGTACGTGGAGAAACTCGAGGTCCTTGCCGAAGCCGCGGACCTCGCGGAGGTGACCGCAGCATGACCAACGAGAACAAAGACCAGTTCCGACCGGCCGATCACGACAACGACCACTTCCTGCTGACGACCGTCGTCGGCTCCTACCCCAAGCCCAAGTGGCTCAACCGGGCGAAGGACCTGTACGAGGACGAGGACAGCGACTTCGACGAGGACAACTGGCAGGAAGCCAAAGACGACGCCGCCCGCCTGATCACGGCCGAACACGAGCGCGCCGGCCTCGACGTCGTCGTCGACGGCGAAATGCGGCGCAACGAGATGGTCGAGTTCTTCGCCCACCGGATCGAGGGCTACGAGTTCAACGGCCCCGTCAAGGTCTGGGGCCACAACTACTTCGACAAGCCTTCCGTGGTCTCGGAGGTCGAGTACGACGACTCCTGGCTCGTCGACGAGTACGAGTTCACCGCCGATGCCACCGACCGACCGGTCAAGGTCCCGATCACGGGCCCCTACACGCTCGCGAACTGGTCATTTAACGAGGCCTACGAGGACGACGACGAACTCACCCTCGAGCTGGCCGACCTCGTCAACGAGGAGATCGAGAAGCTCGTCGACGCCGGTGCGCGCTACATCCAGATCGACGAGCCCGCGCTCGCGACGACACCGGACGACCACGCCATCGTCGGCGAGGCGCTGGAACACATCGTCGCGGACATCCCCGAGGAGGTCCGTATCGGGCTTCACGTCTGTTACGGCGACTACTCCCGGATCTACCCCGAGATCCTCGAGTTCCCCGTCGACGAGTTCGACCTCGAGCTGGCAAACGGCGACTACGAACAGCTGGACGTCTTCAAGGACCCCGAGTTCTCGAAGGACCTCGCGCTCGGCGTCACCGACGCCCACGTCGCCGAGGTCGAATCGGTCGAGCAGATCGAGGAAAACATCAAGAAAGGCCTCGAGGTCGTCCCGCCGGAACAGCTGGTCGTCTCGCCGGACTGCGGCGTGAAGCTGCTGCCACGTGACGTCGCCTACGGTAAGATGGCGAACATGGTGCAGGCGGCCCGCAACGTCGAAGAAGACCTCGACGAGGGCAACATCGATATCGAGCGCGGCGCGCCGACGCCGGCCGACGACTGACAACTCGGCCGAACCGCGCTCCTTCTGTTTCCGCCGTCTCTCGTCCAGTCGAGGCCACCGGCACGGATCTCCGAGCCCTCCGATCAGGGGAGATCGATACCGGTGAGCCCCTCACTGCTCCCGACGACGATCCTCCCGTCGCGGCGCACGACGATCCCGTAGCCGAACAGGGTCAGCTCGAAGACCACGTCATCGGCCCCTCCCCCGTCGCTCCTGAGCGGTTCCTCGACGGCGAAGGTGACCGACTCGATCCTCGGCGCGTCGTCCGCGATCGCCGCGAGCGTCGCGGGCGGAACGTCTCGAATCGCACCCTCGACGGTAAACGCGAGGACGTCGGGTCGCACGTCGGTCGCGTCGGGACCGTCGTCCGCCGACGGCTGGAGCGTCGCGATCCCGTCTGCGATATCGTCCGGGTCCGGCGTCGTGACGCCGACGTCGACGTCCTCGAGGCGAAGCGCCGCCGACGCCGTCAGATCGATCTCGACGGGATCACCCTCGGCCGACACGGCGACGCGAACGGGGTTCAACGTCGCGCCCTCGAACTGGGCGAGCAACGCCTCGGTCATCGTCAGTCTGCCCTGCAAGGTAAACTCGAGTCGGTCCGGCGGCTCCGTTTCGACGGTGTTCTCAGTCAATCGAACGCTTTCGTTGTCGGCGACCCGAACTGTGACACTCATTGGCCCCTCCTGACGGCCGGATACGTCCCCGACCGGGGAAACCGTATCGTGCGGTGCGGAAGTGATCCGGCCTCGCGACTGCCGATCCACGGCAAAGCGCTAACTATCGGGCCGATGAACGGCCGTCCATGACCCTCGAGGTCGGCGTCCTCGGCTATCGGTTCATGGGGAAAGCACACGCGAACGCGATGGCGCGGCTCCCGATGTTCTTCCCCGACGCACCGGCGATCGAACGCAGCGTGCTGGTCGGCCGCGACGAGGCGGCGCTGGAAGACGCCGCCGAACGGCTCGGCTTCGACTCGATCGCGACCGACTGGCGTGACGTCGTCGCCGACGTCGACGTCTTCTACAACCTCGGCCCGAACCACGTTCACGCCGAGCCGTCGATCGCCGCCCTCGAGGCCGGGACGCCGGTCTTCTGCGAGAAACCGCTCGCGCCGACGCTGGACGACGCCGAGGCGATGGCCGCGGCGGCCCGCGAAGCCGGCGACGACGTGCCCGCCGGCTGTGCCTTCAACTACCGGTTCGTCCCCGCGATCCAGTACGCCAAGACGTTGCTCGAGGCGGGCGACCTCGGCGAGATCCATCACGTTCGCGGGCGGTACTTACAGGACTGGCTGGTCGACCCCGACGCGCCGTGGTCGTGGCGCAACGACGAAGAAATGGCTGGGTCGGGCGCGCTGGGCGACCTCGGCGCACACACGGTCGATCTCCTGCGATACCTGGTCGGCGACGACGATCTCGCGGGCGCGATCGAACGGGTCAGCGGCCACTTGGAGACGTTCGTGGAGGAACGACCGGTCGAAGACGCCGGCGAGGGCGGGGATCCGGAGACCCGCCCCGTCACCGTCGACGACGCCTACACCGCCCAACTCGCGTTCGCGAACGGCGCGATGGGCACCCTCGAGGGGTCGCGCTTCGCGACGGGACACAAGAACGATCACACCATCGAGATCCACGGCTCGAGTGGGAGCCTGCGGTTCTCGCTCGAGCGGCTGAACGAACTCGAGGTCCTCCGGGCGGGCGACCGGGGCTACGAGACGATCCTCGTGACCGACGCGGACGACCCCTACGTCGACCACTGGTGGCCGCCGGGCCACGTGCTGGGCTGGGAACACACGTTCGTCCACGAGAACTACGAGTTCCTGAGCGCGGTCGCGGACGGCGAGTCGTTCGCGCCGAGTTTCGCGGACGGGCTGGCGGCCCAGCGGGTCCTCGACGCGATCGAACGCAGCGACCAGCGGGGGGAATGGGTCGCACTCGAGTGAGTTCGGCCGTGGTCATTTCCTCGAGCGGTTCGGTAGGCGGTCGGCCTCGAGAGAGGCAAGTTGTGTTTTGGGTCGGACCGCCACAGCCGACGTGCGGTGGCGCACGCTGTCGACTGCTCGAGTGAGAACGAGAGCAGTCGACGACACCGTGCGAGGGATGAGTGAACGCCGCCAGGCGTGAACGAATCGGTTGGGGAGGGTGTGGAGACTCCGTGCAGCCACGATAGCAGAACGACTCTCTTCTTCCCAACATCGCAGTCGATACGGACTTCCCTGCTATCGTGGCAACGGGGAATGACCACGTCCTCCCTAGCCGATTCGCTCTCACCTTTCAGTCGGTCGCTTATCCCTCACACAGAGTCGTGTCGCGGTTCGTTACTCACTCACCGCGACACAGCGCGCGTCACCGCACACCGTGTGGTCGGTTCGGCACGAGACGTCGCTCGCGGGCTTCGAAAACGGCAGTTCGAATCGTACGCCGACGAACTGCGTAACTCGAGCGGCCGACCGAGTTCGCAACGTATTCGCCGTGGCACCGCCTCTCACCGACCGATGGCGGCCTACGAGACGACGGTCGACGTCAGGACCGACGACCTCGGGCGCAGCGGCCACGTCAACAACTCGAAGTTCGTCGCTTACACCGACCTCGCGCGGGACCGCTACCTCGCGAGCCACGGCTACGGCCCCGACGAACTCGATCATCTGGTCGTCCGCCTCGAGGTCGAGTACGAGCGGGCGCTCGCGTCGCTGGACCCGGTTACCGTCGGAATCGACGTGACCGACGTCGGCGAGACGAGTGTCACCCTCGAGTACGAACTCCGGGACGCGGAGGGGGTCGTCGCGACGGTCACCACGGTGGCCGTCACGGTCGACGGGGACGGCCCGACGCCGATTCCGGACGCGCTGTGCGAGGGACTGAGTGCCGACCTCGAGGGAACGACCTGATACCGGCCACTGCGGGGCTCGATTGGTTTGTGGCCCGTCTCAGCGGTGACTATCGCTCTCGATCGTCCCGACCGTGTGGATCTCGTCGTAGCGGACACTGCCCGCGTTGAGCGACTGGCCGTCGATCTCGAGATAGCCCGGTTCGAACCCCGTCACGTCGCCGACGACGTCGGTCCCGTGGTCCTCGGTCCGTTCCTCGCTCCGGACCTCGATGGTGTCGCCGATCTCGAGGTGGTCCTGCACGAGGGCTTTGATGCGATCCGTGTCGGCGTCCGGGGGAATCGTCAGGTCGGTCATCGTCCGTCGAGACGCCGACGGCCACGCGGGTAGTCGTTACACCGGTATTCGCAACCTCGCTTGCGGCGTCCGGACGGCTGTCGTGGGTCGGACGACCGTTTTTGTACGTTCAGGCCGAACTCGCGCCAATGAAGACGATCAAGGACAGCGTCCACGACCACATCCGGATCGACGGCGTCGCCCGCGATCTGCTCGATACGCCGGCACTCCAACGGCTGCGACGCATCAGCCAACTGGGCACCGTCTCGCTCGTCTACCCCTCGGCCAACCACACCCGCTTCGAACACAGCCTCGGCGTCTATCACCTCGCCTGCGAGGCCCTCGAGCAACTCGGCGTCGAGGGCCGGGAGGCCCAGCGGGTTCACGCCGCCGCCATGCTCCACGACGTCGGTCACGGGCCATTTAGCCACAACCTCGAGTCGCTGACCCACCGTCGGACGGGCCGGTATCACGACGATGTCCACGACCTGCTGGCCAACGGGCGAGTCGGGGCGGTGTTGCGATCACACGGCTTAGCGCCCGATCGGGTCGCGGATCTGGTCGCCGGCGAGGGGCGATTCGGGCAACTCGTTTCCGGGGAACTCGACGTCGACCGGATGGACTATCTGGTACGGGACGCCCACCACACGGGGGTTCCCTACGGGACGATCGACCACGGCCGGCTGGTCCGGGAGCTGACCTTCGTCGACGGCGAACTCGTCCTCGCGGAAGGCAACGTCCAGACCGCCGAGAGCCTGTTGGTCGCCCGGGCGCTGATGAATCCGACCGTCTACAGCCACAGCGTCGCCCGCATCGGCAAGGCGATGCTTCGCCGGGCGGCCGAACGGTTGCTCGAGTCGCCCGAAACCGATGTCGATGCGACGACACTCCAGCGGATGGACGATCCGGATCTGCTCGTCGCGTTGCGCTCGTGTCCGGCGACGAGCGAGTTCTCCCGTCGTCTCGATCAGCGCGATTTGTTCAAGCGGGCGGTGTGGGCGGAGATGGACGACGTGCCCGGCGGAATCATCGAGGCCGATCACGGGACGATCCGAGAGTTCGAACGCGAGATCAGCGACCGGGCCGGTGTCGACCCGGAGCGGGTCATCCTCGACGTGCCGAGTCGCCCCTCGATGACCGAGTCCACCTCGCGGGTGATGGTCAACGGCGAGATCAGGCGATTGGACGAGCAGTCGCCGCTGGTCGCGGCCCTGCGGGCGTCTCAGTACTCCCAGTGGCGGCTCGGAGTGTACTCGCCGGCCGACCTGCGCGATCGAGTGGGTCGAGCCGCCGTCGACGTCCTCGGCCTCGACATCGACGGGGCCTTGGTCAGCGAGGTCCGGAACGGCGTGGACGCGACGCTGGACCAGTTCGTCGACTAGGGTCCCGCGGTCAGTACAGGTGTACGTACCGCTTATTTCGGCATCGCGCCGCAGCTCCTCGGCAATATGGTCCCCGCACTCACGAGGAGGTGACCGTCCGCTCGAACTCCTGAATTGCATCGTCGCTCCCCGCGACGATCACTTCGTCGTCGGCTTCAATGGTGGTCCGTTCGTCGGTACGGATAGTGCCGCCCCGTGAGACGCCGATCACGGTCCATCCACGCTCTGGATTACGACGGGTATCCCCCAATGAATCGCCAGTAAACGGCGCTGCGTCGGCTCGAATCAGGCGGATTTGGCTTGTCGGAGACATGACCCGTTCACCGTGAACCTCCGCTGCGACCAGTCGGGCGGACACTTGTTGGATGGAGAGAACGTAGTCAGCGCCCGCTCTAAATGCCGCCCTCGTCTTCTCGCTATCGGTCACACGGGCTAGGATCTCGATCTCGCTCGAGAGCGAGCGGGCGATGGCGATGGTCATCAGTGCGGTCGAATCGTTCCCGACGGTCACGACCAGGGCCGAAGCGTCGTCGATGCCGGCGTCGCGGAGCGTTTCCGGTTCGGTGACATCGCCGACGATATCGGGTCCCCGATCCTTCGATTCATCGACGGTCGTCACCGAGACGTCCGTCGGGAGCGCGTCGACGGCTGCGGTTCCGCCCTCACCGAAGCCGGCGACGATGAGCTTCGAGGGGGTTCGGATGCGCCGCGACCGAGCGCCCGCGATCTCGTCCGTGATTTCGTCGATCTCGCTCCTCAGTCCGGCGACGACTAACACGGTGTTGGGCGTGAGTTCGTCGTCGGGCGACGGCGGCAGGTGCAACTCGCCGTCGAACCACCCGGCGACCAGCGTCAGGTTCGGATGGTTCACGATCGGCGAGTCGCGCACTTTGACGCCGTGGAGCGGGCTATTTCGTCGGACGAGGATCTCGCGGACGTCGACCTCGTCGCCGTCGGTTCGATCGGGCACCGTGACTGGCGTCGTCGCTTTCTCCGCTAACCGCTGGCCGATCAGCGCGTGCGGGGCGATACTTCGGCTAACACCGACCTCCGCGAGTGCCGCCTTGCGGCGCGTCGACTCCGTGAAACTGATCACCCGCAGGTCCTCGTTGGCTTCCAGCGCCGTCAGGACGATGCTCGCGGTCTCGTCGCCGGCATCGGTGATGAGCAGCGACGCTCGCTCGATCGTCGCACGGTCGAGATCAGCGCGTTCCTCCGGATCACCCTGAATAGCCTGATAGCCATCGTCCGAGAGCCGCTTCGCTTCCTCCTCGTCGGACTCGATGAGAACGTAGTCGATATCGAGTTCCTCGAGTTCGTCGAGGAGCAACTCGGTATCGTGCTGGTACTCCGCGATGACGACGTGGTCGTTCTTGGTCGTGAGGCGGTCGGAGAGGTCCAGCGGCGTCCGCTCGAAGAGCGGGATGACCAGGACGCGCAGCGTGACGAACCCGATGATGACGCCGGTTAACTGGATCGACACCATCAGGACGTTCATCACCGGCGTCTCCCAGGGCGAATCCGCACCGTACCCGGTCGTCGTCATCGTCTCCACGACCGTGTTGAACGACCGGAAGATGGACTGCGGGCGATCCTCGAGCGCTTGCATTCCCCAGTTGTAGACGACCGTATAGAAGAGGACGACCGCGATGAGACCGACCACGAATAGCGCTAACAGTCGTTGCCGTTGCGTCAGATCGCGCGGATGCAGTCCGTCTATATCCCGAAGCTCGCGCATGTGCTGTCCACCAGTCACTCTCGATAGCGTCTCTGATCGATTAAGTGACCGGTTTTGCTGGGGCTGCCTGTTGGCACCGCGTATCGGCCCTCGAGCGCGAGCGCTGCGATGCCTGCAAACCCTCCCTGACAGCGTCGATACAATCACCGGCAGAGACGACTGTGATCGGTCGATCGGGACAGGCCATTTATTATCATGCCCTCGCTTTGATGACGTATGACCGTCTACGAGAGCGATCTTCCCGGCGTCGGGAAGAAATTCGAGATCGAACTCGATGACGGGGAGCGCCTCGTCATCGTGACACACAACACGGGGAAACGAGAGGTGTACCTGAAAGCGGACGCGGATGCAGACAGCGAGAAGGTGTTCGAGGCGTCGGATCGCCTGGCCCGGAAAATCGGCACGATTCTGGAGGGAGCGTACTTCCAGCCGGTGCAGGCCGAACAGGTGGAGACGATGCTCTCCGACGATACCTATCTCGAGTGGTACGGCGTCTCCGAGACCGCCGAGGTCGCCGGCCAGACCCTCGCTGAGGCGAACATCCGCGATGAGACCGGCGTCTCCGTCATCGCCATTCAGCGCGGCGAGGAGTTGATTTCGCCGCCGACGCCGGAGACGGTCCTCGAGGTCGATGACATGCTGGTCGTCATCGGCGACCGCGAGGACTGCGCCCAGTTCGAGGAACTGCTCGGAGCCGGGCTCGACGAGTGATCGCAACGAACCTTCCTGCACGAGGTGAGCGCTAGTGGCGACTGAAACGGCGCTCGTCGATGTCGGGATTCTCTTTACTGCGGTCGCCATCGCTGGCGTCCTCTCGAGTCGGATCAAGCAATCGGTGATCCCGTTTTATATTATCATTGGGGTGGTGCTGGGATCGAACGTACTGGGCGAACTCCCCGCGCTCGCCGGCAACGAGGTGGGTGTCGGTAGCATCGCCGTCACTGTTCCCGATGTGACAATCGGTGGCGTCGACCTCCTGGCCGCAGTCGGCGGACTCGCGCTCGGCGAAACCGACTTTATCGTCGTCGGTGCGGAGATCGGGATCGTCCTCCTCCTGTTCTTTCTCGGCCTCGAGTTCAATCTGAGCCGATTGATCGCGAGCAAAGATCGGATCGGCAAAGCGGGATCCGTCGATCTGGTCATCAACTTCGGTATCGGGTTGGTGTTCGGCTATCTCGTCTTCGGAAGCTTCCTCGCGGCCTTCCTGACGGCGGGCATCGTCTACATCTCCTCGAGCGCGATCATCACGAAGTCACTGATCGATCTGGGCTGGATCGCCAACGACGAGTCCGAACCGATGCTCGGCACGCTCGTCTACGAGGACCTGTTCATCGCGGTCTATCTGGCGATCGCGTCCGCACTGGTACTGGGCGGCGGTGACATCGGGGAAGCCGCGGGACAGATCGGGATCGCGGTCGCGGTCATCGTCGCTCTGCTCGCGCTGGTCACCTACGGCACCGGCTTTTTTCAGCGCTTTCTCGACGCCGACACGAACGAGTTCATCGTCATCCGCGCGCTCGGGGTCACGATCCTTGTGGCCGGCATTGCGTACGCGCTGGGAGTCAGCGAGGCCGTCGCCGCCTTCTTCGTCGGTATGGCCTTCTCCTCAACCGATCACGTCCACGACCTGGAGCAACTGCTCGAGCCGCTGCGAGACGCGTTCGCAGCAATCTTCTTCTTCTGGATCGGACTCGTCACCGATCCGGGACTGTTCACGCTTTCGATTCTCGGGATGATCGTCGCTGCGGTGCTCGTGACGACACCGACGAAGATTATCAGTGGCTACCTCAGTGGGCGGATCTACGGCCTCGACGACCGTCGGTCACTTCGGGTCGGCTTCGGGATGGCCACCCGCGGCGAGTTCTCACTGATCATCGCGAGTCTCGCTCTCTCCGGGGCCGGCAGCGGCATGGCAGCGGAGACCGCGCAGACGATCTACGCTTTTACGGTGGGTTACGTTCTGGTTATGAGCATTCTTGGCACCTCGCTCATGCAGTACTCGAACCGGATCGAACCCACCGCTGTCTCGCTATTCGAACGGGCCCGCAGCGGAACGGCACGACTAACCGATAGTTGAACGGTACGAACGAGCGACTCGAGCCATACCGTCTACTGTCGCCCGTCGGTCGCAACGATTGAAAAGACGGCCCACGAACGGCTCGGTATGGAACGAACGGGAACGATCCTCCGCGGCCGCGAGTTCGAGCCCGTCGAGGGGCGGGTCGTGATCGGCGATGACGGCCGCATCGAGGCCGTCGAGGAGACGGCAGTCGAGAGCGACGATATCATTCTGCCGGCCTTTGTCAACGCTCACACCCACATCGGCGACTCGATCGCCAAGGAGGCCGGTGGCGGCCTCTCGCTCGAGGAACTGGTCGCGCCGCCGGACGGGCTGAAACACCGACTCCTGCGGGCGGCCTCGCAGGACGAACTCGCCGCCGCGATGCGACGCTCGCTGGGGTTCATGCAGCGGGGCGGCACGGCGGCCTGTCTGGAGTTTCGCGAGGGCGGCGTCGAGGGGGTTCGGACGCTCGAGCGGGCAGTCGAGGGCCTTTCGATCGACGCGCTGTCGTTCGCGCGAGGGTCGATCGACGCGATGCATGCGGGCGATGGCTTCGGGGCCAGCGGGGCCAACGACGACAGCTTCGATCGGGAACGGACGGCGACCCGCAAGGCGGGCAAGCCCTTCGGCATCCACGCCGGCGAGGTCGATTCGAGCGACATCAATCCGGCCCTGGATCTCGATCCCGACTTTCTGGTCCATATGGTCCATCCCGAACCGGTCCACCTCGACCGGCTCGCGGACAGTGAGATTCCAGTGGTCGTCTGCCCGCGGTCGAACCTCGTCACCGACGTGGGGCTGTCGCCCTACGCGGAACTCAACGAACGGACGACACTCGCGCTGGGGACGGACAACGTGATGCTGAACTCGCCGTCGATGTTCCGTGAGATGGAATTTCTCGCGAAGCTGTCGGAGCTGCCTGCCCCCGAGATCCTCCGGATGGCGACGGTCAACGGGGCCGAGATCGCGGATCTGGAGTACGGTTTGGTCGAGCCCGGGCGGGAGGCCCGCCTGCTGGTGCTGGATGGCGACTCCGATAACCTCGCGGGCGCTCGCGATCCGGTTCGAGCCGTGGTCCGGCGGGCCGGCGTCGACGACGTGCGAGAGGTTCTCTACGGTACGGGCGCGACCGCGGCCGGCGACGGCGACCGCTGAGGGACGGTCAGTCCAGCCGTTCCGACGTCTCGGCGTGTTCCGACGCGAGTTCGACGTACCGGTCGGCCGTCGCCTGCAGGTGGGCGTCCTCGATCTCGGTCTTCGGCTCCGCGGGGGTGCCGGCGACCAGCGTGGACTCGGGGATCTCGGTGCCCTCGGTGACGACGCTGCCGGCGGCGACGACCGATCCCTCGCCGACGTGGGCACCGTCCAAGACGACCGCGTTCATGCCGACCAGCGCGCGCTCGGCGACGGTCGCGGCGTGGACGATGGCGCTGTGGCCGACCGTCGAGTACGGCGCGAGTTCGGCGTCCTCGTGGAGGACGGCGTTGTCCTGGACGTTCGCCCCCTCGCCGACGACGATCCGGCCGTGATCCCCGCGGATCGTAACGTTCGGCCAGACGCTCGCCTCTTCCTCGATGACGACGTCGCCGATGACGACCGCCGCGTCGTCGACGTACGCGGAGTCGGCGACCTGCGGTTCGGTCCCGTCGAACGATCGTAACATGGCCGTTCCTGTCTCGAGGACGGTCTTCAACCTGCCCATCCCGACTCGCATGCACGTCGTCGACTCGAGCGATCGGTTCCGGGCGTTCAGCGCCGTAAGGGGGACGATGCTGCCGACTCGCTGGATTCGTTCGTCGCGAGGCCCAATACGTTTTGGCAGTAGGGCTAATGCCGAGACTTCCCAACGTGGGGATGGCGACACGCCATCGTCGCACCGACGGCCGCGTGTCGCCTGTCATCCCCCCGAACCCACCCGCGGTTCGGTACTTCCCCTTTCCGTTTCGTCCCCTCCACTCACCCGTCCGCTGGCGCTACTCGTCGGGCAACCGCTCGGAGAGTCGGTCGAACCGCTCCCGGGCGGACTCCCGACGCGCCCCTTCCGCGTCCGCTCGGTAGGTCGCCTCGAGCAGCGTTCCGTCCGTCTCGACTCGAACGTCGAAGACGGCCCCCTCGTGGCGGCCCTCGGCCGGCAGGGCCTCGACGCCGACGACGAGTTCGTCGACGACTGTCGGCCGTCTGGCCTCCGTTCTGTCCCTGGGTACCTCGCCAGGCACGTTCTCGGCCGCCCCGTCGTCGTCACCATCGTCCTCGAGCAACAGCACCGCTTGCTCCCCGTCGACGATGCGGTCGAGGACCCCGGTGTAGGGTTCGCTCATCGGGGGAGCGTACGGGCGGGAGTGCTATCAAACGAGGGTCGGACCTTGTCGGCGCGCGGGCGCTCGCCTCCGTTCGGTTCTGTCGCGAGCGACGACTGCGCATCGGCTTTCCGCTCGAGCAGCGCTTCGGGATCGGTCGGCCCCTCGCGTTCGGTCGCAACGTCGATCTCACTGCCGTCGGTCGCGAGAACGACGGTCCCGTGGACGCCGGTCCAGTAGGTCTCGACGCCACGGTCGGCAAAGGCCGCCAGCACCTCGTCGTGGGGGTGGCCGTACCGCGAGTCGAGCGGGCTCGAGACGACGGCCACCTCGGGGGCGACCGCGTCGAGGAACGGATCGGTCGAAGCGGTCGAGGAGCCGTGGTGGCCCGCCTGGTAGGCGTCGGCGGCGAGGTCGTCGCCGCGTGTTTCGACCAGTCGGCGTTCGGCCTGCTCGTCGATGTCACCGGTTGTCAGGTAGGAAAAATCACCGTACTCGAGCGCGAGGACGACGCTGTTGGCGTCGGTGTCGTCACCGGTCCCGTCTTCGGGCGGGTTCAGGACGGTCGCCTCGAGGCCGTCGCTCTCGAGCGGGAGGGTATCGCCCGCCGCGACCTCGTACAGCGTCACGTCGTGGGCCTCGATCGCGTCGAGATACGCGTCGTAGGTGGCGGTCGTGTGCGGGACGCCGGAGTCGTAGACCGCGCCGACGCCCTCGCCGTTCGTCTCGAGGTACTCGATGACGGCGGGGTGGCCGCCGATGTGGTCGGCGTGACCGTGGGTCGTGACCAGGTGGTCGATCCGGTCGATGTCGTGGGCTTCGAGGTAGTCGACGACCGTCGCACCGTCGTCGCGGTAGTCACCGGTGTCGATCAGGATCGTCTCGTTCGACGGCGTGATCACGAGCGTCGAATCGGCCTGCCCGACGTCGATGTGGTGGATCTCGAGGTCGCCGCCGGATTCGGCTGCCGCGGTCCCGTTGCCGTCGTCCACGCCACCGAATCCGCCACAACCGGCGAGGACGAGCAGTCCCGCGACCACGACGACCGTGCTGGTTCGACCCATTCGTATCGTGACGGACGGCCGCGGGGACAATGTGCGTTCGGACCTCTCCGATCACGGAACTGCTTGGACGGCTGACCGGAACGGGCAAGCGCCTACGGGGGCAAAACGGGAGTGGCGGCCGTGGAGCCGGACTGTCCTCAGAACGCGTCGCCCTCGAAGCTCGTCTCCGCGTGCAGCCCGTCTTTGAGCGCGTCGTGGACCTTGCAGAGTTCGAAGGCCCGCTCGAGGATCTCCTCGCCGGTGTCGTCGTCGACGTCGGCCGCGACGCGGATATCGAAGCTGATCGACTCGAGTTTGTCGTCGTCGTTGAGTTCGCCGTCGATGTCGATCTCGATCCGGCCGAGATCGTCGGCCCCGCGCTGTTGGCCGCCGACCCGCAACGCCGGTACGTAACAGGAGCCGTAGGCCGCAAGCAGCGTCTCGAGCGTTCCCGGGGCGTCCTCGCCGTTGGCGTCGATGGTCGTCTCGAAGTCGCGGATCTCGTTGGTCGCGCTGTACCCCTCGTCGGAAACGGTGGTGACCTGCTTCGCCATAGCACTCGAGTCGTCTACGAGCGATGGTGTAAACGTTTGGTCGTTGGCTCCGTGAGTCGGAATCGCGGCGTCTGGCCTGCACCTGCAGCGTGGTTCGACTTGCCGGTCGCGGGCCAACGTCCGCGGACGAACGATGGTGTCTCTCGACAGACGGTCGATCAACAGGCTCAGCGTCCTCTCGACGCTGATCGACAGCGCGCTGGAGTTTCGACGGGGGCGGCCGAAGAGCGGACTCCTGCTTCTCGGCGCCGCCGCGCTCTCCGCACGGCTCCCGGGCATCGGAACGGGCGCGTCGCTGGCCCTTCGAGCAATACGGCGGCTCCGCTAGCGGGTGATTCGATGGTCGATGTCACCGGTCACCTCGCGATGGCGCTGTTGTTCGCTGCCCCAGCGTGGCTCGTCTGGGGTCGCCGAGCGGCGCTTGTGTTCGCCGGCTTCACGCTGGTGACGGCCATGCTCCCGGACACCGATCTCGTCTTGCAGGGCGTTCTTCCGATCAGCCATCACGGCGTGACCCATACCGTGCTGTTCGTGGCGCTGAGTAGCGTCCTCGTCGGCACGGTCGCGGCCCGCTATCTCACCGACTGGTTCAACGCTACCCGCTGGATCCGAAGCACCGACATCGGGAGCGAGGCGGTCTTCGTGTTCGCGACAGCGGGGCTGCTTACCGGCGGTATCAGCCATCTGTTTGCCGATGTCCTCTCCGCGCCGGACATCGCGCCTCCGCTCTCGCCGTTCTGGCCGGTCTATTCCGACCCGGTGATCGTCGACGTCATCTACTACGACTCGCCAGTGTGGAACTTCGGCCTGTTCGGCGTCGCCGTTGCCCTCCACTTGCTGCTCGTCCGGGACGATCGGTATCCGCTCGAGACGCGCTACCGAATCGGAAGCACCGAGCCGTCCGCTACCGGTACTGACGACTGATTGCTCGGTCGGGCCAAGAAAAGGCGATCGCGGGTCGCATCGACCGACTCGCTCGTCGCGGCCCTCCGCTCAGCCCTCGAGTTCGAACGGCTCGTCGGCCTCGATCGTGTGGACCTCGGCGTCGCTACCGGTGCCCGTGACTTCGCTGGCGAAGTCGTCGGGGTCCTGTTCGATCGGCGGGAAGGTGTCGTAGTGCTGCGGGAAGGCGTGGTCGACGTCGAGCCAGTCGACGGCGACGGCGGCCTGCATCGGTCCCATCGTGAAGTGGTCGCCGATCGGGACGATCGCCGCGTCGGGCTCGAGATAGGGGCCGATGACGTCTTTCATCTCGCTCATCAGGCTGGTGTCACCGGCGTTGTAGATCGTCGTCGACTCCCCGTCTTCGACCTGCGTGGGCTTCGTGTCCGAAATGACGAAGCCGGCGGGCATGCCGGCGCTCATATCGTTCTCGGTCATGATCCCGTTGGTGTGGTCAGCACGGGTCATGGTGACGTAGGCGTCGCCACACTCGACGGTGCCGCCGAGGTTCATCCCCATCCCGCCGACGGCGTCCTCGAAGCCGAACTCGTCCTCGCAGTAGGAGACGAGTTCCGGCGTCGCGACCAGCGTCGCATCCGAGAACTCGCCCGCGTGAGCGATGTGGTCGGCGTGGCCGTGCGTCAACAGCACGTAATCCGGCGTATCGACGTCCGCCGGCTCCAGATCCGTCTTCGGGTTGTCGAAGAACGGATCGATCAGCAGCTCCGTCTCCCCCACGGTGACGTGCCACGTCGAGTGGCCGTGCCAGGTAAGTTCCATAGCATCCGCCCGATTCGGGCGAATGTAACTTAAAAGTGGGCGAGGCGGACGACTCCTCGAGCTGACGGCGTCGGCGATGTCGCGGTCAACGGGTACCTGACCCACCATCGGGGACCGTCGGCCCGCCGTCCCCGAAGTGGACGATCACCATAATTTATGCCTCAGCTCTTGCTACGCCAGCAAGCCGCAGGCGAACTGACACACCACGCATGCGGCGGTGGTCCCCGTGCCCGGCCCTGACAGGTCGTTGCGGGGATCACTGGCTTTCGGCAACTGCCGGTCGACCGGCGATGCCGTGGCGTTTTTTAGCTCCGGTCCGTACGGCGACTATGCTCGCGCTTACGCTCGAGGAGTTCATGGTGGAGTTGAACGACGGTGCGATCAAGAACGTCGGTCCCAACAACAAGGCGGCGACGGCCAAGCTGTTCGACGTCGAGTCGGCCGAAGCGCGGGAGTTCGGCGACAAGCGCGTCAAGCTGGTCTTCGAGGACGAGGACGACAACGAGATCCAGATCTCGCTGTTCCCGGAGGACGTTCGCGACCTCGTCGAGGACATCGAGGCCCTCGAGGAGGAGTCGCCGGTTTTCGACTGAGATCGGGGTCACGGACGGGGTTCGGCTGGCGAACGCATTCCGACAACCGTTTTAGGGCGAAACTGCTTGGTCCGAGTAGATGGGTAACTGTATCATCTGCGGCACACCCGTTGACGGCGAGATCTGCGAGAGCCACGAGGAGGACGCCGTGTTCGAATTCCGCGGCACCGCCGCCTCACAGCTCACCCCCGGTCGGTACTACCGGGGTACCGTCGATGGGTACGCCGACTTCGGTGTCTTCGTCGACATCGGAGATCACGTCACCGGACTGTTGCATAGAAGCGAACTCGACCAGCGACTCGAGAGTCTCGACTGGGAACCGGGCGACGACGTCTTCGTTCAGGTCCTCGACGTTCGGGACAACGGCAACGTCGACCTCGGCTGGTCGATCCGCCAGCGCGAACGCGAGTTCCGTGGCAAACTGATCGAAACCGAGGACGACGAGTTCCAACCCGACGACCTCGAGGACGATGCCGACGCCGAGAACGGCGACGACGGCGCGACCGAGTCGTCGACCGACGACTCCGACGCCGCCGAGGAGACAGAAGCGACGACGACCGACGACCGCGCCGCGAAGGCCGGCGAGTTGCAAGCCGCCGCCGAGGAGACCGAAACCGAAGCCGAAACGGTCGACGAGCAGCCCGCGGCCGCCGAGGCCGCCGGCGCTGTCACGAGCAGCGGCTCGGTCGCGACCGAGTCCGCCGCCGCCTCGACCCCGGCCACCGACGACGCGGCCGACGCCGAACCCGAGGCCGAGGACGAACCCGCGCTCAAGCGGACGACCGTCGAGGCCATCGAGAACCAGGTCGGTAGCGTCGTCCGCCTCGAGGGCGAAATCACCGGCGTTCGACAGACGAGCGGTCCGACGGTGTTCGAACTGACGGACGAAACCGGCAGCGTCGAGTGTGCGGCCTTTGAGGAGGCCGGCGTTCGCGCGTACCCCAACGTCGAGATCGACGACGTCGTCGCCCTCGAGGGCGAGGTCGAACACCACCACGGCGATCTGCAGGTCGAGACCGAATCCCTCGACGTTCTCGAAGACGACGACCGCGAGCGCGTCGTCGACCGCCTCGAGACGGCGATCGAACGCGAGGCCCGTCCGGCCGACGTCGCGCCGCTTGCCGACCACGAGGCCGTCGCGGCCGTCGAGGACGGCGTTGCCGACGCGGCGACCGCGATCCGACGTGCCGTCATGGAGGCGCGGCCGATCGTCGTCCGCCACGGTGCGACCGCCGACGGCTACGTCGCCGGTGCAGCGATCGAACGCGCCGTCCTCCCGCTGATCCGGGAGAAACACACCCGCGACGACGCCCAGTATCACTACTTCGAGCGCCGCCCGCTCGACGGCCGCGTCTACGACATGGACGCCGCCACGGGCGATGTCACCTCGATGCTCGAGGCCCGCGACCGCCACGGCGAGCAGCTGCCCTTGGTCGTACTGGTCGACGCCGGCTCGACCGTCGAATCCGTCGACGGCTACGACCTGCTCTCGCTGTACGACGCCGACTCGCTCGTGATCGACGACAGCCGAGCCGACCAAGAGGTCACCGACGCCGTCGACCTCGCCGTCGCGCCCTCGCTCGCCGGCGTCGATGTCTCGGACGTGACCTCGACGGCACTGGCGGCCAACGTCGCCGCCCACGTCAACGACGACGTCCGGGCCGACCTCGAACACCTCCCCGCGGTCAGCTACTGGGAGGACGCCCCCGAGGCCTACCTCGAACTCGCCCGCGAGGCCGGCTACGACGAGACCGGCATCTCCGAGCGCCGCGAGGCCGTCGCCTTGCAGGCCTACTACCAGTCCTACAAGGACAAGCGCGAACTCATCATCGACCTGCTGTTCGGCGACGGGGACACCGAGCGCCCCCGCGACGGCGACCTCGCCGCCCACGTCTCCGAACAGTTCCGCGACAAACTCGAGACCGAACTCGAGACGGCCCGCGAGAACCTCTCCGTGCGGGGCGTCGACGGGGTCACCGTCTCCGTCCTCGACACCGACGCCTTCACGCATCGGTACAACTTCCCGACCACGATCCTGCTGCTGGACGCGCTCCACCGCAGCGAACGCGATCGTGCCGACCCGCCGGTCGTCACGCTCGGCGTCGGCGACGACGAACTCCACGTCCGCGCGACCGAATCGGTCGACGTTCGCGAACTCGGCGACGCCATCGCCGAGGCAGTTCCCAACGGCGGCGTCACCGTCGTCGGCGGTCAGGACGGCCACGTCGAGTTCCTGCCCGGCGAACGCGATGCGGTTCGTGAGGCCGCGCTCGAGGCGCTCGGCGAGACGCTCGCGTAAGCCCCGTTCTTCCTCCGTCGTCCGCTCGATCCGCGAGCGGCGGCGCTGTGGTGGTCGGAACTCGAACCGGGACCGCGATCACTAACGCGTTCCGTCCGACGACTCGCACGTGCAGTCGGCTCGCGCGGACGCCGCGTCGAACCGCTCCCCGCGCGTCACCGCGTCCGCCTCTCGGTCGAAGCGGACGAGACCGTCGGCCGCCAGTTCGGGGAGTACGACGTGGTGGAACTCGTAGACGAGCGTGACGTAGGCGTCGCAGTCGAGGCGTTCGTCGGGGCGGAGAATCGGCGTGGCCTCGAGCGAGCCGTCGTCCGCGAGCGCGGCCAGCACTCGGTCCCGCTGGGCTCGCAACGCGGTCGCGAGGTCCGTACCGCGTTCTGCCGTTCGGCTATCGGGTCCCACTCGAGACACCCGTGGTCCCGTCCGGGGCGTTCGCCGCCGGCTGCTTCCCTTGAGGATCGATCTCGATCGCGCCAGCGCCGGACACCGTCACCTCGAACCCCTCGTAGGGGAACGAAATCCGAGCCGGCTCCGCGTCGTCGACCGACCCCGGAAAGAGGGAATCGAGCGCGGCCGTCTCGACGGCGGTGTGGAGCGGCTCCAGATCGACCGGAGTAGTGCTGCTCGCGACCGCGACCGCTGCGACGACGGCGAGACTCGCCCGATCGCGGGTCCGATCGTACGTCGCCCGGAACAGCCCCGCGTCGGGATCGAACTCCACGGCGTGCATCGAGTCGACGATCTCGAGGGCATCGATCGAGCCTGCTGGCGTATTCATTACCTGTAAAAGGGTATCGACGGGGATGACGGTGGGTTTTGCTCGAGCAACATGCATTTAAGTCGGTCGGACTCACTCCGTTATCAGCGAACTCGCGACGAGTCGCCGCAGCCCGCGTTGCAGCCGCGAGGACACCGCTTGCCGGCTGATGTCGAGTTCGTCGGCGAGATCGGCCTGCGTGGCCTTCCGCGGCGAGTCGAAGTAGCCCCGGGAGTAGGCCAGTACCAGCGCGGTCCGCTGGCCCTCGGTGAGATCGTACTCTCCGTCCGACTCGAGCGGCGAGAGCGCGTGTAGTTGCGCGAGCCGAACCGGGATCTCGTTCGCACGGCAGTACGACTGGAACTCGGCGACCGACGCTTGGTCGGCGCTTCTGACTTCGAACGTCCAGTTCTCGCTGTCGCCGAACCCCGAGAGGAGCGTCACGTCGGTCTCGACGAGTCCGGTGAGGACGCTCGCGTAGTCCAGGTTCCAGTCGATGCGGACGAACAGTTGCGCCTCCAATCGGTCGATTATTTTGAACGCCTCGATCCCCTCGTCCTCGCTCAGATCGGCCGTCAGCTCGTCGATCCCGGCCGCGGAAATCCAGAAGTAGGGAACGACGGCGTTGTCCGTCGGGACGACTCGGTCCAGTTCGATGGTCGCGTCGGGGAACGCCTCGAAGACGGCGGTCAACGGGAACTCGGTCCGGTCGATGGTGAACGACGCCTCGATAGCCATACTCGTGAGAGGTGCCGACACACCGTGAACGATCGGGTTGCGGTGCCGTCGGACCGTCGATCGGTGCCGCCTCGCGACGCTCGGTGATCCCTCGGACCACCAACGTATTTCCCCTCCACGCCGAATGCACACGCATGAGCGGACCCGAGGGAATCGGCCGCGAACCGGCCGGCGACGATCCGTGGACCCGACTCCGCGAGAACGCCACGGGGATCGTCTCGCTGCTCGTGACGGCGATCTGGATGGGGGCGATGTTCACCGGGCAGGACTGGTGGCTCGCGGCGTTGCTCGTCGGTTATATCGCCGTCGTCCCGGTCGTCGCGATCCTGTTCGGCGACGAGGATGACATCGAGGAGTGGGCCGACGAGTTCCGTTCGTCGGCGGAGACCGAACGACCCGAGTCGACGACCGACACCGCGACGGACTCGCGTGACGCCCTCGAGACGCTGCGCGAGCGCTACGCCGCGGGTGAGTTGAGCGACGAGCAGTTCGAGCGCAAACTCGAGCGTCTGCTGGATACGGAGTCGCTCGAGGACGCCCGGGAGTGGACACGAGAGCGCGACCGGACCGGCGACGGGGTTCCTGAACGGGACCTCGAGTACGACCGGTGACGGGGGAGACGGACGGCTGACAGTCGCTTTCGGTCCGTCCGCGACGTCCTGCGATCGTACTGGGGACCCGTTCTAACGGTCCGGCTCAGTCGTCGGTCGGTTCGGCCTCGTCCGTTCGCTCGGCGCGGTCGGGGCGTTCGACGGCGTCGGGATCGGGCCAGGTGACGCTCCCGAGGAACGGGACGCCGATCTGTTCTGCGGCCCGGGCGATCATGTGGGTGCCCGTCGGCACCGTCAGGAACAGGAAGCCGATGCCGATGAGGGCGGTCAGTCCCTCCGAGCCGGGGCCGAACTCGACGAAGCCGGCCAGGAAGATCGCGGCGGTGCCAAGCGTCGTGGGCTTGCTCGTGGCGTGCATCCGGTTGTAGACGTTGGGCAGGCGAAGCAGCCCGATCGTCCCGACGGTCAGGAAGAAGACCCCGATGGCGATCAGGCCGACGACGACGGCGGTGTGGATCATTCGATCACCTCCCCGTCGGTGACGAACTTGGCGACGGCAACGGTCGCGATGAAGCCGATGATCGCCAGTACGAGGCTCACCGTGATGAAGAGGCCCCGACCGGTCAGCAGCGCGAAGAGGACGGCAATCGCGATGACGTTGGTCGCGATGGCATCGAGCGCGACCACTCGATCCGGGTTCGTCGGCCCGCGGATCACCCGGTAGCCACAGGCGACACAGAGGCCACTGACGACCACGAGCGCGGCCCGGATCGCCGTCTCGAGGACGGCGGGATCGCTTTCAGTCATCGCCGACACCTCCCCGTTGGCGGTCCGCCGTACTGTCTCTTTCCCCGCCGGAGACGACGATCGGCCGCGGCTCGTCGTCGGGCGAGGCGTCCTCGGCGAATATCTCGAGGGCGTAGTCCTCCCAGGTACGGATCGGTTCGGCGATGGCCTCGGGGTTCCGGCCGTTGACGCCGTGGACGTACAGGGCGTTGGTCTCGTCGTCGTAGTCTAGGGTCACCGTGCCGGGCGTGATCGTGATACTGTTGGCGATGACCGTGACCGCGACGTCGGACTCGACACGCAGCGGTACCAGGATCACCTCGGGCTCGATCGGCATGCCCGGTGAGAGGACGCGGTAGGCGACGTCGACGTTCGCCCACAGGAGTTCCCGCGTGAACGCCCCCAGATAGAGCCCGGCGTAGGGGAGCGCACGAACCCCGCGGCCGAGATCGAGTCGCCGACCGTAGAGCCGGCGGAACACGTACGCGATCGGCAATCCGACGATCAGTCCCGAGAGGAAGCCCCGAAGCAGCGAGATCGGCGTCAGCGGCTGGCCGACGACGAACACCCACAGGACGGCGAAGACGACGCCGACGACCGGCCAGGTGCGAACCCGCATTAGTGATCACCCCCGCTCGAGCCGCCGAGGTCGCTCGCTTTCTGCGGGTCGACCGCGTCGACGTAGGTATCCGTGTCGAGGGCGGCCTCCGCGGCCGTTTCCGCGAACTCGTAGACGGGATCGAAGCCGACCCCGACCACGACGATCGTGGCCGCAAGGACCATGAGGACGCCCACTTCGACGGGATCGATCGTCGCCGCGTCGACGGCGTCGGTTCGAGCGCCCCAGAAGCTCCGGTTCCACATGCGAGTCGCGTACGCGATCGTCAACAGTGAGCCGACGAGCAGGAGGACGAGAACGGGGCCGGCCCCCGCCCGCGCCGCGGCGTCGAAGACGAGGAACTTACCGAAAAAGCCCGACAGCGGCGGAATGCCGACGAGCGCGAGCGAGGCGATAAAGACCGCGATGGCAAGCGGTGGCGACCGGCCCGCCAGCCCGCCCAGATCGGCGAAGCGGCTCGTCCCCGTCGCCGAGCGAACCGTTCCGACTGCGAGGAAGAGCAGTCCCTTCGCCAGCGTGTGATTCAAGGCAAACACCAACGCGGCGATAATCGCGAACTCGCGAAGCGTCGGGTCGACCGTCGACGCCGCGATCGCGACCGGAACGGCGATGAATCCGACCTGGCCGATGCTCGAGTAGGCGAACACGCCCTCCATGGTGTCGCGGCCGACGGCCCCGATGCCGCCCACGAGGATGCTGCCGGCGCCCATGACGAGCAGCGCCGCACCGACGAACGGCAGCGGCGAGTCGCCGGCGATCGCGGCGTCGACGACCGGCAGCGGGAGGTCGACGGCGACCTCGGCACCGGCGAAGACGGTAAAGGAAAGCCGGATGATCGCGTAGATGCCGACCTTCTTGGTCGCGCCGGCGAGCAGGGCGGTGATCTGGGGCGGTGCGGCCCGGTAGGCCGTCGGGATCCAGAACTGGAAGGGGACCAGCCCGGCCTTGATCGCGAACACCGACAGGAGCATGCCGAGCAGGCCGACGACGGGAACGGGCTCGAGGCCGTAGGCTGCCGGCTCGGCGAGCCGTTGGGCGAGATCCGCCATGTTGAGCGTGCCGGTCGTCGCGTAGATCCCGCCGACGCCGAGCAGGAAGACGGCGCTTGCAAGCAGATTGAGCGCGACGTACCAGAACGCGGCGCGGGTGTGTTGGGGGCCGCCGCTGTAGGCAACGAAGACGTAGCTGGCCATCAGCATGACCTCGAACCAGACGAAGAGGTTGAAGAGGTCGCCGGTGAGGAACGCTCCCGTCACGCCCAGCGCGAGGAAATGAAAGAGCGGGAAGTAGTAACTACGGCCCTCCCCGCCGGGGAGGTGTCTGGTCGAGTAGACCAGCGATCCGATGCCGAGGACGGCGACCATCGTCAGCATGAACGCCGAGAGGCCGTCCGCGACCAGCGTGATCCCGAAGGGGGCCGGCCAGTCGCCGACCTGGTAGGTCGCGATCCCCGGCGCCGACGGCGCGAGGACGATATACCAGTCGATCGCCGCCACCGCGAGCCCGTAGCCCGCGCCGGCTGCGAGACTCACGGCCGCTCGAGCCCGGGGGTGGCGGCCGAGAAACAGCGTCGCGGCGGCCGCGACCAGTACGATCAGCATCGGCGCGATCACGAGCTGTGACTCGGTTCCGACCGGCGTCGCGGTCATCGTCGTCATCGTCATTTCCGATCACCCAGTTCCGTTACGTCCAACGTGTCGTGTTCCTCGTAGACCCGATACGACAGCACGAGCGCGAAGGCCGTCATGCCGAAGCCGATGACGATCGCGGTCAACACCAGCGCCTGGACCAGCGGATCGGCCGTCTCCGGGACGTGGTCCCCATGACCGGCGAGTACTGGCACCGAGTCGGCTGTCGCTGGCGCGATCCCGCCCATCGCCAGCAGGTAGACGTTCGCGGCCTGACTGATGATCGCCAGCCCCCAGACGACCCGGATCAGGTCCCGCCGCAGGAGCAGGAAGGTCCCGAGGGCAAACAGCGCACCGACCGCGGCCGCCAGAACGATCGCCGTCATTCGGCTCCCACCACCGAGAGGATCGTGAGCAGTCCGCCGACGACCACGCAGTAGACCCCGAAGTCGAAGGCCATCGCGCTCGCGACCTCGAGGTGGTCGTAGATCGGCACCCCCTCGAGCATGACGAACGTCTGGGTCAGGAAGGGCCGATCGAAGACCAGCGGGACGAGTCCGCTGAGGACCGCGATCGCGAACCCGTAGGCGAACAGGCGGCGATACGCCAACACGACGCGGTCCCGGGAGGGTTCCTTGCCGGGATCGACCTCGCGGCCGAGGACGCCCCGCTCCAGGAAGTCGAGTCCGAACGCCATGTAGACGATCCCGAAGGCCGTCACCGTGAGGACGCCGCCGATGAACCCGCCGCCGGGCAGGTTATGGCCCTCGAAGAACAGCGAGATCGCGACGACGAGGACGATCGGGACGATCGCCCGCGCGGTCGTCCGCATGATGACCGTCGTCACGCGTCCTCACCTCCGCTGGGGCCGCCGTCGGTGCTGGCGTCGGCGGCGGTCGGTCCGTCGCCGCTCGAGTCGGCGGGCGATCCGTCGTCGCCGGCGGGACTCGCGTCGCCGCGACCGCGCATGACGATCAGCGTCAGGATCGAGATCGAAGCGAGCGCGATCACGGCGAGTTCGCCGAGCGTATCGAAGCCGCGGAAGTCGACGAGGGTCACGTTGACGATGTTGGTCCCGCCGCCGCCCGGAACCGCCCGCTCGGCGTAGGCGCGGGCGATCTCGGTCGGCCCGTCGGGCCGAGCGTCGGTCGTGACGAGGATCGTCACGAACACGGTCACGCCGACGGCGACCGAGAGGACGGCATCGCGGGCGACCCGCCCGACCTCGATCTCGTAGCGTTCGGGGATCTCCTCGACGACCAGCAGGAAAATCACCAGCACGAGCGTCTCGACGACCAGTTGGGTCAACGCGAGATCGGGCGCGCTCGCGAGGATGTAGAAGATCGCGATCATAAAGCCGAGGATCGAGAGGGTGAGGATCCCGGCGATGTGGCTGTCGGCGCGTGCGACCGCGACCGCACCGACCACCGCCACGAGCAATACGAGGGCGATGGGGATCGTGACCTCGAGTCCGATCGTCGCCGGGACGATGGCACCGGCGGCCACGAACCCGGTGAGCGCGAGCGCACAGGTCGCCGCCAGCGTCCACGTCGCGTACGTCCGGAGATGGCCGTTGTGGACCCACTCGGCGAACAGCCGTCCCTCGTCGGTGAGTCCCTCGACGATGCGGTCGTACCACCAGTTCGCGCGGATCGGTGGGACCGCTGCCAGCCCCGCACGGATGCCGTCGTGGATCCGTCCGTAGGCCGGATACGCGAGGACGCCGGCCCCGATCGTGACTGCGCTCATGCCGACCGGCGTCGAGTACGAGGTCGGAAGGCCGACGTGCATCGCGTGGGGGTCGACCGCCGTCGCCTCGAGTCCCGACTGAACGATGAGGTCGACCGCTCGCTGCGGGTCGACGCTGACGGCCGCGGCCAGCAACGCGAGGACGGCCGGCGGGACGAGCAGGCTCACGTTCGGCCGGTGGACGTGGCCGAGCGCCTCGGGGCGCTCGCCGAAAAACAGCGAGAGGAACTTCAGCGAGTAGAGGACGGTGAAGATACTGCCGAAGACGGCGACGGCGGGGTAGAGCCATCCCAGGAGTCCGATCTCGTGGTGATGGCTCGCCTCGACAGCGGCCTCGAAGAGCAGTTCCTTGGAGTAAAAGCCGTTGAAGGGCGGAATACCGGCCATGCTGAGCGCGACGACGCCGGTGATCGCCGCCGTGACGGGGAGATCGTGACGGAGGCCACCCAACTCCCGGATCTCGCGGGTCCCCGCTTCGTGGGCGATGATACCGGCGACGAGAAAGAGCGCGGCCTTGAACAGTGCGTGGTTGAGGAGGTGGAACACACCGGTCTCAGCGCCGTAGACGGAGGTAAAGCCGAAGCCGGCGACCATCAGTCCGAGGTGACTCGCAGTCGAGTAGGCAAGCAGTTCCTTGATGTCGGTCGCGGCGACGGCCATGATCGCACAGACGGTCATCGTCGTCAGCCCGAGCGTCGCAAAGAGGAAGAGCCACTCCTCGCCGACGAGCATGGGTCGGACGCGACCGATGAAGTAGACGCCGACCTTGACCATCGTCGCCGAGTGGAGGAAGGCGGAGACCGGCGTCGGAGCCGCCATCGCGTTGGGCAGCCAGAAGTGGACCGGCACCTGTGCGGACTTGGTGCCCGCACCGATCGCCAGCAGGCCGAGAACTGGGAGGAACAGGCCCCGCTCTCGCAAGGCATTGCTCATGGTCTCGGGGTTTTCGAGCATCGTGGCCAGGTCGAACGCGGCCCCCGGGCCGAGGACGTCGCCGGCGACGATCGAGAGCAAGAGGAGGCCGACGAGCAGGAACAGGCCGCCACCGACGGTAATGAACATGGCCATTCGGGCGGCGTACTGCGAGGAGTCGTCGGCGGTGTAGTAGCCGATCAGGACGAACGAACAGAGACTCGTGAGTTCCCAGAAGAGGAAGATCGCGACCAGGTCGGCGGCCAGCGCGACGCCGACGATCGAGCCCATAAACGCAAGCAGGGCGGCGTAGTACCTCGGGAGACCGGCCTGACCGTGCATGTATGCGGGGGAGTACGTGAACACGAGCGCGCCGATACCGGTGGCAAGCATCGCGAACAGCAGTGCCCAGCCGTCCACGTAGAACTGGAGTGCGATATTCAGCGACGAGATCCACTCGAGGGAGACGCTGCCTTCGGTGCCGTACTGTGTGGCGAGCAGGCCGAACGACGCCAGCGAGACGACGGTTCCGACGAACCCGGTCGTTTCGCCGAAGAGACGGAAGACGAGCGGCGTCAGTGCTGCCGCGACGAACGGCAACGCGACCGCGGCGACGACGACCGCCAGGTCGGGAGACATTCGGTACGCCGAGGATAGGGTGAGACGTCCCTTAAGCGATTACCTTTCGGAAGCCCGACTGATAGACGGAACCGTTACACACGGACTGGACGTCGCGGTAGTAGCGGCCGGATCGAAGAGTCCGACACGCTTATTCGCGAACGGCGACCATTCGTACGTAGTGAGTACCGAGACGCCCGAACCGACCGAAACCGAAGCGTTCGAGCGGGTCTGTGAGACGCTCGTCGAGCGGATCCTCGCCGGCGAGATCGAGCGCGACGAGGTCGAGAAAGCGAAGCTCGAGGCCTGCTCGGAACACTCGGCACCCAAGGTGCCGAAGAACTCCGAGCTACTGGACTACGCGCCCGAAGAACACCGCGAGGACCTGGAAGCGGTGTTACAGCGCAAACCGGTCCGAACGGCCTCCGGCGTCTCGCCGGTCGCGATCATGACCTCGCCCGAGCGCTGTCCTCACGGAAAGTGTCTCTACTGTCCCGGCGGCCCCGACTCGGAGTTCTCGAGTTCCCAGAGCTACACGGGCGAGGAGCCCGCCGCCGCCCGCGGCGTCCAGAACGACTACGACCCCTACGGGCAGGTCACGCTCCGACTCGAGCAGCTGCGCCAGATCGGCCATCCCGTCGACAAGGTCGAACTCATCCTGATGGGCGGGACGATGACCGCTCGCAGCCACGACTATCAGGAGTGGTTCGTCAAGCGCGCCCTCGAGGCGATGAACGACTACGACGTCGACAAGGAGCCGGAGCCGGCTCAGGGCGTCAGCTTCGCCGAGGACCCCGAGGAGTACGAGTGGCAGTACCTCGAGGACGTCATCGCCGAGAACGAGACGGCCGACGTTCGCAACATCGGGACGACCTTCGAGACCAAGCCCGACTGGTGCGATCCGGAACAGATCGACCGGATGCTCGATCTGGGCGGGACGAAAGTCGAGGTCGGCGTCCAGACGACCTTCGAGCGGATCAACCGGGAGATGCACCGGGGCCACGGCGCGCAGGTGTCGATCGACGCCAACCGCCGGCTCCGGGACTCGGCGTTCAAGGTCGGCTTCCACATGATGCCCGGCCAGCCCGGAATGAGCAAGGAGATGTGTCTCGAGGACTTCCGGCGGCTCTTCGAGCAGGAGCAGTGGAAGCCGGACTACCTGAAGATCTATCCGACGCTGATCGTCCGGGGAACGGCGACCTACGACTGGTGGCACAACGGCGAGTTCGAACCGCTGGGCAACGACGAGGCCGCGGAGCTGATCGCCGAGATCAAGGACATGATTCCCCGGTACACGCGACTCCAGCGCGTCCAGCGGGACATCCCCGCGGACTTCATCGACGCCGGCGTCTGGAAGTCCAATCTCCGCCAGCTCGCCCGCAAGCGCATGGACGAACACGGCTGGTCTTGCGACTGTATCCGTTGTCGCGAAGCGGGGATGAACGACGAGGACGCCGAGAACGTCGACCTCGACGTGTTGACCTACGAGGCCTGCGGCGGCACCGAGCATTTCATCTCCTTCGAGGACTTCCAGAAGGACCTGCTGGTCGGCTTCTGCAGGCTCCGGTTCCCCAACGACCCTGTCCGCCCGGAACTCGAGAACGCCGCGCTGATCCGGGAACTGCACGTCTACGGCTCCGAGGTCGCCATGGGTGACGAGAGCGAGACGGATCAACATCAGCATCAGGGCTACGGCCGCCGGCTAATGAATCGCGCAGAGGACCTCGCGGCCGACGCCGGCTACGACAAACTGAGCGTCATCTCCGGCATCGGCGCGCGGGAGTACTACCGGAACAAACTCGGCTACCATCAGGACGGCCCGTACGTGAGCAAACGTCTCTAGGCCGTTCGTGTGTGGACGGACCCGCTCGAGAGTCGATCGGGACCGCTGCCGGCCGCTCCGACTCCCGACTGCGACGAATCGAGACACGAAATCGCGTCGCGCTTCGCATTTTCCCTGCGGAAATAGTTCATCTTCTGAACTCGAAAAATTTATTATTCTATATGTCGTATACTCGCGTGCCGACAATCGTCGGCACCGTTGTCATCCCCTCCACCCCCCATCCCACTCCGACAGCGGCACACCGCACTGTCCCGCGAGCGCGCCGGCACCCATCCCATCGCTCGACTCCCCCTAGAGCGACACCGGCACGCTCGGTTTCCGTTCTCGCAGCTCGTTCAAGGTGACGCCACGCTGCCGTGATCAGTACGGCCGCTCCGTCAGCGGCTCGCAATTTCGCGCAGGTATCCCGTCCGAACCTCGTAGACGAGAGCCGTCAGGAGGAATCCGGTCCCGATCCCCCAGAACAGCCGCCGCTCCGCGTCGGTACCGGCGGTCCCGAACAGCAGACAGAGACCGCCGCCCAGCAGCAGGGCCGTCCGGATCCGAGTCGGCGCCGGCACCGCCTCGTCGCCGGTGGCCGCCAGGTACAGTTGCGGCCCGACGATCGGGATCGCGATCACCACCACGAACGCGTAGATCGGTCCCTCGAGGCCGAGGGCTGCACCGAGCAGGAAGGCGGCCAGACAGAGGGCGAACGCGACGGCGAGGACGCTATTTTCGCGGGAAACCATACGTTCGTGTGGCTCCGGTGACGTATGTTTCCTTTGACCCGTGGGCCGGTGGACGAGACACCCGGTCAGACCGCGAGGACGGTGTCGACGAGCAGCATGACCGCGAAGCCGAGGACGAACGTCGCCGTCGCGGTGTCGGCGTAGCCGTGGCCGTGGCTCGAGGGGACCAGTTCCCGGAAGACGACGGCGATCATCGCCCCCGCGGCGAAGCCGGCGGAGAGGGGGAAGAGCCCGGAGACGACCGCGACGAGCGAGAAGCCGATTGCGGCGGCGATCGGTTCGGGGACGCCGCCCGAGAGCGTGGTATAGAGGAGCGTTCGGGGGGCGGAGACGCCGGCCCGGACGGCAGGCACCGCCATCGCGAACCCGTCGGGGACGTTCTGGACCGCGATCGCCGTCGCGATGGCGAGGCCGAGCGCCGTCTCGCCGCTCGCGAAGGCGATCCCCACCGCCAGCCCCTCGGGGACGTTGTGGATGGTGACGGCACCGCCGACCAGTGCGGCGCGACGCAGGTCGTCGGCGTCGTCGCCGAGCGGTTCGAGGTCGCCGTCAGCCTCGGCCGACGGTAGCTCGCCGGCGGGGTCGAACGTCGGTCCCGTCCCTTCGACCCGTTCCCCGCGAAAGAGGAGATGCAAGTGCGGGAGAACGGCGTTGACGACCAGCAGGAAGCCGCCGCCGGCGAGGAGACCGGCGGTGACCTCGAGCGGCGACCCCATCTCGAGGCCGGGCAACACGAGGGCGAAGACCGCGGCTCCGACCATGATGCCGGCTGCGAGGCCGAGCGACCCGTCGTAGACGCGGTGGCTGATTCGGTCGGTGAGCAGGAGTGGTAACGCCCCGATCCCGGTGGTACAGCCGGCGATGGTCGCGACGACGACGACTTCCTCGAGCGACGACATACGGGTTCTCTCCGAGGCCGGCTCGAAAACGGTTGCGGTCGGATACCGCGGCGCCCGTCCTCAGTCGATCGAAACCTCGAGTTCGAGCAGTCCCAGATGTGGCGGCGCACCGCCGCCGTTGGTCCGGAACTCCTGGGGCGTCGAGTTGACGACGCTGTAGAAATCGTCCTGACTGGTCGGCACGAGCGTGCTGCCGTCGTCGCGCTGGAGGAAGGCGGGCGTATCGGTTCCCTCGATGAGTTCCAGCTGTTCCTGCCAGTCCTCGTCGGCATAGATGAACGTGCCAAAGGAGAACCGGCCGGCGGCGAGGGCGTCGTGTTTCGAGAGGAACATCCCGGACTCCTCGGCGTTGTACTCCTCGTCGCTCACCCAGGCGATCGCCGCGATCCCCTCGGCCTGAAGGAGATAGAAGTCCCACGAGAGCGTCGCGTCGAAGACCGCCCAGACGCTTCGGGGGCCGACGGTGTGGAGTTCGACGCTGAACGCGGGTCGAAGTCGCTCACCTTCGGGCTCGGGGACGAACGTCGCGTCGTAGCCCGGCGAGCGAATGCCCCGATCGTGATAGACGACGCCGTCCATGTCGACGTCGGCATCGATCCGGTCGACGATCCCGCGGACCGTCGCGCCGCCCTGTTGCTCGAGGTGATCGAGAAAGTCCGGAAATCGGGAGACGTCGGACCAGGGCGGTTCCTCGTTCGCGCTCATCGGGTCGACCCCCCGTTCCCGACCGTCCGCGTTCGGTCCGTGTCCCCTCGCAGTCGCTCGTTCGACTCACGGGTGACGCCACCCACGGCCTCGTGCATGCTCCCTACTGGGTGCCCGCGAGGATTAGATGTTCCGACAGCGACCGACGAGTCGGTCGCCCGCCTTGCGGACGCTCGTCGACGCGATCGCCCCGGACCGGAGCGACACCCCTTTTTGACCGGACCGGGCAGTGTGTAGTATGGATTCGAAGCGGGAGCTGACAAGCGTCGACCTCGCGGCCCTCGTCGGGGAACTCGGCACCTACGAGGGAGCGAAAGTCGACAAGGCCTACCTCTACGGCGACGATCTCGTCCGCCTCAAGATGCGGGACTTCGACCGGGGCCGACTGGAACTAATTCTCGAGGTCGGCGAGGTCAAGCGGGCCCACACGGTCGCCCCCGAACGGGTGCCCGACGCCCCCGGCCGGCCGCCCCAGTTCGCGATGATGCTCCGGAACCGACTGTCGGGAGCGGACTTCGCGGGCGTCGAACAGTACGAGTTCGACCGCATCCTCGAGTTCGTCTTCGAGCGCGACGACGGCACCACCCGGATCATCGTCGAACTGTTCGGGCAGGGCAACGTCGCGGTCACCGACGGCGAGTACGAGGTGATCGACTGCCTCGAGACCGTCCGACTCAAGTCCCGAACGGTCGTCCCGGGCTCGCGCTATGAGTTCCCGGATACCCGGACGAACCCACTGACGGTCTCCCGGGAGGCGTTCGACCACGAGATGGACGACTCCGACACCGACGTGGTCCGGACGCTGGCGACCCAACTCAACTTCGGCGGGCTCTACGCCGAGGAGATCTGTACCCGCGCCGGCGTCGAGAAGGGGCTTGACATCGACGACGCCGACGAGGACGTCTACGACCGGATCTACGAGGCCATCGAACGGCTCGCACTCGACATTCGCAACGGTAACTTCGACCCGCGGCTCTACTTCGCGGGCGACGACGAGGCCGACGGGGACGACGAAAGCGAGGGAACCGACGCAGGCGACGGTCCCGTCGTCGACGTCACGCCGTTCCCGCTCGAGGAACACGCGGACCTGCCCGCCGAGGGCTACGACTCGTTCCTGTCGGCGCTGGACGACTACTTCTTCCGGCTCGAACTCGCCGAAGAGGAAGAGCCCGATCCGACCGATCAGCGCCCGGATTTCGAGTCGGAGATCGCCAAACACGAGCGGATCATCGAGCAACAGCAGGGGGCGATCGAGGGGTTCGAGCAGGAGGCCGAGCAGCTTCGCGAGCGGGCGGAGTTGCTCTATGCCGAGTACGGACTCGTCGACGAGATCCTCTCGACGGTCCAGCAGGCCCGCGAGCAGGACCGCGCCTGGGACGAGATCCGGGAACGGTTCGAGGAGGGGGCCGACCGCGGTATCGCGGCCGCCGAGGCGGTCATCGACGTCGACGGCAGCGAGGGGACCGTGACCGTCGACCTCGACGGCGAGCGGATCGAACTGGTCGCCGATCGGGGCGTCGAACAGAACGCCGACCGGCTCTACACCGAGGCCAAACGCGTCGAGGACAAAAAGGAGGGCGCGCTGGCGGCCATCGAAAACACCCGCGAGGACTTAGAAGACGCCAAGCGACGCCGCGACGAGTGGGAAGCCCAGGACGCCGCGAGCGACGACGAGGACGAGGCGGACGACGAAGGGCCGAAACGGGACTGGCTCGCCGACCCCTCGATTCCGATCCGCGAAAACGAGCCCTGGTTCGACCGCTTCCGCTGGTTCCACACCAGCGACGACTACCTCGTGATCGGCGGCCGCAACGCCGACCAGAACGAGGAGATCGTCAAGAAGTACCTCGAGCCGGGCGACAAGGTCCTGCACACGCAGGCCCACGGCGGTCCCGTCACCGTGCTGAAGGCGACCGACCCGAGCGAGGCCTCCTCGAGCGACATCGAACTCCCCGAGTCGAGCATCGAGGAGGCGGCCCAGTTCGCGGTCTCGTACGCCTCGGTCTGGAAGGACGGCCGCTACGCGGGCGACGTCTACGCGGTCGACGCCGATCAGGTCTCGAAGACCCCCGAGAGCGGCGAGTACTTGGAGAAGGGTGGGTTCGCGATCCGCGGCGATCGGACCTACTACCGCGATACCCCGGTCGGCGCGGCGGTCGGGATCCAGTGTGAGCCCTACACGCGAGTGATCGGCGGCCCGCCGTCGGCCATCGAAGACCGGACGGAGACGACGATCGAACTCGAGCCCGGGCAGTACGCCCAGGCGGACACGGCAAAGCGACTCTACCGGCGGTTCCGCGAGCGCTTCGAGGACGAGTCGTTCGTCCGCAAGATCGCCAGCCCGGACCGGATCCAGCACTTCATGCCGCCGGGCGGTAGTCGGATCAAAGAGGAGTAGTCGCGCCGATCCGCACGCGATGGCCGCGGATCACCGTGTCGAGTCGGTGTCGGACCGGACCCCATCCTCGAGGGCGTCGAAATAGAGAGTCAGGGTCGAATGCGCGTGCCAACCCGCGCGAGGGAACTCTACCAGTGACGTGGACGACTACTGCGAGACTTCGAGCGCGGGCGCCGTCGTCCGCTCGAGCGCCTCGAGGTACGCTTCGGCGTCGAGGGCCGCCATACTGCCGGTTCCGGCGGCGGTGATCGCCTGTTGGTAGTTTGGATCGGCGACGTCGCCGGCGGCGAAGACGCCTTCGACTGCGGTCTCGGTCGTCGCGCGGCCGGCGTCGTCGGTTCGCGTGTGGAGGTAGCCGCTCTCGTCGCGGTCGACGGCGGTTCCCGCGAGGAAGTCGGTGTTGGGCGTGTGGCCGATCGCGTAGAACACGCCGCCGACGTCGACCGTCTCGCGCGTCACGTCGGCGCCGTTCGCGGCTTGCTCGAGGGGATAGCCCTCGGGGTGCGAGACGAGCGTCGCGCCGGTGACGCCGTCTTCTTGGGAGCCCCGCAGCGCCTCGAGTTCCGTGTTCCAGCGGAACTCGATGGTCTCGTTGTCGCGGGCACGGTCGGCCATGATCTCGGACGCGCGCAGTTCCTCTCGGCGGTGAACGACGGTCACGCTGTCGGCGAACTTCGCGAGGAAGAGCGCTTCTTCCATCGCCGAATCGCCGCCGCCGATCACGAGGACGTCGTCGCCGCGGTGGAACGCGCCGTCGCAGGTCGCACACGTCGAGAGGCCATACCCCATCAGTTCGGCCTCGTTTTCGGCACCGACCCAGCGAGCGCTCGCGCCGCTCGCGACGATCAGCGCACGCGTTCGCAGCCGATCGCCGTTCGAGAGGTCGAGTTCGAACGGCCGGTCTCCGAGCGTCGCGTCCTCGACGGTTCCGTGTTCGAATTCGGCGCCGAAGCGCTCGGCCTGGTCCTTGCCGTTCCCGATCAGTTCCATCCCGCCGACGCCCTCGGGGAAGCCGAGGTAGTTCTCGACGTCCGTCGTCAGCGTCAGCTGGCCGCCCGGTTCGGGTCCCTCGAGTACCAGCGGCTCGAGGTCGGCCCGCGCGGCGTAGACGGCCGCCGAGAGACCGGCGATGCCGGAGCCGACGATCACGACGTTACGAACGTCCGCGGTCGCGTCGGTTGCCTCGTTCATTCGGTGTATCTCTCGATCAGGGCTCGGAGTCGGTTTTCCGGTAACACGCCGGACTGCTGTTCGACCTGCTCACCGTCCGCGAAGAAGACGAGCGTCGGCACGCCACGAACGCCGAACGACCCCGCGAGCTGCTGGTGTTCGTCGACGTCGACCTTGGCGATCACGGCGTCGGTCGTGTCGGCCAGCTTCTCGAGGACGGGATTGAGCATCTGACAGGGGCCACACCAGTCGGCGTAGAAGTCCACGAGAACGACCTCGTGTTCCGCCGTGACGTCCTCGAGGTGGCTTCTCCCGTCGATGTAGAGCGGTTCGTCGAGCGATCGTGCCGAAACGTCGTCGCGTGCATCAGTTGCCATCACCACTACGTATGGACCGACACCGCTTAAAGGTTTTGTACATAGTGTACAATATAGTGGCAGCTATTCTCGGGCGATCACTCCCGTTACACGGAGTACGTGGTTCGACGGCTGTGAGAAGTACATGCGTGGCCGTCTTCGGGATTGGCGGCGGGGTGAAAACCGGTTCCACCCCGTTCGGTTCGGTACGAGTAGTTTTGTGCATATACCTAATAACCGTTCGTTCAACGAGGCGGCCGCTCCGCGGCACTCGCGTCGAAGCGGGCGAAATACCCCGCTCGCGTCCCGACGCGACCGTTGAACGTCAATCCGCGTCGTTCGGCGCGGCGTCGTAGCCGTTCGAACCCGACGAAGTGCGGGTCGGGGAGCGATTCGCCGACGACGAGTCGGCCGTCAGGCTTGAGGACCCGCTCGAGTTCGTCGAGCGCCCGCTCCTGGTCGGGAACCTCGCCGAGGACCAGGACCAGATACGCGGCATCGAACGTGTCGTCCGGATACGGAAGCGCTCGTGCGTCGCCGCGGACCGGTTCGACGGGCAGGTTACCCGCCGCTCGCGTCCGCGTCCGGAGGTGTTCGACCATCTCCGATTGGACATCTACGGCGTGTACCGTCCCCGACGGCTCGACCGCCCGCGCGACCGTCCCCGTGTAGTAGCCCGTTCCCGGCCCGACCTCGAGAAGACGTTCTCCGGGCCGGGGCTCGAGTACGTCACACAGCCTCGAGCGAGTGATGACCGGACGCGGCAGATCGATCGCGTTGCGCTGAGCGTACGGACACGGTGACGGGTTCGACCGCCACCGGAGGGCGTATCCGAGTCCGGCGAGCAACACGAGCCCGAGCAGGGCGGCGACCGCTCGCGGGAGACGACGAGAACTCATAGGAGTACAGTCTCCACGGACGGACTACTGTCTTCCCCCGAACCGACGCGAGCCCTGCGGGCTTGCCGTTGCTACCCCAACGACGATCACGATCGAAATCGACCGTCTACTATGTCCGACACGCTTCGCACGCGAACGGACGGCGAGTTCGACGACGTCGTCGCGGAAACGATCGGCGCCCTCGAGGACGAAGGATTCGGCGTCCTCTGCGACATCGACGTTCGGGAGACGCTGCAGCAGAAACTCGACGAAGACTTCCGACGGTACCGGATCTTGGGCGCGTGCAATCCGGGGTTGGCCCATCGGGGACTCGAGGACGACCTCGACCTCGGGACCGTACTCCCCTGCAACGTCGTCGTCTACGACGATGACGGCGGCGTCGTCGTCAGCGCCGTCGACCCGCGACGGCTGATCGGCGTCACCGAGAACGACGACCTCGACCCGATCGGTGACGACGCGTACGAGCGCTTCGAGCGGGTTCTCGAGTCCCTGTAACACCGCGGTTCTAAGCGTACGGCACCACGATCTCCGCTCGTGTCGTGGCGCGTTCCGGTCGCCACTACCGGACCACGAGAACGGGAACCGGTGATCGTCGAACGACGGTTTCCGCGACGCTCCCGAGCAGGACGCGGGAGACCCCCTCCTTGCTGTGGCTGCCGATGACGATCAGATCGACCGATTCCTCCGCCGCCTGCGCGACGATGCGGTCATCCGGTTCGCCCGTGACTATGTTCGTTTCGAGACTGCGACCGTACTCGGTTGCGAGGTCCGTCGCTGTCTCGAGGACATCGGCTGCGTGTTCCTCCGCTTTTTCGGAAACGGGTACTTGCAGTTCCGGTCCCAGGAGTTGTGCCCACCGCCCGTCCGGCACCTCGATGACATACAGCGCGATGACGGTCGCATCCGGGAATTCGTCGAAGGTCAATTCGAGGGCTTCCGTCGCCTGCGGCGTCCCGTCGTAGGGAACGAGAATTCGGTCGGCCATGACGAATGGTTCGCCAACCCGGTATAAAGTCGTCACGCCGATCTCATGGCTGAAAAATAGATCTGAAGGGCGCTGTCGGACGTTTGCCGTGTCCTCCGTTCCGTGAACTTCGGTCAGTTTCGGCTCGGTCGCTGACGCGTCGAGGCGGACCTCTATAGTCAATGGCACCGAATCGCACGACAACGCTGTGATCAGTGTATCCGATCCAGTGACTCCGACAGCAATGAGTGTCCGCTATCCACTGTGGCAGTACCACACTGAACGGAACGGGTGAAACCGGCCACGGAGTCGCCTGCTGACACCGTCTGGCAGTGATCCCGTGTCCGACGCTCGCCGGCGAATCAGGCCGCGCAGTTGTTGGGGCCGAGTTCGAGTTCCGTCGCCTCGGACTCGTCCTCGGGGGGCTCCGTCCCCGTGTTGATCTCGAGTACGCGCTCGTAGTTCGGCGGCTTTTCCGGGTCGTTCTCGACTATCCGATCTACGAACTCGTCTTCGTCCAATCCGAGCAATTCGAGATCGTCGCGGAGATCGCCCAGACGAGCGCCGATCAGTTCGCCCGGCGAACCGACCTCGTATCGGTTGTCCGCCGTGACGGATACGTGTCCCGGGAGGATTCGCGTCTCGTCCGGTAACTCGAGAACGGTGTCGTGGAGCGATTCGTACAGTAGTTCGGCGCCGTTGGCCGCGTCCTCGTCACCGAACTGAAGCTCCGTCCGGCCGACGGACTCGACGAACAGCGTGTCACCCGTCAGCAGCGCCTCACCGTCGACGAGATAGTTGACCATCTCGGTCGTGTGTCCCGGCGTCTGTAGCGTCTCGATTTCGACGTCGCCGAGGGCGATCGTCTCGCCGTCGACGAGGGGTTCGTAGTCGTATTCGACGCCCCGCTCGCTCGCACGTTCGCCGAGATGGTAGGGAACGTCCAGCTCGGTCGCCAGTTTTCGCCCGCCCGAGATGTGGTCGGCGTGGACGTGGGTATCGAGGACGCGCTCGATCGCGAGTCCGGCCTCCTCAGCGGCGATCTTGAACTGATCCGTCTGTCGGGTCGGGTCGACCACGACCGCCGACTCGGCGGCCGTCGAGCCGACGACGTAGCCGAGACAGCCCTTTGCCCGGCGCTGTAGCTGCAGGACGACGAGATCCTCGTTTGCCGTCTCGACGGGAACGACCTCGTACACCTTGCTCCAGTCTTCCATGCCGCCTTTCACGACGGCCACGTCGTCGTAGCCGCGTTGCTCGAGTTCGAACCCGAACGGCGTCGACGTGAGCCCCTTCCCACAGATCGCGACGATCGAGTCGCCGTTGCTCGCTGCCTCGATGCGCTCGATTTTCTCGTCACCGAACTCGTCGCGCGGGTCGAACGGGACGTTTTCGGCACCGTGAATCCGCCACCCCTCGTAACTGTCTTCGGGGCGCGTATCGACGAGCGTGAACGACTCGTCCGAGTCGATCATCTCCGCGAGCCGTTCGGGAGATAGTTGGGTCACCATTGGACTCACCTTGCAAGACTCATACTGCGAGCCCGTTGATAGGTATCGTCCCTGCACAGGCACCCTCGACGACCGGGACGGGATTCGACCGACTCGAGGGCGTGTCTCGCGGCCGATCGGCTCGCTTCGGGACACGCTTGGCCGCCGCTATCGGAGCCGCTGAAACGAATGACAACGCTGTCGTGCGGTCGGGTGTGCAACGATTGTCAGTGGCTACGAGACGATCCCGGCAGGTCGGTGGCGACGTTCCCGTTCCCGTGATAGTACGGCCTCCAATAATAGGGGGACTTTTAGCCAGCGCATCGTCGGGGACCGTATGCAGGACCCTCGATGGCTGCAACTGAGCGAGGACGAACTAAACGAATTCCTCGGTCGCGGCGGGACCGGCGTCATCTCCTTCGCCACGGATCCCGACGAACCACCGGTTTCGATCCCCGTCTCGTACGGGTACAGCGCGGACGTGAAGCGGTTTTACTATCGACTCTCGATCCCACAGGACAGCAGAAAGGAGGACCTCGTGGACAACCCCGTCTCCTTCGTGACACACGACGAGACCGACACCGGCTGGCGAAGCGTCGTCGCTACGGGACGGCTTTCGGATACGGCCGATGCGCCGTACGAATCGACGGAAATTCAGGGGATGTGGGGGATCCAGATCCCGATCGTCGACGTGTTCGAGCGACCGCCGAGGGAGATGACGTTCCGCTATTTCAGCCTCGATCCGGACGAGATAACGGGGCGGAAAGAGGTCCGGACCGATGCGTAGCGAGCGGACGTCCATCAACGGCTCATACGGGCAACTGTCCCGATTCCCCGTGCAATCGCGGGACGGTCGGGTCTCGTCGGAACTGACGGACGGCAGTCCGTGTGATACGGTAACGCTGTTGGGCAGAACGGCGTGAAGATCGGGCGCTCTGCTGTGGCCGTCGCCGGTAGGCCGCGAATTGGCGACCGACTTCGTAGTGACTTCTGTCCGACAGTGTAAGCGACGGGCGTGTTCCGTTATCGAACGATCGTCACCGGGACTGGGGAGCGCCGCGTGACGGTTTCGGCCACGCTTCCGAGCAGGACACGAGTGACGCCGGACCGACCGTGACTTCCCATGACGATGTGATCGACGTCGTTTTCGTCGGCGTACTGGACGATCGTTCGAGCGGGCGGTCCAGTTTCGACCGCGGTGTCGATCGTAGCCGTCTCGAGAACTCCCGCTTCCTCCGCTCGGTCGCGCGCGTCTTCGCCGAGTTCGTTGCCCCGTTCGACGGCCTGATCGTGGATCTGTGGATCGTAGTAGCCGCCGCCCCCGTAGTCGCTGTAGACGCCAGCCATCGGATCGACGACGTGTAACGTCGTGATTCGCCCGCCGTCGTGATTCGAGACCGCGTGATCGAACGCGGCCCACGCTTGCGATGAGCCGTCCAACGGGACGAGTACGTGCGTTCCCATACGGGAGACACGTCAGCAACGCACAAGAAACCCGCCGGAAACGGCCCGCTCGCGATCGGTTCGAGCGCGACCGTCGAGGACTCGAGTACGGTCGCGTGACGGTCGTACCGACGAGAGAGTCCGCCGTCGTCACACTTGGGCCCCGAGACTAAGACGTCTCGCGTGGTCGGCCTATCCGGTGTCCTCATGCCGATCGATGACTTAGCCCGCAGCGATGTCGTAACGGCCGCACCCGACGCGTCGGTCCCCGAACTCGCGGCGATGATGGACGAGGAGAACGTCGGGAGTATCGTGATCACCGATGACGATGCGCCGGTGGGTATCGTAACCGACCGCGACCTGACTGTGCGCGTCCTCGCCGACGGGGCCGACGCCGAGCAGACGGCAACGGACGTAATGACCGAGGATCCCTGTACGATCGAACGGGACGGCGGGTTTTACGAGGCGACGGATCTGATGGCCGAACACGGCGTGCGCCGCCTCCCCGTCAGCGACGGCGACCAGCTCGTCGGCATCATCACGGCCGACGATCTGACGGAACTCATCGCCGACGAGGAACAACAGCTCGCGGACGTCATTCGGGCCCAGCGACCCGAGTACTGATCCCCGGCGATCTGTGGCCCGTCACCGTTCGCCGTCACGAGGCAACTCCGTTGGCGTGCGGCCGGCCTCGGCGACGACCGAGACACACCGACTCGTCCGCCGGTCGCTTGACGGTCGCCGGTGACGACGTGGTCGACTGCCGATCGTCCGGCAGTTCCGAACGCTCGAGCGCCTCGGACGGCCTCCTTTTTCGGAGCGTTTGTGTGTACTTGGGACAAGTCTGCCATCCGATTCCGTGGCCGGTGACGGCGCGCCCGCTTGCGACCGGTGCATGGTGAGGCCGCCGTAGACGACGGCCCGCTGACGAGCAGTGCTGCACCGAGTGCGATCGCCGGGTTCGCCGTCTCGCGGTTCCAGCGTTCCCGGTACGCCCCCGGTCTCGCGAACGGCAACCACGATCGAGCCGAGCAACAGCGCGGTGCCGGCGTCGATCTCGTGGTGGTTCCGTGCGGACGGCTGCACACTGTTTCGTCGATTGGACCAGACTCCACTTATCGGTCGCTACCCAAGGACGCACATGGACGAATACCACGGGAGTGACGGCGAACGAAGCGTGCCGCGTCGAACGATCCTCGCCGGATCGGCCCTCACCGGACTGGCCGCGCTGGCCGGGTGCCTCGACGGTGACGAGGCGAGCGGTCCCGACCCGGTCACGATCGAGGACGGGACGAACTGTGACAACTGCACGATGCCGATCGTCGACTACCCCGGACCGGTCGGGGAAGCGTTCTACGACGACGCCGAGGCGTTGCTCGACGAAGACCGTCCGGCACAGTTCTGCAGTTCCCTCTGTACGTACGCGTTCACGTTCGAACACGAGGACGATCAGGAGCCGAGCGTGACCTACGCGACCGATTACTCGAGCGTCGACTACGAGATCGATACCGACGGCGACGCGCCCGAAATCACCAGCCACGTCGAGGCGGACGACTTCGCGCCGATAACCGACCTCACGCTGGTCGTCGACAGCGAGGTGGAGGGCGCGATGGGGCCGTCGATGATCGGCTTTTCCGACTCCGACGACGCGGACGCGTTTCAGTCGGAACACGGCGGCGATCTCTACGAACACGGCGACGTGAGTCGCGACCTCGTGATGTCGATGATGTAGCGACCGACCCCACGACCGCGTTCGAAACGACGGCTACCGATTTATCGCGCCGGTCGCGACGGCGAGGGACCCGATCGTCCACACCGCGAGCCCCGCCAGACTCGCCGCGGGCGAGGCCGTCTGTGGCCCGGTTCCCGCCGCCGTTATGACGACGGTTTCGAAGACGAGCCCGCGGTACGCGCTGAGCGGGCTCGCCGCGAGCGCGTAGACGAGCGACGACTCGCCCAGATAGCCGCTTGCGAGGCCGTAGACGAGCGCGAGATCCAGCCCGACCAACACGACGACCAGCGCGACGACGGACAGCGCGAGGGCGCTTCGCGTTCCGCTTACGAGCGCCGAGATCGCGATCGCGACGGCGAGGATCGATAGCGCGAACAGCGCGGTCAACACGACGAACCGCGCGAACAGGAGCGGGGAGTCGGCACCGGCGTGCGACGCGTACCGGCTGAACGGTTCCTCGCGACCGACGACGACCGCGCCGCCGACGAGCAGAAGCGACGCGACGACCGTCCCGAGGAGCCCGACGGCCCTGCCGACGAAGACGCCGACGACGTGTTCGCGCGGTGCGATCGGATACGTCTCGAGGACGTCGAGTTCGCCCCGTCGGCGGTCGCCGAGGATCGCCCGGTAGCCGAACGCGACGGCCACGATCGGGACGAGCAACTCGAGCGGGGTCAGGAGATCGACGATCGTCGGGACGTAGCCGGCCCCGACGCCGCCACCCACCCACGCGATTCCCAGCAGGACGGCTGCGAACGCCGCTCCGAGGAGGACGAACGTCCGGGTCCGGGAGAGGGTTCTGAGTTCGCGGACGACGACGCGTTCGATCCGGCGGGTCGGCTTCGGCGCACGGTCGGCCGACCCTGAGGGCTCGAAGTCGGTCTCGTCGTCGGTCGCCGTCGTCGCGTCGTCGTCGCGGACCGAGCGTGGCGTGCCGGTCACGCGGTCTCACCCTGAACCCGAACGCGACTGAGGTCGCCGGTGATCGACGACTCGTAGACGTCCTCGAGCGACTCGACGCCGAGGCGATCGCAAAGCGCCGTCGGGCTCCCGCGTTCGACGACGGCGCCGTCGTCGAGGACGACCACCTCGTCGGCCGTCCGCTCGACGAGTTCGAGATCGTGCGAACTCACCAACACCGCGGTTCCGGTGGCGGCGAGTTCGTCGGCCACCGCGAACACGTGCTTGCTCATCCCCGGATCGAGTCCGGACGCGGGTTCGTCGAGGGCGACCAGCGGCGGGTCACCGATCGTCGCCTGTGCGATCCCGACGAGTCGCGTCATCCCCCCGGAAAGCGCCTCGACCCGACGCGTCGCGGCGTCTTCGAGTCCGACGCGCTCGAGTCGTGCCATCGCCTCGTCGCGTCCACCGCCGACGAGCGACGCGTAGAACGCGAGCGTTTCGAGGACGGAGAACCCGGGCCGAAACTCGGGCTGCTGAGGGAGATACCCGACCTCGCGGGCGGCCGCCGGCCCGTGATACGCGACTGACCCGCCGGTGGGTTCCTGGAGTCCGGCGAGCGTGCGAAGCAGCGTCGTCTTTCCGGTCCCGTTCGGACCGATCAGGGCCGTCACCGCGCCCGGTCGGACGGGGACGGATACGTCCTGTAGGATGGTCACGTCTCCGTACGCGAAATCGACGTTCGATGCCTCGAGTAGGGGTTGGGCTGTCGTCATGGTTCGATCGTAAGTGAGCCGTCGCAGGATCTGGCGCGATCGGCGTACTCGGTCCGTTCGAGCAGTTCCGGGTTGTTCGGTTCGCACGTGGGCTCCGTGTCGGTGACACTACCCGTCCGCATTCCGGACACCGACGCTTCGAACCCCGAGAGCGCGTCGAGCGCCGGCGCTCGGGCGAGCGTCGCTGCCCCGTCGGTGCGGTGCATCCGGCCGTCGACGGTGTCGGTCGGTGAATACGACCGGGACGGCGGGTCGCCGTCCGCGATACTGGTGGCCCCTTGCCAGTAGTTCCCGCGACCGTCGTACGTCCAGACGCGCAACGGTCCGGCGCCCGCGGTGGCGTGGTCGTCGTTGCCGACGAAGTCGTTCTCGACGACCCGGTTCGTCGGCAGTATCACCCGATCGTTGACCCCGACCCGGTTCCCCGCGAAGACGTTTCGCTCGTAGATCGAGCCGGACGCCGCAAGCTCCAGTCCGACGTCGTTGGCTTCGAGGACGTTCTCGGCGACGTACGTGTCCGAACCGCCGATGTAGGCGCCGACCTGTGAGCCCCTGATCTCGTTGCCGACGACCGCGTTCCGCTCGGGCCCCGTCATGACGTAGATCCCCGTATCGATGACGCCGTTCAGTCGGTTGTCCGTGAGTAGCGTGCCGTCGGTGTGCATCAAGTGGATTCCCAGTAGGCTTTCGTCGATCGTGTTCTCCCGGATCACGATCCCCTCGGATCGGTACGCGTAGATCGCGTCCCGCCCGTCGACGATCGTCGTTTCCTCGATCACGCCCGGCGACCGGAACGCCATGATTCCGGCGAACCCGTCCTCCCACCGTTCGTTGCCGCGGACGGTCGCGTTCCGAACGACCGTCTCCGGGCTCTCACGAAGGATGATCCCGTTCGAGGGCGTCTCGATCGTCACGTTCTCGACCGACAGCCCCGCGGCGACGTGGGCCGAGATCCCGGCGTCCGCACCGGTGTAGTACGTCAGGAACTTCTCGTCCCAGGCGTCGTCGTCGATTGCCTGTCCGGGGACGTCCTCGGCACCGGAGGTCAGCGGCCCGACGCCGGTGATCTCGAGGTCACGGATCCCGACTCGCGGTTCGGTGACGGTCACGACCGAGCCGTTGCCGTCGCCGCTGATCGTCGGCGTTCCGTCCCCGGCGAGCGTGATCGGCCGGTCGATCTCGAGGGTCTCCTCGTAGGTCCCCTCGGAGACCAGAACCGTGGTGTTTGCGGGCGCTTCGTCGATGCCTGCCTGGACGGTATCGACGACGGTGATGTTTTCGGGGGCCGTGTCGATGCGTTCCCGAACGACGTCGGCGTCCGCTCCGACGACGGTCGAGACCGGCCGATCGGTGCGGGCCTGCGTCGACTCGACGGTCGCATCGGCACGGCGGTCCTGCTCGGAAACGCGGTCGCGGACGCCGGTCACGTCGTCAGTGTCGAACGACTGCTCGAGGGTTTCGTCCCACGAATACACCTCGCCGCCGTGAGCCGTCGCGAACGCCGCCGCGTCCGCTCGGTCAGCGAACGAAACGACGGTCTCGCCCGACGGCGCTCGGGCCTCGCTGCCGACGACGAACCACGCGTCAGTGGCGTCGATCCACGGGAGCTGTCGGTCGGTGACCGGATATCCCTCCTCGTTCAACTCGACCGCCGCGTCGCCGTAGTCGGTGACGTACACCGCCAGCGGATAGCCAAAGCGCTGTTCGTGTCCGTCCTGCCGCTGGGCCTCGACGAACGTCTCGACGCCGTAGTAGCCGACGACGTACTGATACTGCGAGTAAAACGCCTGCGCTCGCGGGAGCGTGACGTTCTCGTCGAGTCGCTGTTCGTTCTCGAGCGTGAGTCCTACGGAAACGGTTTCGTCGAACGGGGCCGGTTCCGGGGGCGCCGGATCGGCGTCACCGACGAAGAGGCCACCGAGTCCGACGGTGCCAACGAGTACAATGGCAGCCAGTACGATCTCTCGAGATGGCCGGGACACAGGTATCCTTGGATCGTCGGCGAAAAAGCCCCTCTGGTCCGTCTATCGAAAGATCCCGGCAACAGCCGTAACACGGATCAGACGGAAGTCGGTTCCCTTCGGGGCGGCAGCTGCCCCCGGATCACGGATGTCCGGGTCCGGTCTCATACGGACCGTTGTCCGTCGGTTCCGGTGCAACGGCGACCGTCCTGTGGTTACACTGCGAACTCGGGACGACGGTCCGTGTGAGCGGGCGATTCCGTTACCACTCCGGTTGCAAGGACTCGAGCAGCCGATCGACCTCGTTCTCGGTGTTGACGGCGTGGACGGACGCCCGAATCGCGTTCGGGGAAGGGAGGTCCCGCAGGACGATCCCGTCGGCGGCCAGCCGCTCGACCGTCGCCGCCGGGTCGTCGACATCGATCGTCACGAGCCCCGACTCCGGCGTTGACGGACTGAGCAGACGATCGGCGGGGACACCGTCCGCCAGTCGGCCGGCGAGACGGCGAACGCGGTCTTCGGTCTCGACGTCGTCGATCACATCGATCGCTTCCCGGAGCGCGACGTGCGGTGCCGGGTTCGCCGATCCGACTTCGAACCGGCGCGCGCCGGCCGCGTACTCGTAGGGGTCGGCCGACGGCGTCTCGACGCTTCGGTAGCCGACCGTCCGCGGCTCGAGACGCTCGGCGACGTCGCGGGCAACGTAGAGGAAGCCGCCGCCCCACAGCCCGAGCAGCCACTTGTGGCCGGCGGCAGCGACCGCGTCGGCACCCCACTCTCGGACGTCCATCGGCAACTGTCCGGGGACCTGCACGGCGTCGACGAGGGCGAGCGCACCGGCGTCGTGGGCGATATCGACCATGTCCGCCACGGGAAGCCGCGTCCCGTGGGTCCACGTGACCGCGCTGAAGCAGACGACGCTGGCGTCCGCGACGGCCTCGGCGAAGCGCTCGAGATCGACACGACCGGCCTCGGTCTCGACGACGCGAACCTCGACGCCGTCCCGCTCGAGGCGTTGCCACGGGAGGATTCCGGCGGGGTGTTCGAGGTCCGTCCGCACGACGACGTCTCCGGGCTGCCAGTCGATCGCGTTAGCGACGGCGTTGATCCCGGCCGTCGTACTCTCGGTGAGCGCGATCTCGTCCGCGTCGGCGCCGACGAACGACGCGACCCGCTCTCGAGTGCGGTCGAACGCTCGAAACGCCGTCTCGTAGGGGTGGTCCCCGATCGGCGACTCGTACTCGTGTTCGCGGACGAACTCGTCGGCAGCGTCGACGACGTATTTCGGACTCGGCCCGTGAGCGCCGAAGTTGAGGTAGGTCCCCTGCTGGAGGGCGGGGATATCCGCCCTGAGTTCGGCGGGTGTCGTCGTCGTACTCGGTTGCATACTACTTCCTACGGACTCGTGTGGTAATAATATTGGGTGTGGGGCGAAATACTACTATGGGCGGTCGGACGCGTCTTGACACTGGGTCTCGGTCACCGTCAGTCGGTCGTCGATCCGCCCGTCGTCCGTTCGAACAGCAGTCCGTAGTGATAGGGTGGGAGTTCGATCCGCTCCACGAGGGAAAACGCCCCGCCGTCTAGCACGGCAGCGGCCGCGTCGTCGGGCGGCAACCGCAGGTCGGTCGGCGGTCCCCGCGGCTCGCCCGCGACGGTGGTCGTCTCGCGTGGCCGATCGTGCCAGTTGACGACGGCGAGGTGCCCGCTCGGTCGGAGTGACTCCGCCGCCTCCTCGACGAACGCCCGTTTGTCGTCGATGCCATGGAACGTGTTCGCGAGCAGGACGACATCGACCCGCTCCGGGAGCAATCGGGCCATTCGCCGCGCGTCGCCGTGTACGGGGACGACGTTCTCGATTTCCTGTCGTTCGGCGAGGCGGGTACACTCCTCGAGCAGCGACTCCTCGAGGTCGAGCGCGTAGACCGGTTCGGGAGCCGTGATCCGGGCGGCGGGAAGCGCGAAGTAGCCGTTCCCGCAGGCGACTTCCGCGACCGTCAGGCCGGGGGCGATCCCCAGACGACGGAGCGTCGCCCCCGGCGTCGGCCACAGTCTGCCCCACCAGTCCCAGTCGGGCTGGCCCGTATTTCGAAATCGTTCCGCGTCCATGGGTGGGGTTACGAAGACGTGTCGACGCCCAGAATCCGGTACAGGAGACAGGTTCGAGTCAGCGCCGTTCCGACCAGGACGCCCCCGATCAACAGCGCGACGGCACCTACTGCCGTCCCGAACTCGAGCGCGCCGACGAGCGTTGCGACGCCGACGGCGGCCAGTACCGCACCGCCGACCGCACGGACGTTCCGGTCCATCGTTCCGATATTGTGCTTCATGTCCACAAGTACGCACAGAACACCCTTAAACGTTTCTCGACTTCCGAGTTCCGGCGAGCTGTCGTAGCCACTGAAACGGTTGCCACACCGATCGCAACACTGCCGTGCGGTCGGGTGGGCAACGACTGTCAGTGGCCACTATGGCCGGACGTCCGCCCCGTCGGCCGCGGCCGCCCACCGTTCGGGGAGGCGCGCGTAGATCGTCGCGTTGCCGACGAGCGCGTCGACGGTCGTGTACTCGTCGATCGCGTGGACGGCGACGATCTCGCGCGTGTCGCCCGGCGGGTTCGCCGTGTCGATCGCCAGCAGATCGAGCGCGAGGGCGGCCAGCTCTCCGCGGCGGTCGGCGACGAACGCCTCGAGTTCGTCGGTCATCGCCGTCACTCGAGGTTCCCCGAGAGGACTTTCGCCGCCGTCAGGATCGGGTCCCAGACGGGACTAAACGGCGGCGCGTAGGCCAGGTCCGCGTTCTGCAGTTCGGTCACGGTCATGTCGGCCGTCAGCGCCGTCGCGACCGTGTCGATTCGCTTTGCACCTTCGCGACCGACGACGCTTCCCCCGAGCAGCCGGCCGCTCTCCCGATCGGCCAGCAGGGAGACGGTGAGTTCCGCGCCGTCGGGATAGTAGTGTGCGCGCGACGACGCCGAGATCGTTACCGAAGCGGGATCGAAGCCCGCCTCGCGGGCCCGCTCCTCGTCGACGATTCCCGTCCGGGCGGCTCCCAGTTCGAACGCCTTCACGATGGCCGTCCCCGCGATGTCGCCAACCGGCGTGGGATCGCCGGTGACGGTCTGGCCGATCGCCCGGCCCGCGCGGTTGGCGGTCAGCGCCAGCGGCACGTGGTCCGGCTCCCCGGTCACGACGTGGGTCGACTCCGCGCAGTCGCCCGCCGCGTAGACGTTCTCGTCGTTCGTCCGACCGAACTCGTCGGTCGCGACCGCGCCAGTCGGCCCGCGTTCGATCCCGGCCGACTCGGCGAGGTCGGCGTTCGGGGCGACGCCCACGCCGACGATCGCGATGTCCGCGTCGACGGTGTCGTCCTCGAGTTCGACCCCGTCGATCCGCTCGTCGCCGACGAACCCCGACACGGCGGTCTCGAGGTGGAGATCGACGCCCTGCTCGCGCAGGTGGTCTTCGACGACCTCGGCGACCGGCTCGCCGAACGGCTGGAGGACGTGGGGCAACATCTCGTAGAGGTGGACGTCGGCCCCGCGGGCCGACAGCGCTTCGGCCATCTCGATCCCGACGTAGCCGCCGCCGACGATCGCGGCGGTCTCCGGGCCCTCCTCGGTGACGTAGTCCTCGATGGCGTCGGCCTCGTCCATGTCGTGGATCGTGAACACGCCCTCGAGGTCGAGGCCGTCGAAGGGCGGTTCGATCGCGCTCGCACCGGTCGCGACGAGGAGGTCGTCGTAGGACTGTTCGTACGTCCCGTCGTCGGCCTCGACCGTCACCGTCCGTCCCTCGCGGTCGATGTCGACGACTTCCGCGCCGGTTCGCAGGTCGATGTCCCGTTCCTCCCTGAACGCCTCGGGCGTCACGGTAACGAGATCGTCGAGGTCGTCGACCGCGCCTTTCACGTAGTAGGGCATCCCGCAGGCGGCGTAGGAGACCCACTCCCCTTTCTCGAAGACGATCACCGCTCGGTCGGGATCCTCGCGTTTCGCCTTGCTCGCGGCGCTCATTCCCGCTGCGTCACCGCCGATAACGACGAACGTCTCGTTCATATTCGGCGGTAGGGTCGCCGTGCGTAAAGTATTTTCCAAAATCCCCAATATTATACAAGCATGGTGGGCTATCCGAACGGGGTCTCCTCGAGCCGTCGCCGGACGGAACGCCCGCCCGCGAGAGCCGTCCAGAGATCGACGACGAACGCCGCCCATGCGGCGGCGAGCAGGAGATAGCCGCCGAGCGTGAGAAGCGATGCGACGCCGTCGGCCAGTGGCACGGCCGTCAACCAGAGGAGGAGCATCCCCGCGTTCGCGATCCCGACCTGTATCCAGGACGGCTGTGGCCCCGTCTCGGCCGCCGTCGCGATCGCGTCGACGAACGCAGCCGGGTCCCGTCTGGCCGCGACAGCGACGACCGGGAGGAAGGCCATCGCCAGTTGCAACAGCCAGCCGAAGACGAGTCCGTTGATCGCCGCGCGTTCGATCGCGGCGGCCGGGACGGCAGTCGGGAACAGCAACACGAACGGGGCGATCGGGACCGGAACCAGCAGCCAGAAATACGCGCCCAACACGAGCGCGATCCGGCTGTCCTGCTGGCGATCGCTGTGTCGGTACGTCCCGACGACCGACGCGAGCAACGCACCGGTCCCGACCACGTAGAGCGCCAGCCCGCCGATCGTGAGTTCGTGCCGGGCGGTCCACGGCCCGACGACCAGCCCCGCCGCGCCGATCGTGAGTCCCCAGTACGTGATCGTGCGAGCGCGGGGGAACCGACGGTCGGTCCCCAGCAGTTCCGGGAGTACCGTCAGGAGGACGCCAGCGACGACGAGCGCGAGGAACCCCCAGACGTTGGCGTGGACGTGGGCCTCGAGCGACCCGAAGTAACCCCCCGGTCCGTGAACGCCGAACAGCATACCGAGCGCGGCCAGGATGCCGACGACCAGAAACCACGGCGCCGTTCGGAAGTACCGCGCCGAGCCGGCGGCCGCGGTCGACGACGGCAGTCGAAACACCGTCACCAGCAACGACAGGAGCGCGCCGAGGACGAGAACCGCTCCGGCCCCAGCGGTAGTCGTCGACCCCGTTGTCATCCCAACCAGCAGCAGCGGATAGCCGGCGTTCACCGACACCCATTGCAGCCATCGGCTTCGGCCGGCGGACGATCGCCGACCGGTCGACCGCGCCGCGACGAACGTCGGCAGGACGCCGAACACCGCCTGGGTCAGCCCGCCGATCGTAACGAAGTGAACCGTCACCCACCGGAGGCGGGGGAGCGGCTCGAGGAGTCCGGCCTCGACGGTCAGCGTTCCGATCGCGGCGAGCAGGCCGACCGTCAGGTACACCCCTGCCATGAGGATGAACGGATCGTTCCGCGTCTGCATGTTCATAGTTGTGTCACTACTCTCGCGTTCGCTTCCCCGTCGCGTAGGCGTTCGGCCGTACGGGTAGCCCCGTCGCGAACATATAGTTCTGCCACTAATATGTTAGCAGAGAACGTAAAAGGGAGCGACGAGTCAGGTCCTGTATGCCACGAGCCACGCTCTCGATCTCGTTGCCGGACGGGATCTGGATCCGAGACGTCTCGAGGACGCACTCGGAGGCGGTCTTCGAGATCGTCACCGCACTCGCGGGAGAGCAGGCGGGGATCGCACTACTCAACCTGACGACGGACGACCCGCTCCCGATACTGACGGCCATCGAGCAACGGTCCGACGTCGTCGACGTGGAACTGCTCTGGAAGCAGGAGGAGACGGCGCTCCTCCAGGTCGAAGCGACCAGTCCGCCGCTTCTCTTGCCGATGTGGCAGGCCGGGGTGCCGATCAGACTGCCGTTTTCGATCCAGAACGGCGAAGCGACGTGGGAACTGGTGACGTCCTCGTCGCGATTTTCGGCTCTCGGGGAGGCCCTCGAGGCCGCCGGGATCGAGTACACGCTCGAATCCGTCGCCGAAATCGGGACGACACAGGCGGACCGACTGCTCACGGACAGACAACAGGAAGTAATGACGACGGCACTGGAAGCCGGCTATTACGCGACGCCGCGGGAGGCGACGTTGACGGACGTCGCCGATCGGTTGAACGTCTCGAAAGCGACGTGTAGCGACGTGCTACATCGGGCCGAGGGGAGCATCATCTCGTGGTTCGCCGACGAACAGTTCGGGCCGGCATCGGAGCCGCGATCACACCTCGAGCGGTGAACGACGGGAAGGGACGACAGGCGCGGCCGGTTCGGTTTCCGCGGGTTCGATTCAGGTGTCACAGTCCGAACAGCGGGTCCGAAACCGCAGTCCGATCCCGATCACGCCGATCGTGACGAGGGTGACCGCCAGTTGCACGACCCCGCTGCTCGCGTTCCCGGCCGCGGCTCCGCCGGCGACGGCAGCGGTCCCGCCGACCACCAGGCCGCCGGTTCCGAGACAACAAAGGCTCGCAACGCCCGCGAGTCCGAGAAGCGACCGTCGGGAGGCCGAGTCGGAGTCCATGCGTCGGTTTTCGATCGGGTGTGCGTAAATGTATTGGGGCGTTTTTCCGCCCTCGCGGACGGGACGGGGTCTCGGAACGAGCGAAGCAGCGGACCGTCGATTCGGTGACTCTCGACGAGGCGTCGAGACCGTGTCCCGGTCGGGAGGCGGCCTCGACACGCCGACACGCGCCGAGCCGTTTTCGTGTGCGGAGACGAGCCGTCGAAAGGCATTTGTCTTAAACGCCCAATACTCCACACAATGGCGTTACCCATTGACCCGAGTCAGATCGATCCGGACGACATCGGTGCCACACAGACGACCCTCGAGATGGACCACGAGGAAGCCATCGAACACGTCCGCGAGGTGTTCACCGACGCCGGCTTCGGGGTCCCCGTCGAGTTCTCCCCGTCGGAACTGTTGAACGAGAAGGTCGACGCCGACCGCGACCCCTACTACGTCCTCGGGGCGTGTAACCCGGCAGTGGCCGACCGGGCGCTCGAGGCGACCGACGGGAAGATGGGCGGACTCTTCCCGTGTAACGTCGTCGTCCGGGAGGAAGCGCCCGGCCGCCAGCTGGTCTATCACGTCTCGATCATGCGGATCGCACGGCTCGTCGGGATGGCGCCGGACGACGACGAGATGGCCGATATAATCGCGGATACCGGCGAAATCGTCGACGACGCCTTCGAGGCCCTGTAACCATGGGTCACCACACGTTCGACGCCGAGCGAGCGGACAAGTTAGAGGAAGCCGAGCAGCGATATCGGTTCGTATCGGCCGAGGAACTGCTGTGGGCGCTCTCGCTTTCGCCGGACGACACCGTCGCCGACCTCGGGAGCGGGACCGGCTTCTTCACCGACGACGTCGCTCCACACGCTGGGGCGGTCTACGCGGTCGACCTGCAGGCGGCGATGCACGAGTACTACCGCGAGAAAGGCGTTCCGGAGAACGTCGATCTCGTGACCAGCGACGTGAGCGACCTCCCGTTCGACGACGGCGACGTCGACGCCGCGTTCTCGACGATGACCTACCACGAGTTCGCGAGCGACGAGGCGATCGCCGAGATCCGGCGGTCCCTCGCTCCGAACGGGCGACTCGTGATCGTCGACTGGGCGGCGACCGGCACCGGCGAGGCCGGTCCGCCGGTCGAGGAACGGTACAGTGCCGACGAGGCGGCGGACGCGCTCCGCGAGGCCGGGTTCGAGATCGAACACGGGGCCGTCCGTCCGGAGACGTTCCTGTTGATCGCGACGCTCGAGTGAGCCGGCTGCTCACTCGAGCGGGTCGTGACTGGGAGGCACCCGTTTCAGTCCGTCACCTCGGGTGGTCCATCGGCTCCCGTCGCTCGAAGCCAGCCCTTGATCAGTTCGTTGACGTTGTGGAAGACGATCCCGACCGACAGGAGCGTCGTCGTCAGATAGACGACGAACCCGGGCGGGCCGCCGACCGTCGCGCCGAGGAAGCCGCCGGTGATCCCGACGACCGTCAGCTCGAGCCACGTCAGCAGGACTCGAGAGCCGAGTCGGGGTTGCCGTCCGGTCGTCGTCCGGTCGCCGGTGCGGCCGTCGTCGCGAGCCGCGGGTCGACCATCATCGCCGTCGGCTGCCATCAGTACGACTCACCCGTTTCGATCGGCCCGCTGAACGCGGTGTAGAGGACCGCGAAGTAGACGAACACGAGCGGCAACAGGACGGCCGCGCCGACGGACATGAGATTGAGCTGCAGCGTCGAGACGATGGCCGTCTCGACCGTCAGTCCGGCCGCTCGATCGATGGACGGGTACATCAGGCCGGCGACGATGGCGACCAGCGCGAAGACCAGCCCCGCGGCCGCGCCGAACGCCACGTAGTAGCGGTCCGCCCGCGTCGCCGCCGCGTACGCGCCGGCGAACGCGAGCGTCGCGAGGACGAGCGCCAGCACCGGTGCCGAGAGCAGGGCCGACCGCAACGCCGGTTCGGCCACGTACACGGAGCCAAGCGCCGCGACGACGAGGACGAGGTACGCGCCGAGCGCGCGGTAGCCGTCCGTCCGGAGGTCGTCGCGTAAGTCGCCTCGAGTCTTCAGTCGGAGGAAGGCCACGCCGTCGACGACGGTGAGCGCGACGACGGCGAGACCGACGACCAGCGCCGGGAGGGTGACGATCGACGTCGCGCCGGTCACCCAGTTCGCGGTGAACATGCCCAGAAAGAAGGGGGCGGTGAGGCTGCCGACGACGAACGCCCGGCCCCACCAGCGCTGCCAGCCGTCGTCGTGGCGCTGTTCGTACATCTCGGGCGCGAGCCCTCGGACGATGAGCGCGCCCAGAATGGCGAACATCAACAGGTAGTGGCGGCTGAAGAGGTTGGCGTAGACCGACGGAAAGGCCGCGAACAGCGCGCCGCCGAAGACGACGAGCCACACCTCGTTGCCGTCCCAGAACGGCCCGATGGCCGCCAGCAACCGTTCGCGTTCGTCGTCGTCCTCGCGCGTCGCGAACAGCGCGCCGACCCCGAAGTCGAAGCCGTCCAGAAAGAGGAACATCGCGAGGATGAAAAACACCAGTCCGAACCAGAGGTCGGCCAGCGGGAGACCGAACAGCGGCTCGGTCGCGAGCGCGGCCGGCTCAGTCATCGGCGCTCACCTCCGATGCGGGCCGGTCCGACGCGTCCCGCGTCGCGAGGTCGTCCCCGTCCGGCGGGCCGGCCCGAACGATGCGGACGACGACATAGGTGTAGAGGGCCAGGAGGCCGAGGTAGACGACCGCGAACCCCACGAGCGTCACCGTCGCCTCGCCGGCGGTCAACCCCGGCGAGACGCCGTCTGTCGTCCGCAAAACGTCTTGTACGACCCACGGCTGGCGGCCGACCTCCGTGACGATCCAGCCCAGTTCGACCGCGACAATGCCGAGCAGCGTCGAGAGCATCAGGGCCTTGTGAAGGAGATCGTCCTCGAGGAGTTCGCCGCTCCACCAGCGGTAACCGCCCCAGACAGCGAGCAGGACGAACCAGAACCCGAGCCCGACCATCATCCGGAACGACCAGAAGACGATCGCCACGGGCGGCTGTTTTCCCTCGAACTCCTCGAGTCCCTGAATCGTCGCCTGCGGATCGCCGCCGCTTGCGAGCCACGACGCGCCGCCGGGGATGCCGATGCCGAAGATCTCCTTGGCCCGCGGATCCAGCAGCTGGTCGAGGCTGGTCGGGAATGCGACGATGTACTCGGGGACGTAGGAGTCGGTCTCCCAGACGGCTTCCATCGCGGCGAACTTCTGGGGCTGGGTCTCGACGATGTGTCGCGCGTACAGGTCGCCGTGTAGCACCTGCAACGGCGCAGTAACGAGCAACGCGATGAGGCCGAACTTGAGCGTCGTCTCCCAGAACGCGACGTTCTCGACCGGGTACTCCCAGACGTGGTGTCTGAAGACGAAATACGCGCCGAGCCCGGCCATAAACAGCGCGACGGACTCGACGGCGGCGTTTTGCATGTGGACGAACATCCAGGGGAACCGGGGGTTGGCGTAGGCCGCGACCGGATCGACCAGTTCGACGATCGTGTGGCCGTTCGCCGTCGTCAACTCGTAGCCCCGCGGGGTCTGCATCCAGGAGTTGGCGACCAGGATCCAGACCGCCGAGAGCCACGTCCCCAGTCCGACCGCGACCGCCGACACCATATACAGCGCGTTCCCGACCCGCTCGCGCCCGAAGACGAAGATGCCGAGAAACGTCGCCTCGAGCATGAACGCCATCATGCCCTCGAGCGCGAGCGGGCCGCCGAAGAGTTCGCCGGCGGTCGTCGAAAACGCCGCGAAGTTGGTCCCGAACTCGAACTCGAGGACGATACCGGTCACGGTGCCGACAACGAAGCTGACGGCGAAGATCCGGGTCCAGAACCGGCGCAACTGCTCGTAGATCGGCTCGCCGGTACGGATGTCCTTCCACGTGAAGTAGACGAGGAAGGGGGCGAGCCCCATGCTCATCACCGGGAAGATGATGTGAACGATCGTGGTGAGCGCGAACTGCAGCCGACTGCCGAGGACTGGGTCGATCATGGCTGTTGGGAGCGGAACCTGTGTCGGTCGTCCGTCCGTTCTCGTGAACCGCGAGCGGCGTCGATTGGATCTCGGTCCTGCCGGGAAGTAGGGCTTGGGGTACGAACGTCGAAACAGCGCCTGACGCGGCCGTTTGCCGACGCAACGCCGATAGCCCGGACGACCGCCGAGCCCGTCGGACGGACGCCGGATCCGACGCCGTTCGGTGCTACGCGTCCCTGACCCGTTCGATCGCGTCGTCGAACCGTTCCGGCGGCTGGGCACCGGTGAGCGATCCCGCCGCCTCGGACTCCGGATCGAAGACGACGAACGACGGCGTGCCCGAAATACCGAACTCGGTCGCCCGTTCCGCATCGGCTTCGACCGCGGCTTCGAACTCCGACCGTCGGTCCTCGAGACACGACTCGAGGGCGTCCGCGTCGACGGCGTCGACGGAACGGGTGTACTCGAGGAGGTTGTCCGTCGACGCCCACCCCGAGTTCTTCTCGCCCTGTTCGTCGAACACCGCCGTGTGCCAGTCCCAGTATGCGCCGGGATCGTCGTCGCGAACCCGCTCCCAGACGCACTTGCCGGCAACCGCGGCGGTCATCGAGTCCGCACCGAAATAGGGCACCGAGACGAAGACGATGCGAACGTCGCCCGGTTCGACGTACTCCCGAACGAGATGGGGGAGCGTCTCCCGCTCGAACTGCTCGCAGAACGGGCACTGGAAGTCGGTCCAGTAGTAGATCTCGAGCGGTGCCGCTCGCGAGCCCATGATCGGCTTTCCGCCGAGATCGACGCCGAACGCGGACGTCTCGTCGCTCGAGTGAAACGACGGGGAGAGGTGCTGTGCGGTGTCGTCGGATCGCGTGAGATAGTAGGCGCCACCGGCGCCGAGCGTCACGGCGGAACCGGCGAGAACGGCGCGACGGGATGGCTGCTCGAGTGACATCGGTGTTGCCGAGCGTTTCTGGTCCGTGTTCCTAACGGAACCGCCGATTTGCTGGGTCAGCAAATCGGAGTTGGTGATTTCAGGCCGTCTCCCGTCGGTTCGATCGGATGACTATGCGCGCCGCGGGCCGGGCGTATCTGACGAACCTTCGCGCAGCGGTCTCGTACCCGTTCGAAACGTGGCGGGGGACGATCGGGTTCGTGTTCGTCACGGTCGCCACCTACGTCCTCCTGATTCTGAGTACGATGCCCGAGTTCTCGCTTCAGATGCTCGGCGACGGCCTCCACTGGTTCGAGTACGTCGTCGTCTCGCTCACGGAGACGGTGTACCGCACCGACGGCTGGACCGGACTCGGGATCGTCGTCCTCTACGCGCTGCTGTCGGGGATCGCCGTCGTCAACGCCGTCACACAGCTGCGAATCGTCGGCGTCTCGAGTCTCGCCGACCTCTCGGGAGTCGTCCCCGGACTTCTCGCCTCTGGCTGTGCGAGCTGTGGTGCCGGTCTCCTCGGTTTTCTCGGGTTCGCCGGAGGCCTCGCGACACTCCCGTACGACGGCGCGGCGCTTCGCGTCGCCGGGCTCGTGCTGTTGCTGTTCTTCCTCGGACGGGCGGGCCATCCCGAACGGTGTGTCATCGCGACGGAGGGGGCGAAATGACGGGCCGGGGATTCCTCCGACCGATCCGCTCGGATCGCCGGGCGATGGGGTACGGAGCGGCCGCTGGAATCGGCGTGTTCCTGCTGTTCGGACTCGTCACCGGCCTGATTCCGAACCCGCTCTACGTTCGGATGGTCCCGCGGACGCCCGTCGACTACCTGTTCCTGACGTCGACCGCACTGCTCGCCGGTGCGTACACCGCACAGCGGCTGGCGACCGAGAGAGTCGAACCCGGACTCGAGGACGGCGACACGAGCGGCGAAGATCGCCTGGCGCTTGGCGGTCTCGTCGGCGGGTTTCTGGCAGTCAGCTGTCCGATCTGTAACGTCGTTTTGCTCGCGTTGTTCAGTTCCTCCGCGATCATGACGTACGTCGATCCGTTACGACCGGTTTTCGGGGCCCTCTCAGTGGTCCTGCTGCTCGGGCTGATCTACGTCCGCCACAGCCGGACGTGTCCGACCTGTGCCGTCTGATCGGTTTTGAACTGCGTTCGAACAGCCGTCCGCCCCGACGAGTCGCTATGACGGCATCTCACCGACGCCGCTCGAAGGGCAATACAAGACGGTTGCGGTGATTTGCCGGGTCAGCGAATCGTGGCCTATTTGCCGCTGAACGAGAGGGTCTCTCGTGTGCAACCCGGTGGTTCCTCGGACTCGGCGGCGATCTTCCAGCTCCTCGCGGACGAGTACGCACGGAAGATACTCCTCGCCGCCGATCGGGGCGGACCGAAGACAGCGAAGACGCTCAGCGAGGAGTGTGACGCCTCGCTGACGACGGTTTATCGCCGTGTGTCGACGCTGCAAGAATACGACCTCATCGAGGAATGCAGAACCGTCGACGCGGACGGCTCTCACCGAAGCGAGTTCGAAACCACACTCGAGGAACTCCACGTCGACGTCACCGACGGACAGCTCTCGCTGACGATGGAGACGCGCGACGAACTCGCCGACAACTTCACCGACCTCTGGCGCGGGATCCGGGGTGAGGAGTGATGGACGCGTCGTTCCTGCTCGCCAAACTGATCACGCTCGTTTTGAGTCTCGCCGTCGCGTATCTGGCGTTTCACGGCTATCGGCGGAGCGGACGGACGCCGATGCTGTACGTCTCCGGCGGGTTCGTCTTCATCGGTGCCGGGGCGATCTGTGAGGGACTCATCTATCACGTGTTCGGGACGACGATCGCGTCCGCCGCCCTCGTGCAGGCTGTCATCGTCTCGAGCGGGATGGGACTCGTTTTGCTCTCGCTGACGAAGTGACGTTGCCCCGAATCTAGAAGAACAGTGCCGGCACGGTGTTCCGGAAGATGTTGAGCGAGATGACGAACAGGAGCCCGACGACGAACCAGTTGAACGTCCGCTCGTCGAACTCGAGGCGCCGGAGGTACGTGCCCAGCAACAACCCGACGATGGTGACCACCGCGATCATCGAACCGAGCCAGAGCCGGTAGGTCGTCAGGAGGTCGGTGAACAGCGCCATCTGCACGAGACGGACCGTGAAGATCGTCCCGAGTACCATCGACAGTCCGCCGATGTATCGCTCGGTGTCGCGTTCGAAGGTGTGGAAGTACGCCGGGAGGAGCGGCCCGAGGTTCGCGAACGCAAGCAGGAAGCCCTGAAAGAACCCGGCGGCGCCGAGGGCGAACGGGTGGTGGGCTTGCTCGACCGTGACGAAGTTCTGTACGAACTGAAAGGCCACGTAACCGAAGAGGACGAGACCGATGACGAACGCGACGATCGGGCCGACGCTGAACGTCGCGAGCGCCGCAACGCCGACGATGGTCCCCGCGATCGCGAGTACCAGCAGCGTCCACTCCTCGCGAACGAACGCCCGTCCCGTCCCGGTTTCGGCGATCTGGAACATGTTGAGCATCCACGGCGGGATCGCCAGGACGACGACGGCGACGGTCGGATCGATCACCGATGCGACGATCGGCGTCATGATGAGCGAGTAGCCGAACCCGGTCATGCCCTTGACGGCGCCGGCGACGATCGCGACCAGGACGATCCCGGCGAGCAACCCGACCGAAAGGTCGGACTGGACACCGTTCCCGACGTTCTCGAATCCGGGGAAGAAGACGACCGCGGCGACGAGAACGGCCACCGTCGCGCCGACCATCGTCACTTCCCGGTATCGGAACGCGAGGAGGTTGGTGAGAAACTGTTCGACGTCGACTCTGGATTCGGAGGCACTCATGCTAGTTCGAAGGTTGGTGGAGACGGGACGGGACCGTCGTTTGCAGGCAATCATCGGGCCCGACGTATTCGACTGTGCGATACGGCGAGATTCATCATCGCTCGAGTCACCGGTAGTCGGCGCCCGTCTCGAACCGGGCCTTCTCGAGGGCATTCACGAGGGGTTCCCGGAAATCCACGCGTCATAGATGGCGGCGATATTCACTGCCTCCTCCGACCATGGCGGGGCGTCACCGTCGACCGCGTTCAATCAGTGGCTCGGTCTAGCAAGAGCAGTCGGTATTGTACACTGGACACAAAACACTGAAATACGCTCGGGACCTACCAACAGTGATGACCGACTCAACGCCGCCGGAGTCAACCGGCAACGGCCCCACGACCCGAAGCCCCGTCCAGTTGACCGACGGGACCGACTACGACGAACTGCTCGCGACACACGACCTCGTCTTGCTCGAGTTCGTCACGTCCGGCTGTGGTATCTGTGCGTCCATGGAGCCGGTACTCGGTGTGGTCGCACGCAGCGCACCGGGAGTCGTCGCGACGGTCAACGCCGGTCACGTCCCGGATCTCACCGCCGAATTCGACGTTCGGAGCGTCCCGACGCTCGTCGTCCTGCGTGACGGCGAGGCGGTCGCTCGCTTCGACGACGGCTTCCAGCAGGCCGACACGCTCGTCGACGCGCTCGAGACACACGCAGTGCAGTAGCGCGGCCGCAGCGGCCGACTGCGTCGCGTTCCTTCGGAGCCGTCTTCGTTCCCGACTCGAGACTGACGCGGTTCACTGGTCGGTCTCGTCGATGCGTCGAGCGACTGTCGTCGGACCGACCCGATCTTTCTCAGAAACGCCATACCTACGCTATCGCGGATCTCGGTTCGTCGGTCGGATCCGTCGAGTATGGTACTCCCGACCGGAAAGTCCCGTCCCTTGCTTTCTCACGAGGGGCGTCCGCTGCCGGCGGCCGGACTGGAGACGGGGTCGAATCAAGCGTTCGATTGCTACTTCCGCTACAGCCGCGGGCTTTCGCGGGGCTACTGCTGTGAGAAGACGCGTATAATTAGCGGATATCGACCGGGAGACGGTTAGCTCTGGGCAGGGATCTCGGTATCGGCCTCCGCATGTTCGTACTTGTCCTCGAACTCCTGGATGAGTTGCCCCATCTTCGCGTACCAGTCGTTTAGTTTTCGCTGCATGTCGTTTGCGATCTGGGTCGGGTCCGTCGGGTAGTAGACGTGATAGTACCCGCCCTGATCGTAGTTGATCTGCTCTTTTTGGATGAACCCGCTCTTGAGCAAGCGCTGGATCGATCGGTACGCGGTCGAACGCTCGCGGTCGACCCGATCGGCGACCTCGTCGATCGTCAGCGCTTGCTCGCTCTCGACGAGGACGCGAAAGCAGTCCTTGTCGAGTTGCTTGAGTCCGTGGATACACTCCAGTAACCCCTCACACTCCATGTCCTGCTGTAGTTGCTCTGCCATCGAGTTTGCCATGTTACTATCCGGTGATAGGGGCCGCATCGCTATAAGGGTTGTGTGAATATCGTGCAATCTCGATGAACTGCGATGAAACGCAACGAGCGGCGGAGAGCGTCCTCAGTCCGCCGACGGTACGGACGCGTTCGCCTGTGCGCGCATCTCCGTCACAGTGCTGTAGATCACGGCCCCGCTGACCATGAACGCCGAGAGCAGGATCAGGGCGAAGCCGACGGTGTTGAAGATCTCGATGGCGAAGTAGTCGCCGGCCTGCTGGAACGCCACGGCGATCGACCCGCCCAGGAGCATCAGTCCGAAGTAGATCTTGATGTCGTCTTCGTTGACGATGCTGGTCGCGGCCGAACCGATCCTGGCGCCCAGCGCGCTCCCTGCGAGCAGCGGCGCGACGATCGAGAGGTCGACGCCGCCTTCCATCCCGTAGAGGAACGACCCGATCCCGCCCGAGAACACGATCTCGAAGAGGTCGGTCCCGACCGCGACGGGAACGGGCACCCCGATGAGGTAGAACATCGCGGGCATCCGGATGAAGCCGCCGCCGACACCCAGGAAGCCCGACAGCAGTCCCGTCGCGAACGCGACGCCAAGGACCATCCACAGCGAGACCTGGATGCCGCCCGCGATCGTCATCATCGGCGGGACGCGGTAGGACTGGATCTTCTTCGCGATGTCGGGGATCGCGTCCGGATCGATCTCGTCGTCGGCCGCGTCGTGGTGGCCGCCACCGGACCCACTACTGCCGTCGTTTTTGAGCGCGTTCCGCGTGACGAACACGCCGATCGCGCCCAGCAGGACGACGTACGTGATACCGATGACACCGCTGGCGAGGCCGAGATCCTCGAGGTAGAACACTCCGATTCGCCCGACCTCGATACCGACCGATGTCCCGACGATCATCAACCCGCCGAGTTTGTAGTCGACTTGGCCCAGGTCGTGGTGCTTGAGCGTCGCGATGACTGCCGTCCCGAAGACGAAAGCCATCCCGCTCCCGACGGCGACTCTGGCGGGATACCCCATCACGAGCAACGCGGGCGTGACGAGGAACGAGCCGCCCATCCCGAAGAAGCCGAACAGGACGCCGACCATGAAGCCGAAGCTCACGAACAGTACGAGCGTCGTCAGTGCGATTCCAAACGGTTCCATTATGCGTGTTTGATCCGTTCAACGACCGGCGTTGCGACTCGCTCGAGCGCGCCGTACCCGACGTAGAGGACGAACGCCTCGAGGAGGACGGCACCGACGAGGGCGCCTGCCTGTACTGCTGACGAAGACGTGGCGAGATCGATCATCGGGATCGACCACCGCCGTTCGGTTGTGTACTTCTCATGGGTTTCTGCTCAGTACTGTCTACCCGGAGGACGACTATAACGCTTTTGGGAATTGCGCACAATATTACTGCGATCTATCTCACGGCTATCCTACGAAGATATGCGAATAACTTACGAGAATATACGGGTCGGGCCAGGACTCATCCGTGCGGTTCGCGCGCGGTCAAAACGATCGAATCGGGCGGTTCCATCGGTCACGCCCTCGTCGTCTGCTCGGTTGACACTTGCGGAGTTCGAGTCACTGTCCGCCCGTCCACGACCGCGTGGCCGACGCCGGTATTGGTAGCCGGAAACAATATAGTGTCGTCGGCCCTACGAGTAGTATGAAAGCGATCTGTGCGACCGACCTCTCCGCCGCCAGCGAGGCGACGATCGAGAGCGAGACCTGCCTCGAGTGTCTCGGCCGAATCGGCGTCGAGGAGATCCATCTCGTGACCGTGATTCCGTCGAACGTCCACGCGGGCATGCCCGGGATGAACTTCGAGAAACGCCGCGAACAGGCGCTCGAGCGCTACCGCCGCGTCGTCGAAGACGCGGGCTTCGATGTCGAGACGCACGTCGTCCGCGGGACGCCCCACCGACGAATCAACGGCATCGCCGAGGCCGTCGGTGCCAGCCTCACGGTCGTCGGCTCGCGCGGGAAGAGTCCGCTCGAGAACCGTGTCATTGGTTCGACCGCGCGCAACCTCGCGCGCACGACGGTCGTGCCGTTGCTGGTCAACCGGATCGAACGCGAGGCGGATGAGCCGGACGTCGTCCGCGAACACCTGTTCCGGCGGGTGCTGTACGCGACGGACTTCTCCGAGAACGCCGAGCGGGCCTTCGAGGCGTTCTCGTACCTCCGCCACGCGACCCAGGAGGCAACGCTGGTCCACGTCGAAACGCCGAAGGACCCGGGGCTTCCGGAGGACGACGATCCCGAAGCGCGACTAGCGGAGTTGGCGACGCGACTCGAGGACTGGGGGATCGAGACGCGAACCGTAGTCCGACGGGGCGATCCCGCCGACGAGATCCTCGCCGCGGAGGCCGAGTACGAGCCGACTACGACCCTCGTCGGCTCGCGCGGGCACAGCCGACTCCGCCGACTGTTGCTCGGGAGCGTCTCCGAAGACATCGTCGCACGGGCGGACGGGAACGTCATGCTGATCCCGCCGAACCGAGCGGCCTGACCGGCGATCCGAAACCGAGCCCGGCTTGCCATGCAGCGACACGAGTGCCGACGCGACCTCCGTCGCCGTCGCCTCGCGGGTACCGCCGTCGTCCCGTTCCTCGAGAGCGGTAGCGACGACGTCGAACCCGACAGCGACGGCAGACGGGCGAGTGACCGGTCGTCGGCTTCTCCCACTGCCAGGAGCCACACGTCCACGCCGACAGCGGCGACTCACGCCCGGTGAACGCGGACGGCCCGAATTCGCTGTGAGAGGCGGGGTGACCAGTTATCCCGTCGTTCGTCCCAGCGCTTTCGCGAGTGCGAGCAGAAAACCGATTCCGGCCTGAGTATCCGGATCGCGCAGCGCTTTGGCGACGCCGACCGGACCGACGGGGTCCGCAGGCTCGGCCCCGGCCTCGCCGACGGCCTCGAGCAGGTCCCCGAGCGTCCGAGCCACGTCGTCGTCAGCCGCCGTGTCGGCTACCTCACCGAGACGTGTCCCGGTCGCCGCGAGGTCCGTGACCATGTCGTCGTCCATCGCCGACGACGCGAGCGCGAACAGGTCCGCCAGCGCCAGCAGGTCGTCGAGCGTCCCCGACCGCTGGAGGCGAGCGAGCGTCTCGATCGCGTCGGCCAGGTCGTCGGCGTTCTCGCCGGTCGCCTCGCCGAGCCGCGCGGCCTCGGGCGTCGCCAGTTCGTCGGCTGCCGCACCGAGGTTCGTCGCCGTCCCGGCCACCTCCTCGACCATCCGGTCGTCCATCGCGGCGGTCGCGAGATCCGCCGTATCGAGCAGTTCGTTGACGACCCCGAGGCGCTCGATGAACCGTGCGACCTCCTCGGGGTTGTCGGCGACGAGTTCCTCGAGCGTCGGCTCCCCGGTGTCGGTGGTCTCGGTTGTGGATTCGGACATCTACAGCAACCCCCGTGCGGTGAGCCAGTAGGACTCGTTGTAGCCGAGCTTCGCCCAGTGGAGCGGTTTCGACGGTTCGCGGACGTACGGTTCTTCACCGTACTCGAACTCGATGAACGTCGCCTCGTCCATGCCGGCCTCGAGGAAGCAGACGGTCTTTCCATCGTAGGTCGCAGTCGGCGTTTCCCCGCGGGCGCGGCTGGCGATCCGATCGGCGACGGCGCCCGCCTCGTAGTGGGCGACGCTGCCGGCCTTGCTCGTGGGAACGTCCGCGACGTCACCGATCGCGTAGACGTCCTCGGCCTCGGTCGCCTCGAGCGTGTGCCTGTCGACGTCGACCCAGCCGTCCTCGCCCAGCCCCGCGTCGATCACGAGATCGCTGCCCCGGTGGGGTGGAATCGCCACGAGCAGGTCGTACTCGAGTTCGTCGCCTTCGACCGTCTCGATGACCTCCGCGTCGGGATCGACCTCGTCGACGTTGAAGAACGTCTCGAGGGCGATGTCGCGTTCCTCGAACAGGTCGGTCGCCCAGTCGGCGACCGACTCGAGGCCGTGGGCGCGGTTGATCGGGTACGTGTAGGTGATCTCGACGTCCTCGCGCCGGCCCCGCTCGCGGAGCCAGTCGTCGACCATCAGCGGGAACTCCACGGGCGCGGCCGGACACATGTGTGGGACGCCGACGACGCTCAACACGAGGTGGCCCTCGGTGAACTCGGCGAGTTCGTCTCGGAGTCGCGTTGCGCCGTCGGGGCCGTAGAAGTGATGGCCGCCCTCGGCGAGTCCGGGGACGGCCTCGGGCTCGAGGTTCGCGCCGGTCGCTAGCACGAGCTGGTCGTAGCGCAGCGATGCCGTCCGGTCGGCCAGCGAGAGCCGGTTTCGGTCCGTATTGACGTCGGTGACTTCGTCGATTGTCAGCGAAACCCGGGAGTCGACCAGGTCCTCGATCGGCCGTTTCGCGTCGTCGACCGTCTTCTTCCCGAACGGCACGTACAGGAACGTCGGCTTGTAGACGTGGTTCGGATCGGCCGTGATCAGTCGGACCTCGACCGTGCCGGCCTCGATTTCGGACTGTAGCTCGTCCGCGAGTCGATTCGCGAGGACCGTTCCGCCCGTTCCGCCGCCGACGATAGCGATTCGGTGCATTTCAGTTGACCTCCAGGTAGATGCTCCAGTACTCGTCGCGCTCCTCGATCTCGAGTAAGTCGTGGCCGGCCTCCTCGAGCCACTCCGGAACGTCCGTCGTGGAGTTCCGTGCGGTGGTCTGGAGTTCGACCACGGTACCGGCGTCGAGTGTCTTCACCTTCCCGATGAGGTCCATCAGCGGGCCGGGACACGATGCGTCCTTCGAGTCGATCGTCACGTCCGGATCGTCTGTGTCAGTCATTGGTCTACGATTGCAGGTTGCGTCGTCGTCGTTCGAACTCGTCCGTCGAGAGTTCCCCGCGGGCGTAGCGCTCGCGGAGTTGCTCGAGCGCCCGGTCGGATCGGTCGGCGCGATCGATGCGGTCTCCCGGGCGTCGACTGCCGGCCCAGACGACCAGCAGTGCGAGCAGCCCGAGTAGCAGGACCGGCCAGCGGAACAGCCAGCCGCCGACCGCTCCCCAGCCGCCCATCGATCCACCGGCGCTACCGCCGTGGGGCTGGGCGGACGCCGTCGTGGCCGCGGCGACGAGGAAGACGACGCCGAGGGCCGTCGCTCGTCCCGCATACCGTTCGATCGCGTCGCGTGGGTCGGTCATCGTTCGATCACACTCGGAGAGAAGTATTGTATAGTAATGGCATTATTGAGAAAGCCACCTGTTCAGGAATCAGCAGTGGATATATATGCGACGACCGTCCTCGTCCGGTTTCTCGGTCGTCGGCCCGAACCCTGCGATCTCCAGAGAGCGATAGAAACGGATCCTTCCCCCGAAAATCCGCTCCGAAGGTGTACTACCCATTCGACTCGGTGCGACTGCCGCGACCGTCGATCGGTCGGTCACGTCGTCCGCGAAGAGTGGTTTCGGCCGTTTCGTCGAGCCAATATTGCCCTAGAAGTACAAAATCATTATAATCGTGGAGTCCCTACTGGTAGCCGATGAGCGAGTCCATCGACGACGAACGACAACGGATCCGCGAGCGGAAGAAACAGGAGTTGCGGGAACGCCTCGAGAACGGTGAGAGCCTCGACGCGGCCGACGCCGGCGAGGGTGTCGACACGCCCGACGAGCCGATCGCGATCACGGGGCAGGACCACCTTGACGAGGTCGTCGGCGAGTACGACGTGGTCCTCGTGGACTGTTATGCCGACTGGTGTGGCCCCTGTCAGATGCTGGAGCCGACGATCGAGGCCCTCGCAGCCGAGACTGACGCCGCGGTCGCGAAAGTCGACGTCGACGCGCACCAGCGGATCGCCCAGCAGCTGGGCGCTCGCGGCGTGCCGACGCTCGTCCTCTACGCCGACGGCCAGCCGGTCGAACGCATGGTCGGCGCACAGGACCGCGGGACGCTCGAGGGGCTGATCGCACAACACGCGTAGCGACCCAGCAGCAGCGACCCAGCAGTCGTCCTGACTGTTCGAACAGTGTCTCTCCTCGTTCGTGAACACCGAGCGACGGCAGCTCGAATCCCGGTGGGCCGTGTCAGTCACCAGTGGCGCTTGCGACGGCGATCCGGCAGACGATCGTCCCGGTGATAGCGACGACGGCGCGCCCATTCAGCCCCAGTGAGATGCCGGCAAGAGACGTGAACGTACTCAGCAACGAAAACAGAACGACGACGGGTAGTACCCAGCTGACGGTCATTACCCACGGCGTGGCCAGCGCGTCCAAGCGGCCGGCACCAGCGCTGAACTCCTCGATTGCCTCCGTCCGCAGGATCCACCCGGCGATCGCGAGAAACGCGAACAGCCCGACCGACAGCATGATATCGACGAGCGGTCCGGAGACGAACCGGAAGACCGAACTCGCGAGTGCCAGTCCGCCACCGGTCACTGCGATCAGGAGCGAGACTCCCACTGTCGCCCGTCGGCGCGAGACGCCGTACTCGTCGACAAGTGTTGCAACAGGTGTCTCGAGGAGGCTGATGCCACTGGTCACGGCGGCCAGCAACACGGTTGCGAAGAAGACCGTCGCGACGACGGCACCGCCCGGCAGCGAGCCGAACACCGATGCGAGCGCGACGAATAGCGCCCCCGGACCGCCCTGTCCCGGATCGATACCCTGTGAGAACAGCAGCGGGATCACGATCAGTCCGGCGAGTACCCCGATGACCGTATTCGAAATCGCGATGACGAGCGTGGCACGCGGAAGCGACGCATCGTCCTCGAGGTAGGACGCATAGGTAAGCATCGCACCGGCGCCGAGCGAGAGCGTGAACAGCGCTTGTCCCGCCGCCGGGCCGAGAATACTCACGAAGTTTGCAGCGAGGTACTCGCCGTCGAAGCCGAGATAGAACGCGTAACCGGCGGCAGTATCCGGCTGCGTCATCGTCCACGCCGCGAGACCGATAAGGAGTACCACGACGGCCGGGAGCATGACCTTCGAGACCCGTTCGATGCCGCGGCTCACACCGAAGAAGACGATCGCGGCGATGATAGCGAGAAAGGCCAGATGGAACCCCACTGCCTGCAGGCCGTAACTCATCTGCCCGAAGTACTGCGCTGGCTGGCCGAAATACGCACCAACCGGCGAAACCAGCGTATAGCGGAGGATCCAGCCGCCAACGACCGAGTAGAAAGAGAGCATCACGATCGTCGTGACCACGTTAAACGACCCCAGCGCCGGTCCCTCGGGGGAACCGATGAGCGAGCGAAGGGCCCCGGTCGGCGTCTGTTTTCCGCGTCGCCCCAGCACGAATTCGGCAAGGAGGCCCGGTACACCGACGCCGATGATCAGCAGTAGATACATCACGAGGAACGCACTCCCACCGTTCTCGGCCGTCAGCCACGGGAACCGCCAGATGTTCCCGAGTCCGGCGGCGCTGCCGACCGCAGCGAGAACGAACCCCAGATTCGAAACCCACGAGTCACGAGTAGCCATCAGTGTGGACGCTCGTTAAGGGAGAGGTAAGTCGGTATTGATTCGGCCGGTTACACGCTGTTCGCCGTCCACGACCTCCCACGCTGGATCCGGACGCGGTAGTGCCGAGCCGACGCCAGTACTATCGTCGCTCTTGAAAGTCACTGCACACCCGATCGCAGGACAACGTTGCGACCGGTGTGGAAATCGTTTCAGGAGCTACTATCGACCTCGAGTTCGGTACCACAGTCCGGGCATTCCATCGCCGGCTCCCCGTCGACCATCGTGAACTCCATGTACTCGCTTTCGCCACAGTCCCGACACGGCACTGCGACTCGGATGTCGGTCGACTCCTGTGGCGTGCCGAGCGCGAGCGCCCGGAGGGGCTCGTCGGCTTCGTTTCGCCCCTGCTGGTACTCCCCCGCATCGAACCGGATCATCTCGCCCTCGCTGACCGTGACGGTTTCGCTAGCCGCCCCTAGCTCCGGTTTCGTCTCGAACGTGGCCTCCCCCTCGAGGACGAAAAACGTCTCCTCTTGGTCGAGATGTGTATGGAGTCTGCCGGCGAACTCCTCGCCCGGCTCGAGTGCGTAGTAGTTCATCGAGAAATCCGTGGCGTCGAGCGGGTCCGATACGCTTCGTCGCTTCTGGCCTCCCGATTCCGGCGTCATGTCGTCGAGATTTATTTTCTGCATGCAACCATGGATAGCAATCTCGAGGACGAAAAGGATACTGCGACTCGCAAGCGGTACCCGGTGTCCGTCACCTCTCGAGAACGCATGGACGACCGCGACAGCGACCGGGAGCCGACCGAAACGGGCCAACTCGAGGAGCCGACCGCGTCCGCCCGCGACCTCAGAGTTCCAACAGCAGCATCGCGCCGTAGCCGAGTCCGAACGCGAGTCCGAACGACCCGACCCACGCGGCGACGGTGAGTCCCAGCTTACGGGGGCTGACACCGTCCCCACCGGTGACCGCGAGCCCGCTACCGATGATGGCGCTGACGATGATCTCGTTGAACGAGACCGGGACACCCAGCAGGACCGCGGTCTGTGCGATGAGAAACGACGGGACGAGCGTCGAGATCGATCGGCGCGGCCCCAGCGACGCGTACTCCTGCGAGATCGACTTGATCATGCGGGGTGCGCTCGTCCAAGAGCCGACGAGGATCCCGACTCCGCCGCCGAGCAACACCACCAGCGGCGAGACTGACGGCACGGCCTCGAGGAGCGGGAACAACGGACCGACCGCCAGCCCGACCTGACTCGCGCCCGCCGAGAACGCCACGAGCGAACCGAGCGCGAGCAGGAACCGACGCAGACCGCCGGCCTGATCGCGACCGACGTCCCAGCGAACGACGGCCGCGGCGATCGCTCCGAAGCCGAGCGAGATCGCGGTCGCGGTGGCGACGCCGTCGACGGGAACCAGCGTGGCCCCGGCGGCGGCGAGCGTCCCCCCGACCGACGAGAGAAACGAGAACTCGAGGTTCGCGACGACCGTGCCGACGATCCCGGCGAGGATCGGGACGCTGACGTCCTCCGGGACGTCCGGTCGCGGGAGGATACTGGCGAGCCCATAGGCGATCCCGCCGCCGACGAACGGCGTGAGTAGCCAGACCGCGCCGATCTCGACGTACTTCCCCCAGGCCGGATCGCCGCCGAGCGCGAAGCCGACGCCGATGACCGAGCCGGTCACGGTGAACGCGGTCGCGATCGGGTAGCCGGTGGAGATGCCGATCGCCATCAGGCCGGCGCCGAGCAGCAACACGACGATGACGCCGGTGGTCGGGAGCGTGACGCCCTCGACGAGGCCGCTCCCGACGGCTTCCGAGACGCTCGCGCCTTGTGTCACCGCGCCGGCGAACCCGAGGATACCGACGAGAAACGCCGCGCGCATCGTCGAGATGGCGTTCGCCCCGACGGCCGGGGCAAACGGCGTCGCGCCGCTCGAGCCGGCACCGATCACCCAGGCCATAAACAGGCTCGCGAGCGCGGCGGCTGCAAACAGTAGTATCGTTCCTGGATCCATTAGTGTATGAACCGCCTGTCTTTCAGGTTGTGAAACACGAGCTGTGAACGGCGTTAGTCGGCACCTGCCGGGGCTGTGTCGGCCGCGGCGCGCTTGCTTCGCCAGGCTCCCTGCAGGTACGCGCCGGCGAACATGCCGGCGAGCGCCCACAGGATGGAGACGTTACCGATCCCGAGGCTGGCGTAGGCGGCACCGGGACAGATGCCCGAGAGGCCCCACCCGACGCCGAAGAGCGCCCCGCCGATCAGGACGTTCCGGTCGAACGGCTTCAGCCGACGTTCGTATCGATCGCCGGTCAGCGGCGCGCTATCGCGGAGTCGGGGCATCACGGCGAAGGCAATTCCCGAAACGATCGCCGCGCCGAACATGACGAACAGCAGTCCGAAGTCCTCGAACTGCAGGAAGTGCAGCACGACCTCCGGACGCGCCATCTGGCTGAACCCGAGCCCGAACCCGAAGATCAGGCCGCCGACGAGGATCAGCGGCATGAACAGGGGATGGCGATCGCCGCTCACGGGCCGTCACCTCCCTGTTCGCCAACTCGAGCGATGACCGTCTCGCTCATGGCGACACCCCCAGTGCCGAAACGACCTGTGCGGTCACGATCGCGACCGTCAGGAACGTCGCCACGCCGACCAGCGACGTCTTCGACGCCGAACCGACGCCACAGACGCCGTGACCGGACGTACACCCTTTGCCGATTCGGGTGCCGATCCCGACGAACACGCCGCCGACCAGCAGTCGCCAGGGCTGTACGTCGGTCGACCAGAGCGTCACGCCGCCGACCTCGTACAGTTCGCCGGTGGTCCCGGGCTCGTAGAGCGAGGTCGTCAACACGCCCGACTGGACCGTCGCCGCGAACGCGAACGCACCCAGGATGATACCGAGCGTGAACACGACCCGCCAGTCTCGCGACGAGACGTACTGCTGGAACCGGGACTGCCCCGAGACGTACGACAGCGTCGACTCGAGGAACGTACTCGCCCCGGCCGGGATACCGGTCCCGACGTAGATCACGACCGTGCCGAGACCGACGAGCAGTCCGCCGATGGCGTACCGGCTGATCCCGTTGGGGAACAGCTCGGCGGTCAGTTGGAGCGCGATTGGATCAGCTACCATGTGGCGTTAGTCACCGGCGAGCGACTCCTGGCTCGCCGCGCAGTTGTTCGGGCCGAGTTCGAGTTCGAACGCCTCCTCGTCGTCGGCCGCTTGCTGCCCGAGGTTCGTCGCGATGATGGCCTCGTAGTTGGCCGGTCGGGGCGGCATGTCCGAGAGGATCAGCTCGACGAACTCGTCCTCGTCCATCGTCAGGGCGTCCATCTCCTCGACGAGGTCGCCGATCGGCGCGGTGTAGGTGCCGTCGGCGGCCGGGACGGCGGAATCGCTGAAGTGAGCGCCGCCGATCAGGGTCTCGTCGGGCAGGGTGAGGACCCGCTCCTGGAGCGACTCGTAGAGGGTTCGGGCCGCGTCGGGGGCCCCGTCGTCGCCCTCCTCGAGGTCGGGGCGGGCGACGCTCTCGATGAACAGCCCGTCGCCGGTCGCGAGCAGGCTCGCATCGAGCAGGTACGAGGTCATCCCGGTCGTGTGGCCGGGCGTCGCGATCGTCTCGATGGTGGCGTCGCCGACCTGGAACTGGTCGCCGTCCTCGGCCTGGGTCAGCTCGTCGGCGTAGGTGACCCCGCGGTCGACCGCCGCTGCGGGGATGACGCCCTCGACCCCGTCGTCGTCGAGGTCGCGGACGCCAGAGATGTGGTCGGCGTGGATGTGCGTATCGAGTGCGTACTGCAGGTCGACGCCCAACTCCTCGGCGTCAGCGAGGTAGCGATCGGTAAACGCCCGCAGCGGATCGACGACGGCGGCCTCACCGCCGTCGACGAGCAGGTACCCGAGACAGCCCGAGGAGGGGCGCTGGTACTGGTAGAGCGTCCCCGAGCCGTCGTAGCCGGTAACCTCGACGCGCTCGTAGATGCGCGCCCAGCCGTTCATCCCGTCCTCGAGGTGATTGACATCGTACCCGCGGTCCGCGAGCGTGCCTGCGACGAACTCGCTGGCACCACCCTTGGCACAGAGGACGGTTACCTCGCGGTCCTGGGGGATTCGTGCAAGGACGTCGTCGTCGATTTCGTCCTCGAGGAACTCGAAGTACGGGACGTTGATCGACTCGACGGTCTCGCCGTCGACGTGCCACTCGTCGTAGTCCGATTCCATACGCGCATCGAGGAGCGTGACGTCTTCGCCCGCGTCGATGCGGCTCTTCAGCGTGTCCGGCGTGATCGTTTCGACTTCTGCGTCCGGGGTCGGGAAGTCTTCTGGGTTCATTGTCGTACATCCCTCTGTATTGGCTGGTCGCATAAAAGGATTTGCATAGTAGTTCCTCCATCGCACAATATAGCGCCAGTAGGATGTGGGAGGAACCACCTTAAGAGACCATAAACGCAATCTAGATGGTTGTATTGCGCCTGTGCGGGGGACCGGTTGTTTGTGTATTCCACAATAACCGACATCCTTTTAACCTCGTGGCCAATATTGTGTAGTAGCTCCAATACAGATACGGAGTATCCAACTATGAGTGACGAATTCGACATCACGGAGACGCTCGACGTCAAAGGTGCATCGTGTCCCATGCCAGTCGTCAAGACCAAGTCCGCCATCGACGACCTCGACGAGGACGACGTCCTCGAGGTCGTAGCGACGGACTCGGGTAGTATGAGCGACATCGACGGCTGGGCGACCGGGACCGATGGCGTCGAACTCCTCGAGCAGGTCGAGGACGGCGACGTCTACAAACACTACGTGCAGAAGACGGCGTAAGATGAGTACGGACACACAGTCGGCGACGGACGGCGAGCCGATGACCGAGGAGGAGCTGCGGACACAGGTCGCGGAACTCGAGGAGAAAGTCGCCGCGCTCGAGACGGCGGTCGGCGACGATCAGCAGAAGATGACCATCGTCGCCACGCAGGGCAGTTTCGACATGGCGTATCCGCCGCTGATCCTCGCGAGTACGGCGGCCGCCTTCGGCTGGGACGTCGTCGTTTTCCACACGTTCTGGGGGCTCGACATCCTCCACGAGGAGAAGTCGAAGGACCTCAAGCTGAGTGCCGTCGGCAACCCGAGCATGCCGGTCCCGAACGCCGTCGCTGCGCTGCCCGGGATGGACATGATGGCCACGAAGATGATGCAAAAGAAGATCGACGAGAACGGGACCGCCACCATCGAGGAGTTGATCGATCTCTCACTCGAAAGCGGCGTCGACCTGCAGGCCTGCCAGATGACGATCGAGTTGATGGACTACGACGAGGACGACTTCTACGACGGCGTCACGACGGGTGTGGGTGCAGCCACTGCGTTGCAACACATGGCCGAATCCGACATCCAGCTCCTCGTCTGATCGCTGACCGACACCGAGTCTACGCTTTCGAAGCCGTGCCTTCCGTCCTCGAAGCGAGTGCCATCGGGGCAGCCCGGATCCCGCCGTCAGCTACGGGCCACCCTCCCGCTGGCCGGTGGCTGCATCTGCCGGCCCCACGACTACACCGCGGTTCGTGGACGTGACCACCATGGTCGATATCGATACCGACACCGATTCGGACCCCGAACTCGGGACCGCGACGATCGTCTACGAGACGCCCGGCGAGACCGACGAACGGGCCACGGTCGACAACGACCGCATCGCTTACTTCCAGGATCACTGGCTGTTCGCGTACGGGACCGACGACGACGGCAACGACGTCGTTCGCCGGGTCCCCAAAGAGCGTGTCCACTACGTCGAACGATCCGTCGAGGAGATCGAGGCGACCTTCGAGTCCGGCCTCGAGAAGGCCAAAGGAAAACTCGAATCGCTTCGGGACTGATGAACCCGCTCTGGCAGTGTCGTCCGCGTCTACCGGTACTCCGAGGCCGGTTCGTCCACGTGTGATTCCCGGATCGAGATCCTGATGTCGGAGCCATCCTCGAGTTCGCCCGACGATCGGTCGGTACCTCCGGGTTCGGACGAGTCGCGCTCGACGGTCCGCATCCGTTCGCGTTCGGACGCGTCGTACGCTGAACTCATCGCGATCAGGAACCCGACCATCGCCGTCACGAGCGCCACGACGCCGATTGCGACGGCACCGATCGAGGCCACGGTACCGGAGAGGACTTCCCCGGAGACCAGAAGCGAGACGGCCGTCACGACCGCGATCAGGGTCAGGAGCCGGGCGAGTCGGCCAGTGTCGAGCCCTCGGTAGCTCTTCTCACCGGTCGTGTCGGCCAACACCGAGAGGATCCCGTCGTAGGAGTCGTCGGTGCGGGCGTTCCCCAGCGAGTGGGTCGACTGTGCGACCCAGACGCCGGCGGTGAAGTTCAGGAACGCGACGAACGACACGAGTCCGATCTGGCCGTCGATGAACAGTCCCGACACGATCGCCCCCGTAAACGTCATCGCCATGATGGCGTGAGTCACTAACGACCGTGTTCCGAAGTCTTCCAACCGAGCCATGTGTCCCAGGTTCATACGTGAACGAGGACCGCAGCGCGGATAGCCTCGCGCCCTTACTATGTTGAATGATGACAATTAACACGAAGGTCTCTGCCGACTGATACGACCGTCGATTCCCGCGTCGCGGCGGCTCGCGGGCGGTCCGGGACGAGAACCGCCGGACGACCCGATCGCAGTCCACTTACCGCCACCCCGCGAACGACCGGCCATGCAGATCAAAGACCGGGAGCAGGTCGAAGGCGGCCGCGAACGGGTCACGGTCGTCCCCGAGAGTGTCGACGACCTCTGGCACCTGCAGTACGTCTTAGAGCCCGGCGACCGCGTCGCGGGCGATACGACCCGGCGGATCCAGCGCAACGACGACCAGATGCGCGATACCGGCGGCGAGCGCGAACACATGTGGGTCGCCATCGCCGTCGAGGACGTCGAGTTCCACAAGTTCGCCAACCGACTGCGCGTCGGCGGCGAGATCGTCGCCTGCTCGCGCGAGGACCAGCTGAACTTCCATCACACCCTCAACGTCGAACCACGCGACGAACTCTCGATCGAGAAGCGGTTCAAACCCGACCAGGAGGCCCGCCTCGAGGAGGCCGAAGAGGCGACCGAAAACCCCGACGTGGCCATCGCGACCGTCGAGGAAGGACAGGCCCACGTCCACACGGTCGCCCAGTACGGCACGGAAGAGCGGGCGACGATCACCGGCACGACCGGGAAAGGCGAGTACGCCCGCGGCCGGTCGGAGCTGTTCGAAGAACTCGGCGACGTCCTCAAACGCCAGGACGTCGACGCGATCATCCTCGCCGGCCCCGGCTTCACGAAACAGGACGCCTACAAGCACCTCGAGCAGAACGAGCCCGAGGTCGCCGAGACGGTCACGATGGTCGATACGGCCGCGGTCGGCGATCGGGGCGTCCACGAGGTCCTCAAACGAGGGGCGGTCGCGGACGTCCAGGAGGAGACCCGCATCGAGAGCGAGGCCGAGTACATCGACGAACTCACGCGGCGCATCGCGGACGGTGCCAAGGCGGCCTACGGCCCCGAACAGGTCGAGAAGGCCGCCGAGTTCGGCGCGATCGAACACCTGCTCGTCCTCGACGACCGCTTACAGAAAGAACGCGGTCCCGACGGCGAGTGGGCGATCAGCGTCGACGACGTCATCCGGACGACCGAGCAGAAAGGCGGCGAGGTGACGGTCTTCTCGAGCGAGTTCCCACCCGGCCAGCAGCTGTCGAACCTCGGTGGGATCGCCGCCCTGTTGCGGTATCGCCTCGAGTGAGTCCGTCGGCTTCGCCGACGGGCGCTTAGTCGCCCCTGACCTCGTCGCTGGCTTCGATGAGTTGGATCAGCACCGAGGCGAACACCGACTCCGAACTCCAGATCGCCGTTTCGCCGCTCTCCCCGCCGAGGACGCTCAACAGGATGCTGTCGTCGTCAGCGACGGCGATACGGCCGGAGCGTTGATCGTCCCCCCGGTGGCTCGGTGGGGTGTCGACGACGATCCCCTCATGGTCGGCGAACCGCTCGTGGATCGCCGGCGTCCTGCTGACGATGACGACCGAGACGCCGGCCGCCGCCCGCTCGGAGAGGGTCCGTTCGATCGAGTCGGTCACCAGTTCCGAGAGGCGCGTCCCGAAGATGATCCGATCGTCGGCCTTCGAGACGAGTTCGATGATCCGGTCGGTAACGCGGTCGCGACCGCGGACCGTCCAGATGTCCTCCTGGGTTTCCTCACCCGAGGGTTCGTTCTTGACCGTTTCGACGTACTCGAAGGCCCGGTCCTGTTCGCGTTCGAACTGATTCCGGAGCGTCTCCCGGGCGGTGTCGACGCTCACCGGCCGGTACCGGATCGGGTTCGACTGCTGGACCTCGAGCAAACCCTTCGATTCCAAACTCTCGGCGACGCTGTAGACCTGCGACCGGGGGACGTCGGTGACGTCGGCGACATCGCGGGCGGTCCCCGCGCCGAGCCGGTGCAAGGCGATGAAGACCTTGGCCTCGTAGCTGGTCAGCCCCAGCGTTTCGAAGGCGTCGACGGCCGCGTTCTCGTCGCTCACTCGTTGCTCCCTCCGTCGTCGGTCGGTTCGCCGCCGTCACTGGCGGTCGGTGCGGAGCCGGTGGCGCCGGCCGTATCGAACGAGACGTCCGGGCCGAAGTACCGCGTCCACAACACGAGCAGCGACGGGAGGACGACGACGCTCGCGAGGAACGCGTACGTGATCGTCAGCCCGGTGATGATCCCGAACTGCTGGAGCGCGGGGAGGATCGCGAAGGCGAGCGTCCCGAACCCGCCGACGGTCGTCGCCGCGCTGCCGAGCAACGCGCCGCCGGTGCCGGTGACGGTCGTCCGCAGCGCCGACCAGACGTTGCCCTGGCGCTTGAGTTCGAGCCGGTAGCGTTCGCTGATGTGAATGCTGTAGGCGACGCCGAGTCCGACGGTGAGACTCGTGATCATCCCCGTGAGGACGTTGAAGGGCATCCCGATGAGATACATCGTGCCGAGGATCCAGGCCACGGAGAACGCGACCGGGAGCAGGGTGACCGCCCCCAGCGACGCGCTGTTGCCGGCCAGCCAGTAGGCGGCGGTGAGGAACAGGAACACCGCCACGAGCGTGATCAGCAGACTCTCGAGGACGGTATCGAGCAGGTCCTGTTCGACGATGTGGCTGACGACCGGATCGCCGGTCGCGATGGCGCTCCACTCGCCGTCGCCACGATCCTCGAGATCACCGGCGATGGCCCGCATCTCGTCGGTCGTCTCCGCGCTTGAGGCATTACCCTGAACGCCGACGATCAGCCGTGCGGACTCGTACTCGCCGCCGTCGGTCCGGTGGATGACCTGACTCGCGGCGTCTTCGTCGATCTCGAACAGCTGGTCGTACAGCGCCGAGACGTTCTCGTCGGGGACGCCGTCGCCGTCCGTATCGGCCGCGGTGAACGACTCGTTGAACGACTCGTTCTGGCCGGCGACTTGTTCCATCGTCGAGAGCGGGCCCTGGATGTCGGCGTCGCCGGTCGCGAGCGTGTAGGCGACGCCGCCTTCCGCGGCGGCCTCCTCCTGTGCCTGCGCGGTCGCGTTGAGGAACTCGTCGTCGGCGACGTCACCTTCGACGAGGATCTGTGCCTGACTGTTTTCCGGCTGGAAGTGTTCGTTGACGTACTCGAGGTTGTCCTTGGCGTGGTACTCGCCGGGAGCCATCCCGCCGGGCAGGTTCTGCGTCCACTCCGGCGGGCTGTCGGCGAGGAAGTCCTCCTGCTGGAAGCTGGTGTCGACCTGCGTCGCCCCGTAAGCGCCGCCGGCGGTGATCAGCGCGACGACCAGCAGGACGGCAAGCGGGAACCGACGGGCGGCGGTCGAGCCGACCGTCAGCACCTCGCTGAAACGGCCGCCGCCGGTCCCGAAGGCCCGTTTGCGGCGGTCGAAGCCGCGGGATTCGAGGAACTCGTCGATCTCGACCTTGGCGGCGGGAATCAACGCGCCGAAGACGATCAGCGCGGCGACGATACCGACGGAGCTGACGACCCCGAACTCGCGGATGGGGCCGATCGGACTGACGAGGTTCGAGAGGAACCCAATGACGGTCGTGGCCGTCACCCAGACGAGGGCGGCGCCGACGCCGGCCAGCGCGACCGTCATCGAACCGCGGACGGTCCCCTCGGCGCCGTCGGCCTCGCGCTGTTCGCGGTGGCGCATGAAGACGTGGATCGCGTAGTCGATCGAGAGCCCGATCAGTAACACCGGGACCGCGACGAACATCTGGTTGAACGCGATATCGGCCCAGCCCATGAAGCCGAACGTCCAGACGAGGACGGCGACGATGCCGGCGACCCCGAGGACGATATCGAGCAGGTCGCGGTAGGCGACGAGCAAGGCGACCACGACGAACAACAGCGCGAGCGGACCGACGATAGCGAGGCTGTCGCCCATCGAGCGGTCGATCTCGTCGGTGATGACACCGGCACCGAAGACGAGATAGTCCTGTTCGTGTGTCTCCGCGATATCGCGGATCTCGAGTTGGTTATCGAGGATCTCGTCGCTGATCATGCCGCCTTCGATCCCGCCCGCACTGCCACCCGCGGTCGACTGCGTGATCGCCGTCATTCGCGTTTCGGCCTGCGTCGAGCCGGGTTCGTACGACGACGGCATGAATCCGATCGCCAAGTTGTCCTCACTCTCGCCCGACAGCGTCGACTCGAGGGTTCGCTCGAACTCCTCGTCGTCGAGGCTCTCGAGGGCCTCGATCTGTTCCTCGAGCGGCGGTTGCTCGCTGCTCTGGAGGGCGGCGTACTCGGCCTCGAGGACGCCGACGGTTCCGTTCCGATACGCTTGCTGGCGTTGGGCCGAGAGTCGCTGGTACTCGGGATCTTCCGCCGGCTCGTCCGTCTGGGACCGAATCTCGTACTGCTGTGACTCGATCTCACGGACTTCCTGAACCGCAGCCTCGTACCGTGCGGTCTGGGTCTCGGTGAGGCCGACCGTCGCGTTCTCGATGGTCGCGTTGAGCTGTGCCTCGAGTTCGGCGGCCTGTCGCTGGTACTCCGGATCGGACTCGTTGTACGACTCGTTCAGTTGTTCGTACTGTCGCTGGATTCCGACGGTCGTGTTGAGTCCGTCGCTGAGCCGCGACCGCGTCGCGTTGAGTTCGGTCGCCTGTTCGTTTTTGATCACCGACGTCGCGATGACGTTCTCGACACCGACCATCGACTGGTTCTCGACCAGCGTCTCGTTGATCGACTCGTCATCGCGGATCTCCTGTTGTAACTCTAAAGAGTCGAGCAGCGACTCCTTCGTGAGAACGTTGTCATCCTCGCCACCCCGAACGATCAGTTGGACGGTAGTGGCGTTTTCCCGTTGCTCACTGGTGAAGTTCTCATCGATGCGCTCGAGGGCTTTCGCTTCGTCGGACTCGCTCTCGAACTGGGAGAGCGAAGAGTCGTCGTCGACCATCGGCATACCCGCGCCGACGAGTGCCGTCGCGAGCAGAAGGACGACGAGAACGATTCGCGTGTGGGACATGAGGGCGTCCGCGAGCCGATCGGGCAGGCTCATGCGGTCACCTCTCGGTTCGGCCGTGTGGATTCACGTTGGACCATTCTGTTGTTATGATCCTACAAACGCGACTATACATATTTGTTTGGAAATGGGGTTTTAAAACAGATAAAACTCAATATGCCTGGTTGGAAATTTCAAAAAATACTTACAACGCTGACTTTCTTCAGCTCCTGACCGTCACTCGTTTCGACCCGACTCGATCGAGATTGTCTGAAGATCCTCGGCGAACCGAACGTCGCCGTCGTAGTGGGCTCCGATCGACTCGAGCATTTCCTCGTGCTGGCCCTCGGTGTGGGGGTAGAGGTGGGTCAGGTAGACCCGGCCGATCTCCCGGCCGGCCAGTGCGCGGCCGAGGCTGTCGGGCGTCGGGTGGTTCGAGACGTCGACGCCGTCGGGGAACGAACAGTCGTGGGCGAGGATCGCCGATCCCTCCGCGAAGTTGGCCAGCCCTTCGAAGGCCTCGCTGTCGCCGCTGAAGGTAAACCGGTCGTCGAACCGATAGGACAGACACGGCAGCGAGTGGCGCGTCTCGTAGGCCGAGACGTCGAACCCGGCGACCGAGAACTCGCCGGGGACGACCTCCCGGACCTGCAGGTCGATCTTGTCCTGCATGTACTCGTGGACCGCGAGCAGGTCGTCGAGCAACGCCTTGGTTCCCTGCGGCCCGACGACCTCGAGGTGGTCTTCGCCGGCGAGCCAGCGGGCCTTCACGAGCGGGAGCAGGTCGGAGACGTGATCGAGGTGGTGGTGGGTCAGCAGCACCGTCGAGACGCCCTCGTAGCCGACGCCGGACTGTTGGAGCCGCTGGAGGGCCCCGGCTCCGCAGTCGATCAGGACGGTCCGTCCGTCCTCCTGGACGAGGATGCCCGCCTGAAACCGTTCGCCAGTGGGCAACGCCGAGCCCGTTCCGAGAAAGGTGACACGCATACGCTGGAGTGGCACGTCCGCCCCGATAAGGGTACCTCTCGCGAGCGCACCGGTCGGGTCCGAACGGATCACAGCGACGACCGACGAGGACGCGACCGGTTTCGCGGTCAGCAGGTGTTCCGACTCCGTCCCGAGGACACGAAGATTCAAGCGGTTCGACGCCACATCGTCGGTATCGATCGATGGCATCGCTTCCGACGGCCCGCAGTCACGGACGCTCGAGCGGCGACGTGACCGCCGTCGCCGACGACGGTGATCGGCCTCCCGATCGGACGGTGAGCCGATGATCGAGGGCCTCGAGGACACGCTCCCGCCGGCGGTCACGAGGGCGACGCTCTATCGGATCGCTGGCTGGCTCCTGCGGCTCTACGTGGCCGGCTGTTTGCTCCTCGGGTCCTACAGCCTGCTGTGGGTCCTCGAGGTCGGTGGCGTCCTCCCCGACCGGTGGCTGTCGACGGCCTGGATCGGCATCGCCGGGCTGGGGTCGGTGTTCCTCGCATTCGCGATTCCCCTGTTCTATCTCGCTCGCGGCGCGGACGGGTGATCGAACGCGACCGGGGGCTTTACCCTCTCGCCGTCCCGACGGGACGACGAACACCATGACGGTCGTCCTCGCCGGCGTCGGCGCCGACAGCACGAACCTCGGTGCCCTGGCCCCGCTGTACGACGACGGGCGGTTCGAGTACGTTCCGATCCCGGAGAAGACCCGCGAGACGGCCGAACCCGAAACGCTCGGCTCGTGGAAGCTGCGGGCCGGTGACGGCGTCGCCGCGGACTTGACGACCCGCATCACGCCACAGCCGGTCCACGACGGGACCGAGACCGTCGCCGGCGACGCCCTCGAGTCCTGGCCGCTCCATCGTGACCCCAACTTCGCGGCGCTGACCTACGGCGAACACCGGACCAGCGGCTACGTCTCGCGGTTACGCGCGCTCGAGCCGGGCGACGTCGTCGGGTTCTACGCCGGCCTGCGACGCCCCGACGGCGACCGCGCGCACCGCTATCTGATCGGGTACTTCACCGTCGACGAGGTGGCCGTCGTCGGCCCGGAGACGCCGCCGGCCGAGCGGGCGGCGATCCTCGACGCCCATCCCGAGAATGCCCACGCGAAACGCGCACAGAACGGGGATCTCTACCTCGAGAAGCCGGTCGTGATCGTCGACGGCCGCGAACCCGGCGGGCTCTTCGAGCGGGATCCGATCCGGCTCAGCGACTACTACGTCAAGCCGGGCAACGAGCGGGCACAGTACTACCTCCGCGAGGAGATCGCTTCGCAGTGGAACGTCCGGGCCGGCGGCGAGAACATGATGTACAAACCGGCCTATCGCTGTGCCCGCTCGGGGTCGGCCTTTCGGGACCTGGTCGGGGTTCCGGGCGCGCGGACGGCCGCGGAACGCGACCGCTGGAACCCGGATCACCCTCGGCAGCCGTAGACAGCGGCCGCCGGGGAATCGACTTCTGCCGTCAGGACGAGACCCTTTCGATCCCGTCGAGAAACGGTGCAATGTCGTCGACGTTCGATCCGGTCGTGACCGTCGCGTCCGACCGGTCGTACTCGACGACGTCGTGATCGTCGAGTTTCGGCAGGTAGTAGTGGATCAGTTCGACGGTGACCGCACGACGATCAGTCCATCCGGCGGAACTCTCTTCGAGGGAGCGATCCGACGCGGCGAGGCGACGACCGAGTTCGTCGGGCGACGCCGGCTCGCCCGCCCGAAGCGCCTCGAGGACGGTCCGGTGTGTTTCGTCCGCGAGCAGTGCGTAGATGGTCTCGGTCTCGAGGGCGGTCTGTCGGGAACGGGACATAGCGGTGGGTCAGTTCGGAGCGCAACAGCAGTATCCCCTTACTAGTTGGGCACCTAGCGATAGTCACACGCGGTTCCGCATCGCTCGGTTTCATGTGCCAACGGCTCGAAACCGCGATCCAGTGACGGGTTCCGACGATACGACGCCACGACACGAGCGCGTCGAACGCCACGCGACGCCCGGGCCGCGCAACTCGCTGGCCCACTGGACGGCCGCCCGCAACCCGCTCCGGGTCGCGATCAACTACGTCGTCGTCTGGCTGGTCCGGATCTCGCCGAGTCTCAAACTCAAGCGCTGGCTCCTGCGTCGGATCGGCGTCACGGTCGGCGAGGGAGTCTCGTGGGGGCTCGAGGCCACGCCGGACGTTTTCTGGCCGGACCTGATCACCGTCGAGGCCGACGCGATCGTCGGTTACGACGCGACGATCCTCTGTCACGAGTTCCTCTTCGAGGAGTACCGGACCGGCGAGGTCGTTGTCGGCGAGCGGGCGATGATCGGCGCGGGTGCAATCGTGTTGCCCGGCGTCGAGATCGGAGCGGGCGCTCGGGTGGCGGCGAACTCGCTGGTGACCCGCGACGTGCCGCCGGGGACGACGGTCGCGGGCGTCCCCGCGGAACCGATGGGCGAGGCGACCGGTGACGGATCGACAGACGAACGGCCGGACTAGGGCGTACTCGCTCGAGCGGGCAAGAAAACGGACTCTCGAAGTCGGGGCGTCAAAACCGAGCTACAACGACGACCAGGACTTGCGGGCCTCGTTCCAGGAGGTGATGTCGGCGATCCAGCGGGCGGCGATCATCTTCTTCAGGTTCTTGGCCGGGATGCCGCCGAAGGTGTCGACGGGCAGGGAGATGCCGAATGCGGGCTTGACCTCGTGGGCGACGGCTTCGTCACCGACGGAGATGACGGTCCCCTTGTCCTCGTGTTCCCAGGTCTTCAGCGGGCGGTTCTGGATCGCGCGGGCGATGTTCTCGCCGGCGACTTCGGCGGCCTGCCAGGCGGCCTGTGCCGTCGGCGGTGCGGGCTGGTCGCCCTGATCGATGATCGCCGAGTCGCCGATGGCGAAGACGCGCTCGTCCGAGGTCTGGAAGTTCGCGCTCGCGTTGACGCGGTTGTGTTCCTTCTCGAGGTCGGCGTCGTCCATCGCGTCGCGACCCGTAATGCCGCCGGTCCAGACGAGGACGTCGTGATCGAGGGGTTCGCCCTCGTCGAACTCGATGTGGTCTGCGGTGGCTTCGGTGATCGGGTCGTCGGTGTGGATGTGGACGCCGGCGTCCTCAAGGAGGTCCCGCAGGGCCTGCTGGATCTCGGGGTCGTTGCCGGGGAAGATCTCCTCGAGCGCCTCGACGAGGTGGATCTCGATCGGCGCGCGGTGTTCGTCGCGGAACTCGGCGATCTCGCCGGCGGTCTGGATACCCGAGAGGCCGGCACCGCCGATGACGACCTGTGCGGGCTCGCCGCGGGTCGCCTCCTGGCTGGCCTCTGTGACCGCTTCGTGGATCTCCAGCGCGTCGTCCAAGCTCTTCAGGGTCAGGGAGTGTTCCTCGAGGCCGGGGATGCCGTAGTAGGCAGTCTGGCTGCCCAGTCCGACGAGAACGTAGTCGTACTCGACGTCGTCGGTGTCTTCGAGTTCGACGACCTGCTCGTCGACGTCGAGGCCGACGACCTCGTCCTGAATGAAGCGGGTCGCGGGGTCGGCGATCTCCTCGACGGGGAAGGTGATGTCCGATCGGACGCTGGGATCGCGGATGACGCGGTGGGATTCGTGGAGAACGAGGTGATAGTCGACATCGGCGATCCAGGTCAGTCGCGCGTTGCCCCCGAGTTCGGATTGGAGCTTCGTGATCGCACCGGTTCCGGCGTAGCCGGCTCCGAGCACGACGACGTTCTCAGTCATACGGCATACTGAGAAACACTATGATACAAAGCTGTTGAAACCGGTTGCTCCACGAACAATGTTGACAAACGTCTCGTTTCGTAGAGCGGGCGTCGACGACTGGTCGGTCAGAAGATGCGCTTGCCGAACGTACTCGCGGTCAGTTCGGCTGCCAGCGTCGCCGTCTCGTTGCCCTCGTCCAGGATCGGATTGACCTCGACGACGTCCATCGATCTGAGGACGTCGTCCGCGCGGTCGCGCCGCGAGAGGGCCTCGAGGGCGGCGTGGGCCTCCCGGTAGGTGACGCCGCCGCGGACGGGAGTGCCGACGCCGGGCGCGGTCTTGGGATCGAGCCAGTCGAGGTCGAGACTGACGTGGACGCCGTCGGTCCCGTCGGTTGCGACAGCGAGCGCGTCCTCGACGACGGACGAGACGCCCCGCTGATCGATGTCGGACATGGTAAAGACGGTCAGTTCGCTCTCCCGGAGCAGTTCGCGTTCGCGATCGTCGATGCTCCGGAGACCGACGTACGCGATCGAAGACGCCCGGAGCCGGGGGGCGGGAGCCCACTCCGTCTCGCCGAACGACCCGTGGCCAAGCGCCGCGGCCAGCGGCATCCCGTGGACGTTGCCGCTGGGCGAGGTCTCGGGCGTATTGATGTCGGCATGGGCGTCGAACCAGATCGCGCCGAGGTCGGCCTCGCGTGCCGATCCCGCCAGTGAGCCGATCGCAACCGAGTGGTCGCCACCGAGAACGAGGGGGAACTCCCCGTCCGCGAGCGTCGCCGCGACGCGGTCGCTCACTCGCCGACAGACGTCTTCGACCTCCCGGAGGAACTTCGCGTTCCCGTCGGTGGGCTGGTCGGCGTCCGGATCCCGTTCTTCTGCTCGGGGCATCGTCAGGTCGCCGTCGTCGACGGGTTCGACGTCCGCCTCGGCGAGTCGGTCGGCCAGATCCGCGTACCGGATCGCGGACGGTCCCATGTCGACCCCCCGGCGGTTCGCCCCGTAGTCCATCGGCGCGCCAATGATCCTGACGGTTCGGTCCATATCCACGATAGAGGGTCGACCGGCTTGGTCGTGGCGATCCCGCGGCGTTCTCGGGGGCGACAGGTTTAGGGTTAGACCCGTCTAATTCCGGGACAGCATGATGCTGAGCGACGTGATGGAGGACTACCTCAAGGCGATCTACCAGCTCCAACGCGGGACCGACGAGCGGATCCGCACGTCCGAGATCGCCGGGGAGTTAGACGTCACGTCGCCGACGGTCACCAGCATGCTCGACAAGCTCGAGGAACGGGAACTCGTCGACCGCGAGAAGTACCGCGGCGTCACGCTGACCGACGAGGGCGAGACGGTCGCCCTCGAGATCGTTCGCCACCACCGCCTGCTCGAGGCCTACCTCACCGAGCATCTCGACTACGACTGGTCGGAGGTCCACGCCGAGGCCGACCGACTCGAACACCACATCAGCGAGGATTTCGAGGCCCGCGTCGCCGACGCGCTGGGCGAGCCCACGGTCGATCCCCACGGCTCGCCGATCCCGGGCGCCGACCTCGAGCCGCCCGAGCGGCCCGCAGGCAAGGCTATCTCCGAGTTCGATGAGGGGGCGGTCGTCACCGTCGCGGAGGTTGCCGACCGCGACCCCGAGGTTCTCTCCTATCTCGCTGACCGCGGCGTCGAACCCGGCGTCGAACTCGAGATTCTCGAGGTCGCCCCCTTCGGCATGGTGACTGCTCGCTCGAGCGAGAGCGAGGAGCCGGTATCGCTGCCCGAAACGGTCGCACACCACGTCCGCGTCGTGACCCCGGCAGAGCCGGATCCGGATAGTTCGCAAGCGTTTGACTCCCAGTGAATCGTGCCAACGGACACCTAGTTTCCGTCGCGGAACGAAAAGAAACATCTTCACGTCCCCCGTGCAAACGTCACGTTCCCCCACGAATCCGACGGACTCACCCGCCGGGTTTAAGGAAACCAAATACGAATAAATACCTATGTCATCCATCGAACTCACACCCAGCCAGAAGAAAATCCTCCGCGCGCTCACGAACCTCCACAAAGAGTCCGAAGATGCCATCAAAGGCGAGGACATCGCGGAACAAGTCGACCGTAACCCCGGCACGATCCGTAACCAGATGCAGAGTCTCAAAGCCCTCCAGCTCGTCGAGGGTGTACCGGGGCCGAAAGGTGGCTACAAGCCCACTGCAGCCGCCTACGAGGCACTCGAGATCCAGCAGATGGACGAGCCCGCCGCGGTCCCGATGCAACACGAGGGCGAACCAGTCGACGCCACCATCATCGAGGAAATCGACCTCTCGAGCGTTCACCACCCCGAACTCTGCCGGGCCGAGATCCACATTCAGGGGACGCTGAGCGACATCCACGAGGACGATTCGGTCACCGTCGGTCCGACGCCGCTCTCGAAGCTGCTGATCGAGGGAACAGTCGACGGCAAGGACGACACGAACAACATCCTGATCCTGCGGATCGACGACATGGTCGCGCCCGCCGAGGAACCGGCCCACTGATCGGCACTCGACCGCCGTCTCTCCGTCCATCTAGCGTCTGCTCTCTCCGCCGTATCGGTTCGAAAACAGCGTTTTTCGCCCGCTCGAGCAGCGCCGAGGCGCGGCCGGCTCAGTCCGTCGCGTCGACCGGTTCGTCGCCGGTTTCGGCGGCGGCTGCTGGGATGTCGTCGACCGCAGCGACTGCGTCGCCCTCCTCGACGTCCATGACGATCACGCCCATCGTGTTCCGGCTGACGGTCGAAATCTCGTCGACGCGGGTCCGAACGATCTGCCCGCGTTCGCTCATCAGCACGAGCTGGTCGTCGTCGGAGACGGCTTTGACGGCCGTCACGGGCCCGTTTCGCTCGCCGGTCTTGATGTCGATCAGGCCCTTGCCGTACCGCGACTGCGTGCTGTACTCCGAAAGCGGCGTCCGCTTGCCGTAGCCGTTCTCGGTCACTGTCAGCAGCGCCTGCTCGTCGCCTTCGTCGGTCGCGACAAGTCCCGCCACGGCGTCGCCGTCCTGCAGTTTGATGCCGTTGACACCGCGGGCGTTCCGTCCCATCGCGCGGACCTCGTCCTCGTCGAAGCGGATCGTCATCCCGCCCTCGGTCGCGATGACCAGGTCCTGCGAGCCGTCGGTGACCTCGACGTCGACGAGTTCGTCGCCCGCCTCGAGATCGGCGGCGATGATCCCCGTCGAGCGGATGTTGTCGAACGCCTCGCCGGCGGTGCGTTTGACGTAGCCGTTCCGGGTGGCCATGGTCACGTACTCGTCGTCCTCGAGGGCGTCGGTGTCGACGATGGCTGTGATGTCCTCGCCGGGGTCGAGATCGAGGATGTTGACCGCCGATTTCCCGCGGGCCGTCCGGCCCATCTCGGGGATCTCGTAGGTCTTGAGCCGGTAGACCTCGCCCTGATTCGTAAAGCAGAGCAGGTAGTCGTGGGTGTTAGCCCGGAAGACCGTCGCGACGCGGTCGTCTTCCTTGACGTCCGCGCCGATGATGCCCTTGCCACCCCGGCCCTGGGGGTCGAACTGGTCGATCGGCATCCGCTTGACGTAGTCGTCTTCGGTCATGACGACGACGACCTCCTCCTCGGGGATGAGGTCCTCATGGGTGACCGTCCCCTCGTCCTCGACAATCGAGGTCCGGCGGTCGTCGGCGTACTCGGCTTTGATCTCGCGGAGTTCGTCTTTGATGACCGCAAGCAGTTCGGCCTCGCTCTCGAGGATGGCGGTCAGGCGCTCGATCTCGGCCTGGACCTCCTCGTACTCCTCGTTGATCTCGGCGGCCTCCATCGAGGTGAGACTCCCCAGTTGCATCCGGACGATGTGGTCGGCCTGGTCCGCGGAGAAGTCGTAGGCGTCCTGGAGGTTCTCCTTTGCGTCCGACCGCGTCTCGCTGTTCTGGATCAGCTCGACCACGTCCTCGGCGTTCTCGACGGCCGTCAGCCGCCCCTCGAGGATGTGGGCGCGGTCCTCGGCCTCCGCGAGGTCGTACTCGCTGCGCCGGCGGACGACCTCGCGGCGGTGGGCGACGTACTCCTCTAACGTCTCCTTGAGCGAGAGGACCCGCGGCTGGCCGTCGACCAGCGCGAGGTTGATGACGCCGAAGGTCTTCTCGAGATGGTTCTCGAGCAGTTTGTTCTTGACGACCTCGGCGTTTGCCCCGCGGTTGAGTTCGACGACGATCCGGACGCCGTCGCGGTCGGACTCGTCGCGCAGGTCGGAGATCCCGTCGATCTCGCCCTCGTTGACGTCGTCGGCGATGCGCTCGACGAGGCGGGCCTTGTTGGCCTGGAACGGGAGTTCGGTGATGACGATCCGCTCACGCCCGTTCTTCCACTCCTCGACCTCGAACTCGGCCCGGACGCGGAGGCGGCCACGCCCGGTCTTGTAGGCGGAGTAGATCGCGTCGCGCCCGACGATGTTCGCGCCGGTCGGGAAGTCGGGGCCCTTGACGTGTTCCATCAGGTCTTCGACCGTCGCGTCGGGGTCGTCGATCAGTTCGATCGTCGCGTCGATCACCTCGCCGAGATTGTGCGGCGGGATGTTCGTCGACATCCCGACCGCGATCCCGGAGGACCCGTTGACGAGTAGGTTCGGGAACGCCGCCGGCAGGACGTCGGGTTCCTGCAGGCGGTCGTCGTAGTTCGCGGAGAAGTCGACGGTGTCTTTCTCGATGTCCGCGAGCAACTCCTCGGAGATGGGCGACATCCGGGCCTCGGTGTATCGCTGTGCGGCCGGCGGATCACCGTCCATCGAGCCGAAGTTGCCCTGGCCGTCGACCAGCGGATAGCGCATCGAGAAGTCCTGGGACATCCGAACCATTGCGTCGTAGATCGGGCTGTCGCCGTGGGGGTGGTAGTCACCCATCGTCTCCCCGACGATCGAGGAGGACTTCCGGTGGGACGAGCCGCTCGAGACCCCCATCTCGTGCATCGCATAGAGGATGCGCCGGTGGACGGGTTTCAGGCCGTCCTCGACGCGGGGGAGCGCACGGCCCGCGATGACGGACATCGCGTAGTCGATGTAGCTCTGCTCCATTTCGTCCTCGATGCGGACGTTCTCTACCGCTCGCGCCTCGATATCAGTCGGATCGGGTACGTCTGAACTCATGTCTTCATTTGGTTTCGTGGTGGTATCCGGTCAGCTTACAAGCACTGCATCCGTGAGAGCGTCCGCTCTGCGGACGCTCGAGCGGGCCGACGACCGACCCGGAGCGCGGCTTACCGCGCGGCGGGGAGGGAGGAGTGCTTTTCATCGAAGTTTTACCGAGTGCGGTCGCGAAGCGACCGCACGCAGGGTAAAAGTTCGGGTCTAGATGTCGATCCACTCGGCTTCCGGCGCGTGTTCCTTGATGAACTGCTTGCGGGGTTCGACGGCGTCGCCCATCAGGACGGAGAACATCTTGTCCGCCGCGGCCGCGTCCTCGATCGTGATCTGCTTGAGGATGCGGTTGTCCGGGTCCATCGTCGTATCCCAGAGCTGTTGTGGGTTCATCTCGCCTAAGCCCTTGAACCGCTGGACCTGCGAGGGGTTACCGTCGCATTTCTCCGCGACGATCTCGTCGCGTTCGGCCTCCGTCATCGCGTCGTAGGTCTCGCCGCGATAGCGGATGCGATAGAGCGGCGGCTGGGTCGCGTAGACGTAGCCACCCTCGAGCAGCGGGCGCATGTGCCGGTAGAAAAACGTCAGCAGGAGCGTCCGGATGTGAGCCCCGTCGACGTCGGCGTCGGTCGCCATGATGATCTTCTTGTACCGGACGTCCTCGATGTCGAACTCGTCGCCGATCCCCGCGCCGATGGCGGTGATCATGTTCCGGATCTCGTCGTTCTCGAGGATGCGATCGAGCCGGTGTTTCTCGACGTTGAGGATCTTCCCTTTGATCGGCAGGATGGCCTGAAAGTCGGGGTTGCGGGCCTGTTTCGCGCTGCCGCCGGCGGAGTCTCCCTCAGCGATGAACAGTTCGGCCTCCTCCGGGTCTTTGGTCTGGCAGTCGGCCAGTTTCCCGGGCAGCGACGTGGACTCGAGGGCGGACTTGCGCCGCGTGAGTTCCTCGGCCTTCTGGGCGGCCATGCGGGCCTTGGCGGCCTCGACGGCCTTGTTGACGATCGACTCGGCGGTGTCGGGGTGTTCTTCGAAGTAGGTACCAAGCCCCTCGTGCATCGCGCTCTCGACGATCCCTCGGACTTCGCTATTGCCGAGTTTGGTCTTCGTCTGGCCCTCGAACTGGGGATCGGGGTGTTTGATCGAGATGACCGCCGTCAGCCCCTCGCGGATGTCCTCGCCCGTGAGGTTGTTATCGAGGTCCGAGAGGAGGTCGTTCTCGTTGGCGTAGTCGTTGACACACCGCGTCAGGGCGGTCTTGAAGCCGGTGAGGTGGGTCCCGCCCTCGCGGGTGTTGATGTTGTTCGCGAAGGCGTGGATCGAGCCCTGCAGTTCCTCGGTGGCCTGCATCGCGACCTCGATCTGGATGCTCTGTTCCTCGTCCTCGAAGTAGATGACGTCCTCGTGCATCGCCGAGCGCGTCTCGTTCAGGTACTCGACGAACTCGCGGATGCCGCCGTCGTACTCGTAGGTCTCGGTGACCACGTCGCCGTCGTCGGTCTCCTCGCGCTCGTCGCGGAGCGTGATACGGACGCCCGAGTTGAGGAAGGCCAGCTCGCGGAGTCGGTTCGAGAGCGTCGAGAAGGACATCTCGCCAGTCTCGAAGATGCCCGTATCGGGCCAGAACTGGATCTGCGTGCCGGTCTCCTCGTCGGGCTCCATATCGCGGACCCGCTCCATGTCGCCGACGGGTTCGCCGCCTTCGAACGCGTGGCGGAAGACGCCGCCGTCGCGTTTGACTTCGGCCTCGAGTCGTTCGGAGAGGGCGTTGACGACGGAGACGCCGACGCCGTGGAGGCCGCCGGAGACCTGGTAGGACTTGTTGTCGAACTTGCCCCCGGCGTGGAGGACGGTCAGAATGACCTCGAGTGCAGGGCGGTCGTACTCCTCGTGTGTGTCGACGGGGATGCCGCGGCCGTCGTCGGCGACGCTCACCGAGCCGTCCTCGTGGATGGAGACGGTGATATCGTCGCAGTGGCCGGCCAGCGCCTCGTCGATCGAGTTGTCCACCACTTCGTAGACCAGATGGTGGAGTCCTCGAGAATCGGTAGAGCCGATGTACATCGCCGGTCGCTTTCGTACAGCCTCCAGGCCCTCTAAGACCTGAATCTGCCCGGCTCCGTACTCGCTTTCCTGGGACATGTAAAACCTGCTTTCGGATAGCGGTCCGGCCCTAATAAAAGTCACGTGTACGCGCGCGAGCGCGGATCCGGTGAATCGCGGCGGCGAACCCGAAACGACCGTCGAAGCGGCTTAGATGACCGCGTCGAACTCCTCGTGGCCCTGAATGTCGACGCCCTCGCCGGTGACTTCCGCGAGGAAGACGCCGTTGCCCGAGCCGGTGTCGCGCTCGACGGCGCTTTTGATCGCGCGGGCCGCGACGGACTTCGCGTCCGCGAGCGAGAGGTCGTCCTCGTACTCCTGCTCGAGGAGGCCGTAGGCCAGTTGCATCCCGGAGCCGGTGACGGTGTAGTCGTCGGCCATGACACCGCCGGCGGGGTCGATGCTGTAGACGTGGCTGCCCTCGCTGTCGACGCCGCCGAGGATGGGGTTGATCGCCCGGAACGGGCCGCCCCGGGCGAAGTTACCCGCGAGCGTCGCCAGCGCCTCGATCGGCATCGGCTCGTCGCGCCGGGATTCATAGAGGTTGACCTCGGCTCGCAGCGTCGAGATGAACGACTGCGCGCCGCCGACGGAGCCGACCAGCGTCAGTGCGCCGGTCGGGTGGATCTGCTCGACCTTCTGGACGTTCTTGTTCGAGACGAACCGGCCGCCGAGGCTGGCGCGCATGTCCGTCGCGATGACGACACCCTCGTCGGTCGTGATGCCGATGGTCGTCGTCCCGGTCTTGTTGACCGTCTCGTCGTCGGTGCCGGCCGCTCCGCCGTTCGGCAGCGACCCCAGTTCGGGCTCGTACGGCGAGGGGTCGCCGTTGCCCTGCGAGAGCGGGTTATTCATCGCTTTCCTCCGTGTCGATCTCCGCGACGATCGACTCGAGGCGCTCGTCGTCGACCGTACTGAACGACTCGTCCTCGGTCGTGATCGTCGCGACGTCGACCGCTTCGGCCGCGACGGACTCCTCTTCGGGCTCGTTGAGCGCGCTGATGGCGAGTTCGATGCCGGCGTCGATGTCCAGATCCTCGCGGTACTCCTCCTCGAGGTAGCCCTGGATGACGTCGCGGTCGCCGCCGACGGCGGCGGCCTGCCACTCGTAGTCGGTGCCGGAGGGGTCGGTCTCGAACAGCCGCGGCTGGCCGTCCTCGACGCCGCCGACCAGCAGCGCGACCCCGAACGGCCGTGCGCCGCCGGTCTGGGTGTACTCCTGGATGTGATCGGTGATCGATCGAGTCAGCGTCTCGACGCCGATCTCCTGACCGTAGCGGAGCTGTTCGCCCTGTGCGCGTCGCCGTGCGAGGTCGATCAGCTGGCGCGCGTCGGCGACGTGGCCGGCGCTTGCGACGCCGACGTGGTCGTCTGCCTTGTGGATCTTCTCGACGCTCGAGCGCTCCATGAGCGGCGAGCTGATCTGGCGGTTCGCGGCGAGGACGACGCCGTCGGGCGTTCGAACGCCGACGCTCGCGGTGCCGCGTTTGACGGCCTCGCGGGCGTACTCGACTTGATAGAGGCGTCCGTCCGGGGAGAAGATGGTGATACCCCGGTCGTAGGCCTGCTGTTGGGATTGTCCTTGCATTTGGTCTTCACCTGTGGTAAGGGATAGAAATATATAGGCCTTCTTCTGAAGGCAACTTGGCCTGTATCGGCCGCTTCGACCCGGACTCCCAAGAAAGTGGTGCCAGCAGGGACTCGAGGGGGGCGGCCCGAGACGGGACCGATCGGCGGCGTCGGCCGACTCTCGAGAGACGACGTCTCGATCGGGTCGGCGGGCTGATCGGTCGGTGTCGGCGATCACTGCCGCTCCGAGCCCGACGCCCTCGAGGTCGTCACGCTGGGTCGATCCGTCACGAATCGGTGAACATCGGATTACTCGAGTCGGCTTTGCGAGGGGTGGGCTGCTATCTCAAGCTTTCCGCTCAACCGGATCCCAATCGTTGCTTCGGGTACAGCATTCCGTGCGACAGTACACAGGTGCAATTCGTCCGGCCACGAGTCGATGCGGCCGGACGGGCTCGAGCGGCCAACGCGTCTGCCGGTTTTCGGAGCAGTCCCACACATGGAAGAACACAGCACCGTGGTCGACGTTCCTGTCGAAAAGGCTAAACAAACAATTCACCAGTACGGGCTCGGTCTCCTCTTCGCGGCGAACATTTTCGGAGCCGGGTCCGTCTACATTCTGACACAGGCGGGTGTCAGTTTCGGGTTCGGCCTGTTGTGGGTCCTGCCGCTGGCACTCGGCGTCGGGCTGACGATGCACGAGATGTCGGCCCGCCTCGCGGCGAAGGACGAACCGCTCATGGACTATATCAGGGACGTGATCGGTCCGACGGCGGCGAAACCGTTCGCGCTCGGAATCGCGTTCATCATGCAGTTCTGGAGCGTAGCGAACTACGCGCTCGCGGGAGCAGCACTGGTCTTTCTGACCCCACTGTCGAACGTATATGTAGGGATCATCCTCATGGCGGCGCTGGGCATCTCGCTCGTTGAACTCCGGGTGTACAGCCGCATCGAGGGCGTCATCGCGACGCTCGTTCTCGCGATCTTCGCCTCGTATCTAGTCATCGTCGCGAACCTCCAGCCCTCGCTTGGCGGCGTCGCGATGGGGTTCGTTCCGACGATATCCGGCGATCTGAACTATCTCACGATGATCATCGCGCTGATGGGGACGACCGTCTACTATCCGAACTTCTTCATCCAGACGAGCATGCAACACGAGAAAGACTGGACGAACGTCTCCCGCTACCGCAAAGATCACACCGTCGGACTGGCGGCCGTCGTCGCGCTCAGCGCGACGGTCGTCATCGCGGCGGCGATGGCCGTCCCCGACGGGACACTCACCCTGACTGCCCCCGCGGAACCGCTGATCGACATGATCGGCCCGTGGGTACTCGGGGTGTTCGTCCTCGCGGTCGGTGCCGCCTCCTTCACGAGCGCGACCGGCACGCTGTTCGCCGCCGGCTTCATGGTCCCCCAGTCGTACGAACTCACGACCCACTTCGGTGACCTGCACTTCCGCCGGACCGTCCACTTCCTGATCGCCCTCTCGGTCGCCCTCGCGATCCCGATCCTCGCCTTCACCGAGTTCACGCCGGTCAGGCTGGCGCTGCTCATGCCCGCCGTCAACGGCGTCGTCGGGCTGCCGATCACGGCGCTTGCACTGTTCGCGGCGATCAAGCGCTACTTCGAGCCGAGCCGACTCGAGCAGGCGATCTTCTTTGCGGCCGTGGTCGCGATGTTCCTGACGTCGCTCGTGACCGCCGAGTCGCTCGTTCGCTCGATCGCCGGGCTGCTCTGACGGCGCTGGCCTCGAACCGGTCCGGCCTGCATACACGGGCAGCGGCCTCTTTTCGCCGAGGCGTGGATCTCGAGGCCATGAGCGAGTACGACGGTACCGAGAACCCCGACACCCCGTGGCGCGAGGACGGGACCGGCGAACACGACAACCGCGGGGACGACGGGGTGACCGGCGGGGACAAAACGCCGTTCGAACCAAACCGGGCCGAACGCGGAACGTGGCTGTCGGCGGCGATCGCCCTGGTCGGGCTCGCGGTCCTCGGGCAGGCGTTCGTCCTCGAACTGGCCGCGGGCCAGTTCTGGAACGATGTCTTCGTCGGCGCGACCCTGTCGATCGCCGGCGCGTACAACTACGTCCGCCGCACGAACGGGGCGTTCGGGAGCATGGGCGTCGCGGTCCTCGCGGCGCTCGTCGGCCTCTGGCTCGTCGCCACCACGTTCCTGCTGGGTGCCGGCAGTGGCGGCGTCGAGACGGCGAGCGAACCCGGCTTCTGGATCGACGTCGTCGCCGGACTGCTCGCCACCGCGCTGGGGACTTACAGCGTCGTCCGGATCCGAAACCGACGCCGAGCCGTCGACGTACGACCCACGGCGACCTGAAAGTGGCATTGTCCGGCCCAACCCACTTACCGCCCGTTCCGGTACGATACGTCCATGCTTCCGTTCGTCGCGATCGCCCTCGCGGTGGTCGGCGTCGCGGTCGTTCTCGAGGTCGTGTCGTACCGAGCGCTCGAGCGGATCCCCTCGGTCGCCACCGAAGAGTTCCCCGAGATCGACCGGGGGTTACTGGGGAAGTTCAGCAGTTTCGACTCCGAACTGGGCTGGTGTCCCCAGCCGAACCGGGAGAAACAGAAAGACACCGGTGACCACCTCCCCGGCGAGGAGGTCCGTTCCGTCGTCACTTACTCGACCGACGAGTACGCGAGCCGGGTCTGTCCCGCCAAAGAGCGCGATTCCGACGCCGAGCTGACGGTCTCGACCTACGGCGATTCCTACTGTTTCTGCCGGGAGGTCGACGACGACGAGACCTTTCAGCACTACCTCGCCCAGGAACTCGACACTCACGTCGCCAACTACGGCGGCGGGAATTACGGCCTCGATCAGGCCCTGATGCGGCTCAAACGGCAGTACCCCGAGGACCCGACCGACCACGTCTGCATGGTCGTCACCGCCTCCTCGATCGCCCGCATCCTCTCGGTCTGGAAACACTACCAGGAGTTCGGCAATATCTTAGCGGTCAAGCCCCGGTACGTGCTGGAAGACGGCGAATTAGAGCGGATCGAGAGCCCCGTCGACGAGAAGGAGGAGTTGCTCGATCTCGAGTCCAAGGCGGATTTCCTCCGAGAGTACGACTTCCACTACGACCACTGGTTCGAGCCCCATTTCGCGACCCGTCCTTACACCGCTGACTTCCTCGCGAAGAACGAACACGTCCGCTACGCGGCGTACACGGCCGGCAAGGACCTCGAGCGGCGGCTCGGCCGCTCGATCCCGGGAATCGACTTCGATCTGGCCCAGACACAGTCGGCGCTCCGCCTGGAGCGGCCCCGCGTGCGGTACCACGAGCGACTGTTCGACACCCACGAGGCCCTCTTCGACGCGCTCATCGCGGAGTTCGTCGACTACGCGGACAAGCGGGACTTCGAGCCGACGTTCGTGATGGTCCAACAGCTCCGGTACGCCACCTACGAGGCCGAACACGGCCCGATCTACGGCGACCTGCTCGAGCGACTCGACGAGCGCTACGATGACCTGACGACGATCGACATGGCGACCCACCTCTCGCCCGATGACGGCGACGTCGAGTCGCTGTACGTCGAGCGCGGCGAGGGCGGCCACTACAGCCCCGAGACCAACGCGGAGATCGCACAGGTGCTGGCCGAGGCCCTCGAGCAGCGGGCGGTCGTCGAATGAACCCGGTCTATCTCGCCGTCGGGATCGTCATCCTCGTCACCGGCATCGTCGACATCGTCTGGACGACGCTGTGGGTCGACGGCGGCTCCGGCCCCGTGTCGGGCCGACTCACGACGGGGGTCTGGAAGGGGCTGCGCGCCGCGACGGGGGACCGCAACCGCGCGCTCAGCCTCGCCGGCCCCCTCATTCTGATGCTCACGCTCGCGACGTGGATCGGGCTGATCTGGGTCGGCTGGACGATCATCTTCGCGAGCGAGCCCCTCGCCGTCGTCGACAGCCGGACCGGCGGCCCCGCCGACTGGTGGGGTCGGTTCTACTACGTCGCCTACACGATGTTCACGGACGGAAACGGCGACTACACGCCCGTTTACGGCGGCAACGTCTGGGAGGTCGCCAGCGCGTTCACGACGGCCTCCGGCATGGCCTTCGTCACGCTCGGCGTCTCCTACGTGCTGACCGTCCTCGGTGCCGTCGCCGACAAACGCTCCTTCGCCAGCACCGTGACGGGGTTGGGCGACCGCAGCGAGGCGTTCCTCCGAACCGGCTGGAACGGCGAGGACTTCCGCGGGCTCGAGCTGACCGTCGAGTCGCTCGCGGCGGACCTGAGTACCCTCGCCGAACAGCACAAGTCCTACCCGATCCTCCACTACTACCACAGCGAGCGGGCCGACCGGGCCTCGGCCGTCGCCGTCCCGATCCTCGACGAGGCGCTCATGCTGTCCCGGTACGCGATGCCCGAGGGACAGGGGCTCGACCCCGCGATCGTCGAGAACGGCCGCTCGAGCGCACAGAGCTACCTCGAGACCTTAGACGACTCGTTCATCGACCCCGCGCCGTCGGTCCCGCGAGCGCCGGACCTCGAGCGCCTGCGCGAGGACGACGTCCCGACAGTCTCTGACGAGGCCTTCGCCGAGGCGCTGGCCGACCAGACCGACCGGCGACGGCGACTCCTCGGTGTGGTCGAGGCGGACGCCTGGGAGTGGCCGCCGATCGAGGAGTAACGCAGGGGTAGCCCACAGTCATTTTCCGACACCACCGGAACGGGTTCCGACCGAATCGGGCGGAAACACGGCCCGATATTCATTGCGTTGGCGGCCGTCCCCCACGTATGGAAGAGTACGACTTTCTGGTCATCGGTTCGGGATCGGGACTGGACGTGGCGAACGCGGCGGTGAATCAGGGCCAATCGGTCGCAATCGTCGAGAAGGGACGGCTCGGCGGGACCTGTCTGAATCGCGGCTGTATCCCCTCGAAGCAGTTGTTGTATCACGCCGACGTGCTGGAGACGATCGAGCGGGCCGACGCGTTCCACATCGACGCGACCGTCGAGGACGTCGACGTCGCCGAGATCGTCCGCGAAGTCACCGCGGACGTCCACGGCAGCTCCGACTCGCTCGAGCGCGGCCTCTCCTCGTCGGACCGGCACGACCTGTACCAAGCGGAGGGGCGGTTCGTCGACAAGCGGACGCTCGAACTCGCCGGCGGCGATCACGACGGCGAGCGTCTCACCGCCGAGACCGTCCTCGTAGCGGCCGGGACCCGGCCGGCGATCCCGCCGATCGACGGGATCGACTCCGTCGACTACCTCACCAGCCGCGAGGCGCTCCAACTCGAGTCGCCGCCGGACCACCTCGTGATCGTCGGCGGCGGCTACATCGCCGCCGAACTGGGGCAGTTCTTCGGTACCTTCGGCAGCGACGTGTCGATCGTCGGCCGGCGGCCGCACCTGCTTCCCGACGCCGACGACGAGGTCGCCGCCGAGTTCACCGAGCGCTACGCCGACCGGTTCGACGTCTACACGGGCTACGAGGCCACCGCGGCAATGCAGTCGGGGGAGTCGATCACGGTCGAGGCACGGCCGTTCTCCGAGTCGGACGGCGACGCGGACGCGGAGACGACCGGGCCGGGCGAGACGGTCTCGGTCACCGGCGACGAACTGCTCGTCGCCGCCGGTCGCGTCCCCAACACCGACACGCTGAACGTCGAGGCCGCCGGGATCGAGACCGATGCCGCCGGCTTCGTCGAAACCGACGAGTACCTGCGGACGACCGCCGACGGCGTCTGGGCGCTGGGCGATATCGTCGGTGAATACCTGCTGAAACACAACGCAAACCACGAGGCGCGGACCGTCGCGCGGAACCTGTTCGGCGAGGACCTCGAGCCGGTCGACTACTCGGCGATGCCCTTCGCCGTCTTCGGCTCGCCGGAGGTCGCCGGCGTCGGGCTGACCGAGGGGGAACTGCGGGAGGCGGGTCGGGAGTACGCCACGCGCACCTACCGCTACGAGGATACCGCCCGCGGGAAGGCGATGAAAGCCGAGGGGTTCGTCAAGCCGATCATCGACCTCGAGGGCGAGATTCTCGGCTGTCACATCGTCGGGCCGGACGCCTCGGACTTGATCCAGGAGGTCGTCGTCGCGATGACGGCCGGCTCCGGGACGGTCCAGGACATCCGGCAGTCGGTCCACATCCACCCCGCGCTCTCGGAGGTCGTCCAGCGGGCCTTTTCGGGGCAGTTCACGCGGGGCGGGCACGACCACGGACACGACCACAGCCGCGATCAGTGAGACGGACACCTATAGTAGCCATTGAAACGAGTCACACACTGATCGCGACGCTATCGTGCGATCAGGTGTGCAATGACTTTCAGTGGCTACTATATTGCTGTTCTGTCAGCAACTCCCGGCGAACCCGAGACTTGCCACGCGGGTACGCCGCTACGATAGGGACAGCCGATCTCTAGTAGCCACTTACGGAGCGCGTACGCGGTACCGAGATCGCGAACGACCACAGTATTATGCCGCTTGCTTCCCTACGGTGTCGGGATGGCAGACACGGAACGCGGACGAGAGCGGCAAGCGGACGACGAGGACCGACGCGAAGACGACTCTTCGGACTCGCTTCCCGAGTGTCACCGCCGTGGCTGCACCGAGCGGGCGACGTTTGTCGCCCTCGAACGATATCAGGAGGAGACCGGACACGGTGCCGTCGAGGCGGAGGCCGTTCTCTGTCAAGAGCACGCCACCGAGGAGAGTCCCGCGAATCTCGATGGCAGTTACGCGGAGTACGTATTTCGCGTCGAGCCGCTTCAGGGGACGCCGGATCCGGACGCGGCGTGATCGACCGCCTGTCGTTCGATTCCCCTCACGGTGACGCCGTCGATCACCGAGCGGTTTGAGAGCGGGCCACACCTATATTGGAATCCGGAACGTGAGGAAAATCGATGCCCGAAGAGCAACTGTTCAAACTCGAGGAACAGCGGACGAGAGCCGAAATCTCCGAGGCGCTACGCGATGCCGCCGAACAGGTCGAATCCGGGTCCGTCCAGCTGAAAAGCGAAACGGAAGCCCGAGACGTTACCGTCCCGGAAACCGCCCGATTCGAAATCGAACTCGAACGACTCACTGATTCGGAAACGGGGGAGGAGCGGTACGAACTCGAGTACGAGATCAGGTGGACCGAGTGACGCTCCCGGCGTTTCGAATCCGTCCGCTGTATTCAGCACGCCACTCCGAGCCGCTACCGAGGATTTCAACGAGGCAGGGACCGCCCGAGGCCGATTCCGGCGGGACGATACCGTTCCAATGCAGTCCGTCCCGGTATCGTAACCCCTCGCCTCGGCTGACCCTCGCCACCGCCGACGGGTCTGCGTCCACGGCACACGACCGCCGTTCCCTTTTATAGGCCACTGGCCTACCGTCCTCCGTAATGACGAACGCAGCAATCGTAATTCTGGCAGGCACCGACTCTCACAGCGATCTGGGGCGACTCGTCAACGGCCTCGAGGCGGCCCGGGAGTTCGCCGAGAACCCCGACGACGACCTCGACCTCATCTTCGACGGAGCCGGCACGCAGTGGATTCCCGAACTGGAAGACGCAGACCACGACTACCACGACCTCTACCGGTCGGTCAGCGACGAGGCGGCGGCCTGTGACTACTGTGCGGGCGCGTTCGGCGTCGAGGACGCCGTCAACGACGCCGGCGTCGTCACGGTCGACGACAACGAGGGTCACCCGAGCATCCGCTCGCTGGTCGACGACGATTACGAGATTATTACCTTCTGAACGGCGGTTTCGTTCCGTTAGCGCGCGGTATCCGCGGATCGAACCGAGACGAAACGCGCGGGGGATTCACTTTCACTCCGGTAGCACACACCTTTTAGCCTCCCCGTTAGTACAGGGAGACGATGACGTCGTTCCAGTCGACACTCGGTGACGAGCCGGGGATCGCCGAGGAGCTGGCCGAGAGCCAGCAGTCGATCTCCATCGCCGAGTTCTTCGAGAAGAACAAGCACATGCTCGGCTTCGACAGCGGCGCTCGAGGCCTCGTCACGGCCGTCAAGGAGGCCGTCGACAACGCCTTAGACGCCGCCGAGGAGTCGGGAATTCTCCCGGATATCTACGTCGAGATCGAGGAGGCCGGCGACTACTACCGCCTGATCGTCGAGGACAACGGGCCGGGGCTGACCAAGGAATCGCTCCCGAAGGTATTCGGGAAACTGCTCTACGGCTCTCGCTTTCACGCACGCGAACAATCTCGTGGCCAGCAGGGGATCGGGATCTCCGCGGCCGTCCTCTACTCGCAACTGACCAGCGGCAAGCCCGCGAAGATCACCAGCCGCACGCAGGGCTCCGAGGAGGCCGAATACTTCGAACTCATCATCGATACCGACGACAACGAGCCCGAGATCAGCGTCGAGGAGACGACCACGTGGGACCGCCCCCACGGCACGCGCATCGAACTCGAGATGGAAGCCAACATGCGCGCCCGCCAGCAGCTCCACGACTACATCAAGCACACGGCGGTCGTCAACCCCCACGCCCGCCTCGAGCTGCGCGAACCGCAGGAACACTTCAAGTTCGAGCGCGCGACCGACCAGCTCCCCGCAGAGACCGAGGAGATCCGCCCCCATCCCCACGGCGTCGAACTCGGGACGGTGATGAAGATGCTGACGGCGACGGACTCCCAGACCGTCTCCGGGTTCGTTCAGGAGGAGTTCACCCGCGTCGGCAAGAAGACCGCCGACTCGATCATCGACGAGTTCCGCGATCGTCACTACGGCCGCGAGATGCGCTGGCGACCGCCCGCGAGTCACGAGAACGTCGACCTCCACGCCGCAGTCGAAGACGCCACTGCGAACAAAGGTGCCGAGGCGACGGCCGCGTTCGCCCAGTCCATCGCCGACGGGGTCGACGACTACGACCGCATCGCCTACCACGAACTGCTCGAGACGGTCGAGTCCGCCGCCGAAGCTGTCGAAGACGACCACGGAACGACGTTCGGCGACACCGTCCGGGAAAACGCCGTCGAAGCCGTCTGGCTCGAGCTGATCGACGCCGTCGAAACCGAGTCGGTGGACGACGGTGGCGCTGACGACGAGTCGCGACTGGTTGCCGACCTCTACGACCTCGCGGACGAGGCAACGAGTACCCGCAAGGACGACGAGACCATCCACGCCTTCGCCGACCGGCTCGGGGCCGCGTTCGGGGACGAACTCGCGGCCGGCGACGACGAGGGGAACGTCCGCCACCGGCTCACGCGGACGCGGCTCCGGGCGTTCGTCGACCGCGCGGCCGACCTCACCGAGGAGTACGACGACGTCTCCTTCGGCGAGACGGCCCGCGAGAACGTCACCGACGCAATCTGGGACGTGATGGCCACCGTGCCCGACGACCCGCCGCTCGTGCGGGAGCTGAACGGCGACCGCGACGCCACCAGCGACCTCGTCGACGCGATGCGGGCGACCGACATCATGGCACCGCCGACGCGGTGTCTCTCGCCGATCTCCGAGGACCTCATCACCGCGGGCCTCGAGAAGGAGTTCGACGCGGACTTCTACGCTTCGGCGACCCGCGACGCGGGCGTCTCCGGCGGCGATCCGTTCATCGTCGAAGCCGGGATCGCCTACGGCGGCGACCTCCCCGCGGAGGGCACCGGCGAGGTCATGCGCTTTGCCAACCGCGTCCCGCTGGTCTACCAGCGCGGGGCCTGTGCCACGACGGACGTAGTGAAGTCGATCGGCTGGCGCAACTACGGGTTAGATCAGCCCGGCGGCTCCGGCCTGCCCAACGGCCCGGTCGTGATCATGGTCCACGTCGCCTCGACGAACGTCCCCTTCACCAGCGAGTCGAAAGACGCCGTCGCGAACGTCCCCGAGATCGAAGACGAGATCGAACTCGCCATCCGTGAGGCCGCTCGCGATCTCAAGAGCTACCTCAACAAACGGCGCTCGATGCAACAGCGCCGGAAGAAACAGAACGTCCTCGGGAAGATCCTCCCGGAGATGGCCGAGAAAGTCGCCGAGGTCACCGACCGCGACGAACCCGACATCGACGACGCGATCGCTCGCATCATGAACAACGTCCTCGTCGAGCGCAACGTCGAGGCAAACGGCGACGGGCGGGCCGTCTCCGTCGTTGTCGAGAATAACTCGAGTACCAACGAATCGCTCGAGATCACCGACATCGTCTCGGCCGAACCCACCGCGCTCTCTGACGGCGCGACCGTCGTCGAGATGGACGGCGAGTGGTTCGTCAAGTGGGAACCCGAGGTCTCGAGCGACGACGAAGCGGCCCTCGAGTACGAGGTACCGGACGACGCGACCTTCGATCTGGACGTCAAAGGCGTCGAAAGCGAGAAACTGACCGTAAACCAATGAGCGCAGACGATACCCAGGAAGCCAGAGAGCAGTTGATCGATCTCGCCGCGCAGTTTTACGACCAGTTCGAACTGGGCGAGATCCCCCACATGTCCGTGCCGACGCGGACGAAGAACAACATCGAGTACGACGAGGACAAAGACGTCTGGGTCTACGGCGACCGCGAGTCGACCCGGTCGGCCAACTCGGTCCAGGGCGCTCGGAAGCTCCTGAAGGCGGTCTACACGATCGAGTTCCTCGCCGACCAGCTCGAGGAGGACCGCTCCTCGACCCTGCGTGAACTCTACTACCTCTCGGAGAGCTGGGACAACGAGGAGGCCCAGTTCTCGAGCCAGGACGAGTCGAACAACCTCGTCGAGGACTTAGAGATCGTCTCGGGGGTCACCCGCGAGGACTTCCACATGCGCCCCGAGGAGTCGGGCGCGACGATCATGGGGCCGTTGCACCTGCGCGAACAGACCCGCCGCGGCGAACGCGAGATCCACTGTCAGGAAGACGTCGGCGAGGGCGGCTACCAGATCCCGAACAACCCGGACACGATCGAGTTTCTGGGCTCCGACGCCGACTTCATCCTCGCGGTCGAGACCGGCGGGATGCGCGACCGGCTCGTCGAGAACGGCTTCGACGAGGAGTTCAACGCGCTGATCGTCCACCTGAAGGGCCAGCCCGCCCGCGCGACCCGCCGGATCACCAAGCGGCTCCACGACGAACTCGACCTGCCGGTCACGGTCTTTACCGACGGCGACCCGTGGTCGTACCGCATCTACGGCTCAGTGGCCTACGGCTCGATCAAGTCCGCCCACCTCTCGGAGTATCTCGCGACCCCCGAGGCGGACTTCATCGGTATCCAGCCCGCCGACATCGTCGAGTACGACTTGCCCTCCGACCCGCTGTCGGATTCGGATATCAACGCCCTCGAGAGCGAACTCGAGGACCCGCGGTTCCAGACCGACTACTGGGAGGAACAGATCGAACTCCAGCTCGATCTCGGGAAGAAATCCGAACAGCAGTCGCTGGCCGCTCGCGGGTTGGACTTCGTGACGGACACCTATCTGCCCGAACGCCTCGGCGAGATGGGCGTCCTCTAAGCCTGCGTCTCGAGGGCCTTCGACGCCGACAGGACCAACACTCGTAGCTCGCCCTGTGACTGCAGGTACAACCGGTTCCCGTCTGCGTGGCCACTCACCGTCTAGAACGGTGACATGGCGGACGACAAAAACGACGAACGACCGTTGCACAGCGACCCCGACGAGGGCGCGATAGACGAACCGACGACTTCCGGCGCACAGGAAGCCGACGAGACCGCGTGGATGATGAAAGAGGGGATCACGGTCGGGCTGATCGCCATCGGAGCCATGGTCCTCCTCGGCCTCGGCCTCCTGCAGGGGTCCGGGCTCGTCGACTTCTTCGCCCCGATCGCCGACTCCGGAGTCGGGCAGTGGCTCGCACTCGGCGTGCTGGCCCTGGCCGCAGTCGCGCTCTTTGCCTGGTCTCGAGTGGGCGTGTAAGCACGGCCGCCGGCGCACCTACTCGTCGAGGACGACCGGGACGCCGCGGGTCGCCACGTCGACGACGAACGCCTCGGCGTCGGTTGCGAGCGCCCCGTCCGCGTCGTAGTGGACCGGCAGGACCAGATCGGGGCGGATTTCACCCGCCAGCGACGCGGCCTCGTGGCGGTCCATCGTGGCCGAACCGCCGATCGGCGGGAGCAGGAGGTCGATCGCGAGCGACTCGTGGAGCGGGAGGGCGTCGGTGCCGCCGGGCCAGAACGCCGTGACCCCGTCGATCGTCACGCCGAAACCACAGCCCCGCCCCTCGGGATGTGGAACGGTCCCGTCGGCGTCGGTATGTGGCCCAGCGGGGTCGTTGTACGCCGGCGTCGTGAACAGATCCAGCGGGCCGAGGACGAACGACTCGTCGGCACGGACGCGTTCGACGTCGAACGGCAGGGTTTCCGGCCGCTCGTCGACACCGTCGCTCTCGCTCGCGTCGACCGACTCGTGAACGACGACCAGCGCGTCGTCCCGGGCGACCCGTCGGATCGCGTCGGGATCGTAGTGGTGGCCGTGAGAGACGAGGATCAGGTCGCCGTCCCGTGGCTCGAGCCCCTCCAGTACCCGTTCCGGGCCGGGATCGGTGTAGACGACCGCACCCGTCTGTCCCTCGAGACGAACGGTAGCGTGGCCGAGCCAGTCGACGGTCACCGCGTCGAATCGGACGGTCATGCCCGGAGACACGAGCGAGAGATCCGAAAAGGCTTCTCTCAAGGGAGATAGACGCTGGCTAGTCGATCGATTGTCGGCTCCGGCGGGCCGGTTCAGGGGATCCGGACCGAATGCTCGAGGGTACCGACGCCGTCGACCGTGATTGCGACGGTGTCGCCGTCCGAGAGCGGGCCGACGCCCTCGGGCGTGCCCGTCGCGATCACGTCGCCGGGCTCCAAGGTGAGGTAGGTCGTGATCTCGGCGATCAGTTCCGGGATCGGGAAGATGAGTTGCTCGCGGGAGCCGTCCTGCTTCAACTCGCCGTTGACGCGGGTTTGCACGGACGCGTCCGCAGGGACTTCGTCGGGGGTCGCCAGCACTGGCCCGATCGGAGCCGCGCCGTCGAAGGCCTTCCCGCGGACCCAGTTCTGTTCCTGTCGTTGATCGTCGCGGTTCGAGAGGTCGTCGACGCAGGTAAAGCCCTCCACGACGTCCATCGCGTCGGCTTCGGCGACGTGGCGGCACTGTTCGCCGATGACGACGCCGAGTTCGGCCTCGTGGTCGATCCGTTCCTTGCCCGCGGGCAGGGTGACGGTATCGCCGTGGGCCGCCAGCGCGTTCGGCGGCTTCAGGAAGAGCAAGGGTCGATCCGGCACCTCGGAGTCGAGTTCCGCCGCGTGGTCGGCGTAGTTCCGCCCGATACAGACGATCTTCGACGGCTCCGTCGGCGGCAACACGTCGATTTCGTCGCTCTCGAGGTCGTAGCTTTCCGTTCCGAAGTGGACAGTGCCGTTCTCGTACTCGCCGCGGCGGACCGCACCGGCCGGGTCGCGAAAGCGGGCGTATTTCATGCTCGGTGGAATGGACACCGGGCATCAAAAGCGTTGAGAAGCCGGTCAGTTCGAGGGCCGATTCGCGGATTCGGCAGCGACCGCCTGCGGGTGAAACGGGTCGCTCGAGCGGGCTGCTGTTAGCACCCTGATGAGTCAACGTGCGTGATATCGTGGCACTGCCGGCCCGGAACGGAACGTTTTTCATTAGGCCTCGGCAACAATGAGTTGCGAGACGCGCTCCCGTTGGTGAGACGGTCGCAGTCCGTCGAGGCTCGGTGCGCGAACGCAGTGAACGCTCCGTTGGTGTAGTCCGGCCAATCATTTCGGCCTTTCGAGCCGATGACCTGGGTTCAAATCCCAGACGGAGCACTCTTCTGAACGAACGAAGTGAGTGAAGAAGGAAGCGCACGCTCTGGGATTTGAAGTAGAGAAGTCGCAGCCCGCGAGCGAACGAAGTGAGTGAGCAGGAACGTCTTCGCGTGGTTCAAATCCCAGACGGAGTACTTTTCGGCGAACAAATCCGTGAGCCGAAAATGTGACCCTTGATTTGAATCAGACCAGTCGCACACAGCGTAGCGAGTACGTCTGGGCGTGGTTCAAATCCCAGACGGAGCATTTTCCTATCAGTAATCCTCGAGCCCCGGCTACGGTTCACGTACTTCCGACCAGAGACGTGAGCGGAAATCCGTCTCACTCGAGTTTCCGGAAGCAGTTGTGACAGTACGATGCGACGGGGTCGTTCGCCGCGGCACAGACGGCACATTGGTCGTCACGAGCCACCGATGGTCGCGATCCCGGGGTGGCCGCAAAGAGGCGTTTCCGGGGGTCGGAGTACGCATCGAGAACATCGCCCCACGTGACCACCGGATCCGTATCGGCGTTCCCTGTACGGTCGGTGACGCGTTCGATCAGCGAACTGCGTTGCAGTCGGCCGAGTCCGTGCCAGAGACCGAGAAAGCAAAGCGACGGGAGCAGACAAAGCGAGAGGACCGCACCCAGGAGTACGAGGCTCATAGAAAGCAGTTCGTCTCGGCCACTGTAACCGCGCCCGTGAAATCGTTCGCGAGTCATATACGCCGTCACGGACCGCGGCGGGACGATCGGAGTACCCGCTCGTGTGGCGACTCGTCGAAACCCCCGCTAATCGGCGTTCACGGTGGTGTTTTGTAGTTCGCAATCGACGTAGAACCCGTCCAGTAGATCGCTCCCGAGCAGGACCTCGCCCGTGTACGGCTGGCGGTCGTCCACGTCGGCCAAGACGACTCGAGGCCCCCGGTCGACGCTCCGGACGTCGACGCTGATCGCGACGATGTCGCGACTCTCGGCGCTGCCGCCGGACCTGACGGTGACGTCGTCGATCGCGCCGGTACTACCGATCCGCTCGAGGAGGGTTTCGTCGATCGTCGTCCGGTCCGCCCCGGTGTCGGCCTTCGCGACGACCGTTTCGGTCGCGTCGGTGCCGCTGACTGCGACCGTCTCGAGGCGGCCGACAACCGGTTTGGCTGGCTCTGTCATACCGACCCGTTAGGAGCGACGCCACTAGAGCGTTCCTGTCCGTCGAAGCGCCGCGGGAGTCGTCGGAACGGTCGCGTTTTCGACCCGTAGGTGGACAGGGGGTGAGCCGAAACCGTCGGTGCCGAAACAGTCCGACCCAAGCCCGAGATAGAAGTTGATATCCGTAAACTCCTAATATAAGAAGCCGTTTAGATCAATCAATGACGTACGAGAATCTGGATTCCGATCTAGTAAACGAACTGCTCGACGACGGCCGCTCGAGTCTCCGCAGCCTCGCGGAGGAACTCGATGTCTCCGTAACGACCGTTTCGAACCACCTCTCCGACCTCGAGGACGAGGGCGTGATCGAGGGGTATACGCCGAAGATCGACTACGACGCGGTCGGCTACGACGTGACCGCCGTGATGCAACTCAAGGCCGAAGGGAACGCCCTGCCCGAGATCACGGAGACGCTGAAAGACCACCGCCAGATGATCTCGGTCTACGAGGTCACGGGTGACTACGACGTGATCGCCATCGGGAAGTTCAAAGACACCGACGACATGAACGATCAGATCAAGCAGTTGATCACCGATCCCGACATCAACCAGTCGAGTACCAGTATCGTCCTCAACGCCGTCAGCGAGAACGAGCAGTTCGAACTCGAGACGGACGGGGACAGCTAACGGTCGACCGACGGCCGGGACCGATTGCATCGATCAGCGGCGGCTTCGGCCCGCGGTCTCCTGACGAGTTGCCACAGCTGGCTCACGCCGCCCCGTGAGACCGGCGACGTGGGCTGGTCCTCGCCGTCGATCGTGTCGGGGGAAACGTGGGACCGTACCGAATCGGGCCGTCGTCGACGAAGCGTTATTTATCACTCGTCCCCGGTTCTGGATAGGGATTACTGCCACAACGGATATTGAAACCAGTGATTGCGTTTCGGAGCGATGTTCTAATCAGTGGTTGCCGGCCCCCATCATATGCTGGGTGTTCGGTCCGTAAATGCAGCCCACGGGGCCACCGGAATAAATATGTTGCAAACGATGCAACTATGAACGCTTCTAATGGCCAGTGTGGTGTTCGTTAACTGGTACCATGGCATATGGAACTGCACCTGAAGAGCGATACAGTTACGGGGAGGTAAGCGACGAGGACCGTCGCGAGTTCCTGAAGGCGCTGGGCGTCGTCGCCGGCGGCGGCGTTGCCGGTGCGACGCTCCACGATCTCCGCGGGGAGGTCGCAAGCGGCGCTGCGGGCGGTCTCGCCGAGATGGGCGAGGCGGTACGGGCCGGGTTGACCGGCACGCTGGACGGCGCGCTGTTGGCCGAGGAACTGACGGGACTCGAGGGGAGTTTCGAACTGTTGCCCCAGCTGGCGTCGATGGGGGTACCCGAGCAGGGGGCGTCGGCCTATCAGGAGCTGACGACGCCGGCATGGGCGATCAACGACCACCTCGCGGAGGTCGGGTTCTTCGCGAGCGCGGAGGAGAACCTGCCGGCGTTTACCCCCGATCACATCGAGGAGACGACCCGACAGCTGCTCCACATCGAGGAGCTGCCGGCGACCCTCGCGGAGGTCGGGTTCGCCGAGGGCGAGCGGACGGCGCTGGTGACGAACATCGTCAATTCGCGCGAGCAGCTTTCGTGGTGGATGAAGACGCCGGACTATCCGCCGGCCGAAGCCGTCGAGGACGGGGTCGTTCACGAGTTCGTCGCGCCGCTGCACCGGCGGGCCGCGGAGGGTGCCCTGCTGTGGATCGACGGCCTGGATCACTTCCTCTGGCAGAACGAGGTGCTGGTAACCGACGAGATGATCGACCGCGGGCTCTGGGACGTTAAGTCGATGCTCGGCGGCTACTACCTGTTGGGGTCGGCCGCCCGCGACCTCGCCAGCGGCGAGATCCCCGACGAACAGCTCTCGGCGCTGATCACGGGCAGCGCCGCGATCGCGATCATCGGCCAGGAGTTCCTCCGCAACGACGTGGTTCACATTGACGATCGGATGCGGGCACCCCGGGAGGTGAGTCACCCATGACCTTCGATACCGAACACATGGACCTGCCGTCGGACGCACCGTGGGACGAGAAACCGGGCGAATCACACGTCGCACAGGGCGATATCGATACCATTCCCGAGCGCGAAATCACCCAAGAAGACCTCAGTCGGACCGCGGACGACGAGACGAACTGGCTGCTGTTCGGCGGGGCCTACGAGAACCAACGCCACACCCCGGCGGAACACATCACGCCGGACAACGTCGACCAGCTCGAACTCGAGTGGCGAATCGACCTCGCGCCGCCGCAGGCGCTCGAGCCGAACCCGAGCCACGAGTTCCAGGGGTCGCCGCTGGTCGTCGACGGCGATCCGCCGATCATGTACACGACGGTCGGGGCCGACCAGCTCTACGCGCTCAACGCCCGGACCGGCGAGAAGCTGTGGGAACACTACTACGAGCCGGCCGTGGGCTATTCGGAGGACGCGCCACCGGCCGAGCGCGGCCCGGCGGTCTACGGCGACACCGTCTACAAGAGTACGCTCGATCTGGGCGTGCTGGCGGTCGATCGCTACACCGGCGAGACGGAGTGGTACTACAACGGGGCGGCGGCCTACCGTGGCGAGGTCGCCGAGGACCTCATCCACGAGGAGCTGCAGTGGGTGCGCGAGCGGGGGTCGACCTCCTCGTTCCCGCCGCTGATCTACGACGGCACGCTGCTGAAAGGCAGCTTCGGCGGCGAGTTCGGCGTCAGCGGCTTCTTCGACGCGATCGACCTCGAGGGGAACCCGCAGTGGCGGTTCAACATGACACCGTCGGAGGAGTGGGTCGGCGAGTCGTGGCGACACGGCGGCGGGACCGCCTGGGCCTCAGCGGCCATCGAGCCGGAGTCGGGGACGGTAATCGTGCCGTCGGCCAACCCGGGGCCGTGGTACGGGACCGTTCGGCCGGGCTACAACCCCTTTACCTGTGGGAAGGTCGGTATCGACATCGAATCCGGCGAGTACCAGTGGCACTACCAGGACTCGCCCCACGACTGGTGGGACTACGACTCGCCGAGCCCGCCGATCGTCTTCCGCGAGGAAGCGGACGGCGAAGAGACGCGGTTCGCGGCGTGGCCGGGCAAGACCGGCTGGGTCTACACGGTCAACATGGAGACCGGACAGCTCCACCAACGCAGCGAGGAGTACGTCCAGCACGTCAACACCTTTTCCCTGCCGCCGTACGACGACATCGACAGCGCCGAGTGGATGATGCCCCATCTCACCGGCGGCACCAACCCCCAGCCGAGTTCCTTCGATCCCAACACCCGGACGATGGTCGTCAAGGGGGCCAACGAGCCGATGGCACTGTCGTGGTACGAGGAGGAGTACGAGGCCGGCGAGCGATACATGGGCATGGACATCGTCGGTGGAGATCCGCCCGAGGACATCGAGGAGCCCGACGAGCCGACGCTCAATGCCGAAGAGGTCGCCGAGGGCGAAGACCCACACCTCGAGGCGGAGGTCGACGAGGGAGAGGGCGACAACGGCGAATCCACTAACGGCGAAGACGGCGACGCGTCGGGCCGACCCGCCTACCCGCCGGAGTGGAACGGTGCGATCGGCGTCATCGCCGGGATCGACCCCTACACCGGCGACGTGAAGTGGCAGGAATGGTACGACTGGTCCAACTACCACCCCCGCGGCGGGTCGTTCACCACGCCGACCGGGCTGGCCTTTGCGGGCACGCCAAACGGCGTGATGGCCGCCTACGACGTCGAGTCGGGCGATCGCCTCGCCGAGTTCGAGGTCGGCGACCACGGCGTCGACGGCGCGCCGATCTCCTGGGTCGACCCACACGAGGAGAAACAGTACATCGCGATGCCCGCCGGCGGCGGCCACCACACCGACGTCGAACTCGGGACCACGCTGGCCGTCTTCTCGCTCGAGATGTGAGCGGCTGGCCGAATTTTTTCGCGTGGACGGAATCGCAAAGCGACTGCACCGGCGATGGCCGGGCGTCGCGTTAGTGTTCGGATCGCTGTTGGGGAACGATCCGGTAGACCGCACCGTCGTCCTCTTCGATGGACGGCGTCGCCGACGTCAGGACGTAGAGTTCGCCGGCGTCGTCGCGGCCGAAGCCGTAGACGAGGCGGTTCATGTTCCCGTCGACAGCGACCGGCTCGCCGTCATCGTCCTCGGTCCCGTCGTCGTCATCCCCGCTTGCGGTCTCGACCTCGAGTTCCTCGATCGGCCAGAGTCCGCCCTCGCTTTCGGTTTCCCCGCCGTCACCCCCGTCATCGCCGTCGTCGCCTTCGCCCGGCGGATCGATGAAGGGGTCGTCGTCGTCCTCCTCCGTCTCGACCGTCGCGTTCTCCTCGAGCCACGCGGTCGGTGGGCGGGCGATGAACAGCCGGCCGGGGCTCTGGCCGTCCCTGCTCCAGTCGCCGAAGACGTAGGTGCCGGCGAGGGGGTCGACCTCCTCACCCTCGTAGAGGTAGCCCCCGATCACGGAGACGCCGACCGGTTCGCCGTCGGCCTCGTGGGGGTACTCGAGGACCGGATCGAGCAGTGGCTCGCCCCCGCGGACCGACTCGGGCGTCTCCTGGGGACACTCCTCGGGCGGCTCCGTCGGTGATTCGGTGCTGAAACAGTGGGTCCCTTCCCTGACGTTCCAGCCGTAGTTGCCGCCGCGTTCGACGTGGTCGACCTCCTCGAACAGTTCCTGACCGACGTCGGCAGCGAGGATCGCCCCCTCGCTGGTGAGGGTCATCCCCCACGGGTTGCGCAGCCCCCATGCGTAGTACTCGTCGCGGTGTCCCTCCATATCGACCAGCGGGTTGTCGTCGGGGATGCCGTAGGCACGCTCGTCGCCCTCGTCGGCGGCGTCGCCGCCTCCGTCTCGGGACGTCTCCGACGTCCCGCCGTCCACATCGATCCGGAGAATACCACCCAGCAAGTTCTCCTCGGTGTCCTGGCCGTTTCCGCCTTCGTTCTCGTCGTACCAGTCCTCGACGTGTCCCTCGCCCGAATCGTTGGCCCCGCCGCCGTCACCCGTGGCGACGTAGAGGAAGCCGTCCGGGCCGAACGCGATCGGGCCCGCGTTGTGGTTGAACTGCGGCTCCGGGATCTCGAGGATCGTCCGTTCGGAGTCGGGATCGGCGCTCGCGTGGTCGTCGTCCGCCGTCTGGAACTCCGAGAGGACGAACGTGTGATCGTACCCCTCGGGGGTACCCTCGCGGGGCGGTGCGCTGTAGCGGACGAAAAAGCGGCCGTTCTCCGCGAAGTCGGGATGGAAGGCCAGTCCGAGCAGTCCGCGCTCGTCGAATCCCTCCCGCAACTCGACCAGTCGGTCCGAGACGTCGAGGAACGGCTCCGATTCGAGGCCGTCCTCGCCGTGGACGGAGATCGTACCGGTCTGATCGACGATGAACCGGCGATCGGCGTCCTCGTCGGCCGTCTCGAGCGTGATCGGGTTGGCGAACCCGTCGGCGACGGGCTCGAGGCCGACCGTCGGTCCCTCGCCGATCAGCGGCCCGTCGTCGGTCGCCGCCCCGTCGCCGCCATCGCCTCCGACGAGTTCGATCTCGCCGTTCATCGAGGAGCGATGCGGGCCACAGAAGTACCCGACCATGCCCTCCTCGGCGGTGAACTCGACGGTCTGGGTCTCGCCCGAACTGGCCACGAGATCCGTCTCGAGGAGCCGCTCGTCGTTCTCGTCGACGATGACGAAGTTGTGGGCCGCGCCGTCCAGGTTCTCCCACGTGAGGGTGTACTCCTGGCCCGCCTCGAGCCGGAGGGTCGGGTTCCGCTCGTCGGCGATGGCGTCGGGCGTTTGCCCGACCCAGCTACTGACTCGGCCGCCGAGTTCGATTTCGCTCGGGAGCGCCTCCTGTGCCAGCGCCGTCGACGCGACGCCGGCTATGGAAAGTGCCGCCGATGATCGAAGGAGCCACCGCCTCGAGAACGCGTGATCGTCGTTCCGTGTCATAGTAAACCAGTACGCCGGGTAGCGATCCGTTCCCGCCCGCGTACTGGATATGGGGTCTCGGTAGTGCGCAATAAACCGGTCCGATCGTTCCCCGCTCAAGGTCGACTTGGGCGGCGCGAGCGGTTCCAACACCGGCTTGCCGTCGCCTAATTACTCCTTTCGATCCGGCCGCCTATAGACGTGAATCGTTACCGTATCTCCTCACACTGAGAATCGCGGCCGTCCGGCCGTCCGACGGCGGGTCCCGTCAGAGGTAGTTCGCGACCCAGTACGCGGCGTAGAGTCCACACAGCAGGAGGCCGCCGACGCGGCCGACGCGTCCGCGGGCGAGCATGGCGGTCGCGACGAGCAGACAGACGCCCAGAAACGGCCAGTGGATCGTCAGCACGTCCCCGCCGGTTTCGATCGGATGCACCGCGGCGACGATGCCGACGTTGGCGGTCACGTAGAAGACCGTGCTGCCGATCACGTTGCCGACCGCCAGTTCCGGCCGGTTCCGCCGGACCGGTTCGACGGTGAGCGCGAGTTCCTCGAGCGAGGCGATGAAGCTCAACACCGTCGCCCCGAAGGCCAATCCCGAGATACCGAGCGCGAGGAAGAGCCCCTCGGCGCTGACGACCGTGATCCCGGAGCCGATCGTCATCCCCACGACCGCGAGAGCGGCGACGCCCAGGTTGAAGAGCCCGCTCCGGTCCTCGAAGGCGGGGACGAACTCGTCGAGGTCGAGGTCCCAGCCGTCGGCCGCCGTCTGCCCGTCGGATTCGGGGGCCGTCAGATCTCCGCCATCGGGCGTTTCCGGTCTCGGTTCCGCGCCGCCCTCGAGCGGAACGGCCTCCTGAACCTCCGCCGAGAGCAGAAACGTCGTCTCGGTCCGGCGTTCGCGCCGGAAGATGTAGGCGAGCAACGGGACGAACAACACGAGCAGCCCCGCGCCCTCGAGGGGAGTGAGCCGGCCGTCGAGCGACAGCGCGAACGCGGGCAGCGGCACCAGCACGAGCATGAGCAGGTACGCCCGGGGGACGGCCGTTCGAAAGGGCACGAGGAGTCCGGCGAGCCCGAGGGCGACGGCGAGGACGAACAGCGACTCCCCGAACACCGTCCCGAGCGCGAGGTCGGGGAGGGAGACGAACGCCGCGGCCACGCCGAGGACGGCGTTCTCGAGGTCGATGCCGGCCAACACGACCGCGAGGAAAAAGCCCGAGAGTCCCAGCGAGACGGCGCTTCTGGCGACGGCCTCGATGAAGACCTCGACGCACCAGATCACGAGGACGACCCCGAACAGGAAGAGGGCCACGAGCGCGACCGTCGAACTGGGGACGACCATCGCGGCCGAGCTACATCGTCGGAGTACTTAATTTTCGACCGCTGGACCGGCGTGTGGGGCAGCCCCGCTCCGGCGGAGCGTCGCCCCGATCAGAGTGCCTCCGGGATCGGAACGCCGCCGAAGACCAGCAGCGAGACGAGCCAGTAGGCGGCGTAGAGGCCCAGCAAGACGAGCCCGTGTCGCCGTCGGAGCCGTCCGCTCGAGACGAAGACGGCGGCGACGGTGGTGAGGACGACGACGGCGGGCAGATGAAAATAAAGGACCGCACGCGGGATCGTCACGTCGGCGACGAACGTGATGACGCCGACGTTGGCCGTCACCGAGAAGACGACGCTGCCGATGACGTGGCCGATCCCGATCTCCGGGATGCCACGCCGGACCGGCTCGATCGTCAACAGCAGGTTCTCGACCGTCAACACGAGCGTCAACACCGTCGCCCCGAAGACAGTCTCCTCGATCCCCCACGACTCGACGATCGCCTCGGAGCCGGCCTCGAGCAGCATGGCCCCGACGATCACGCCGAGCAGCGAGACGGCGGCGAGGCCGAGCCAGAAGGCCCCCGCGTAGCGTCGCTCGGCGACGTACCGGTCCTCGGGGATCTCCTCTAAGACCGTCCGACTGTCGACGTCTCCGATGGCGAGGTCGTCGAGCGGGACGCCGCCGTCGGCCTCGAGTCGCTCGGCGATCTCGGAGTCCCTGAACACCGGCACGTCGCGCTGGAGTTCCCGGGCGACGATATACCCGAAGAGACCGACGAAGATCGCGACGAGGACGAGCCCGTGGACGAGCCCGAGTCGATCGACGGCGACGAACGGGACCAGCAAGAGCGGCGCAATCACGAACAACAGCAGGTAGTCCCGTGGGACCTCGACGGGAAACGGCTTGTAGATCGCCGCGGCGGCCAGCGTGATCCCGGTGATTGCCAGAGCGGTTCCGAGCGCGGTACCCAGCGCCACCCCCTCTAGGTCGCCGGCCCCGAACACCAGCGCGACGACCGTGTCGTCGAACTCGATGCCGGTGAAGACGATCGCCAGCGCGAAGATCGAAACGCCAAGCCCCATCGCCGCCCGCGTGAGGTAGCTGATGAGTTTCTCGACGCTATAGGTCAGGGCGATCGCCCCGACGGCGAGAACGAGGTACGCGAACCACGTTCCCTGGGAGTCGACCACACCCTCGAGGGCCGCCTCGATCATACCATCGATCCACGGTGCATGGTCACATATAGCTAACAGTCCGGGGAGGAACGTCCGTTGGAAATCTATACACGCATCGTGGTCGGTGGTCCGTGACGCTCGCGTCCGACGGGAGGCCCGGGCGGAGCGGGTCAGTCGTCCGCCGCGGTGTCGTGTTCGTCGGCCTCGTCGGCTTGCAGGACGAAGGTCCGCTCGGGCGGCGGCGCGATCCGTAACTCGACCCGTTGGACGAGTTCGTAGTATTTCCTGTTGCCGCGTCTGTAGTGGGTCACCAGTCCGGCCTCCTCCAGCGTCGAGAGGTGATGGACGGCGGTCGTGCCGTCCATCCCGGTCGCCTCCGCGAGTTCCGAGACGTACATCGGTTCCCGCGAGAGTTGCCTGAGGATAGCCAGGCGAGTGCCGTTACCGAGCGCCTCGAGAAGATCCATGCCACTAGTTTTCACTCGCCGGCCACAAGAAGGGTTTCCTCGATTCGGCTAGATACCCGCCGCGTTCGGCCGCTTCGAACGTATCGACTTCCCTGACTGCGGTTTTATCGGTGTCGGCGTGGGAGCGAGGACCATGAGCGACCGCGTCGACTTCCCCGACGATCGGACCGGCGACCGGCGGACGATCACCAGCGGCTTCTTCGAACAGGAGGTCTACCTCTCCAGCGAGGAGACCGCGGCGTTCCTCCACGAACTGGCCGAGCAACTCGAGGCCGGTTCCTCGTTTACGATCTCCGCCTCGGAGTGGGAGATCCCCTTCGAGTACGACGACCCGATCGAGGTCGAGATCGAGTTCGGCGACCAGCGCGACCGGGAACTCGAGGTCGAACTCGAGTTCACTGCCCCGGCGGGCGGCGAAGACCTCTCCGTCCGGTAGCGGTGGTTCTCGCGGAATCACTCGCCCTCGAGCAGGCCACCCTGTGCCAGTGCGTCCTGGAGGCTTCGCCACGCGTCGGGCGAGTGCCAGCCCCAGCCGTGTCGCCGGACCCCCTCGCTTGTAGCGAAGCGCTCGGTCGCCCGCTCGAAGGTCCGGGCGAGGCGGTCGGCCGACTCGTCGGTCTCGCTCGCGGCCGTCCGAGCGACCGACTCGGGCGCGCACACGGCGTCCGCCCAGCCCGCCAGCGTCGTCTCGAGGAACGCCGCGAAGCGGTCCCGATCCCGCCGGAGTCGATCTTCCGCTGCGATCAGTGCCGGTCCGTACGCCGGGTAGGCCGCCGACACGGCGAGGGAGTCGACGGTTCGGCCCGCCGCCTCGAGCCGGACCGGATCGGGTGCCATTCCCGTCACGGCGTCGACGACGCCCGACTGCAGCGCCGCCCGCTCCTCGCCGTCGACGGCGACGAGTTCGACCGCGTCCCGGATGCCGGCCTGCTCGAGGAGGAGCCGCCCTAACAGGCCGGTTTCGGTCCCGTTCGGCATCCCGATCCGACGCCCGCGGAGCTGTCCGACGGCCTCGAGGGGGTCGCCGAACGCGGACCGCGTGGTGTAGAGGACGACCGGTGACCGCTGGAAACAGACCGCGATCGGAACGACGGGGTGGCCGAGCGAGCGCGCCCGGAGAACCGTCGCCGCGCCGGCGACGCCGACAGCATACTCCCCGGACGCGACGGCCAGCGCGGCCGCCCGCGAGCCGTCGGCGGACTCGAGCGCGAGCGACACGCCGCCGTCGGTGTCTCGCGCGGCCAGCAGCGGCAGGTGCAGTCCGTTCGGCCGCCAGTTGAGCGCGACGGTGACCCGCCCCTGGTCCGATCGCTCGGCCGATTCGGACGCCGGCCCGTCGGTACCGCCCCCGTTCCGTTCGTCGTCGGCGGATTCGGCCCCCGCTGGTTCGAGGCCGGCGTATCGCTCGCCCTGCTCGAGCAGGCGGTCGGCGTGGCGGGCGTCGACCCGCCGGACCGTCTCGGCTTTGGGGGCGACCGCGTGCCACGCTTTCGGCGGCCGACCGGGGGAACCGGTCGTCGCCGTCGTCTCGGCGATCAGCCCCGCGGCCGCCAGTTCGGTCAGCGCGTCCGCGGTCGCGTGCTTGCTCAGTCCGGCCCCGATGTGGGCAGCCGTCCGGCTCGCCGCGTCCGACAGGTCCGGATCCGCCCGCCGACACAACAGGTACGCTAGCACCCGTGCCTGCCGTTCGCCCGTCCCGAGGGACAGCCGGTCGACTACCGGCTCGTCCTCGTCGGTCAGGACCGGGAACGTCCGGACGTCCATCGGGCGGGCTTCCACGCCGACCGGCTTAAATCGGGTGTCGGTGCGGTGTCGTCACGACCTCGAGAAACGGCGTTAATTCGACGATTAGGACCGAAAAAGCCGGTGCTGGAGTCGGTGTCCGAGGGACGACCGATCGGTTCACACGTCGGTGCGTCGACCGAGCGGACGGAGCCGAGCGCAGAAACAGCGATCGATATCGACGCTCGAGTGCATCGGTCCTGGTCCATCAGGTTCAGAGACGTGACGGCCGAATACTGCTGAACAGGTATTCTGACCGCGCCCAGAACACGCCGGTATTCCAAAACCTATTAATGTGGCGGTGTGGCCGTAGTCGGCAATGGACCAGACCCACCATATGGCGGCAGATACTGATGCGGTACACGAACGGATCGTCGCCGGTATCGCGGCGCTCGAGGGAGCCGACCCGACGGCGTTACCGCCGCTTTTCGACGCGGTCGACCCCGACGCGCTCGCGGCGCTTTTCGCGACCACCGAATCGGGCAATCGCCGGGCCGGTCACGTCGGCTTCACGTACGCGGGCCACGAGGTCCGTGTCGAGTTCGACGAACGCGGTGACCCCGTCGTGACGATCGATTGACTGCGGCTCTCGACGTGACGACCGCCCGATCGGATCGCCGCTCTATTGCGACGCGGTTCCGTTCGAACGAAGACTAATGGATCATCGGCGGATAGCTCCTCGCAATGACACGACTCGACCGGCTCACCGTGTATCCGGTGAAGGGACTGGACGGCATCGACCTCGAGGCGACCGATGTCCTCGCGGGTGGCACGCTCGCTCACGACAGGGAGTTCGCCCTGTTCGACGCCGACGGTGAGGTCGTAAACGGCAAGCGGACCGACCGGGTCCACGACCTCGAGACCGACTTCGAGCCGTCGACGGCGACGCTTTCGGTCACGGCACCGGACGGCGAGCGCCGGCAGTTCGACCTCGAGACCGACCGCGAGGCCGCCGCGGACTGGTTCGGTGACTTCTTCGACGCGGAGCTGTCGCTCGAGCGCGACGAGTCGCTGGGATTCGTCGACCGGCGCGAGATGGGGCCGTCGGTCATCAGCACGGCGACGCTCGAGACCGTCGCCTCGTGGTTCGACGGGATGACCGTCGACGGCGCACGGCGGCGGCTCAGAGCCAACGTCGAGATCGGCGGCGTCGACCCCTTCTGGGAGGATCGCTTCGTCGGCGAGGACGCCCCGGCGTTCGAGATCGGCGACGTCCGCTTCGAGGGAGTCACGCCCTGTGGCCGGTGTGTCGTCCCCCAGCGCGATCCCGACACCGGCGAGCCGACCGACGAGTTCCGACGGCGGTTCGTCGAACGGCGCGAGGAAACGTTCCCCGACTGGGCCGACCGGGACGCGTTCGATCACTACTACACGCTGATGATCATCACGCGCGTTCCCGAGCGCGACCGCGGCCGCGCTCTGGAGGTCGGTGATCCGGTCGACACCCGCCGTCAGTGATCGATGCCGGGCCGCTGGAACGTCGTCTCGGCGTCCGATCGACCGCCGGTTCCCGACTCGAGCGCCGCCTCGAGTTCAGTCGCGGCCAGCAGTTCGTTGCGGTCGGGCTCGCCGGGGCGATAGAAGTAGTAGGTGTCCGCACAGCCGGCGACCAGCTCCGAGAGCGGCCGGTCCTCGTCGTGGACTACCGAGACGAGGTCGCCGGTCACTGCGATCAGGACTGCGTCGTCGGGTTTGTAGAGGGCGTCCCGAAGCTCGCTCACGGTACTGTCGTCCGGTAGCTCGAGGGTGACGCCGTCGACGGTCGCCCAGCGCGTCTCCATGTGGGACCGTTCGGAGCGGACTTGCTATACGATTGTGCGCGCAGAACCATGCTCGGGCCGAATTCGGGTCCGGGAGCCGGATCGATTCCCCGGACGGCCAGTGCGATAAAGTAGGGGCGACGAGAGGGTCGATGTGATGTCCGAGCGGACGGAGGCGGCGGTCGATACCCTCGAGTTCGTGACCCGGTCGCCGAGCAGAGTCCGAATCCTCGAGCGACTCGACGCCGAGGGGGCGGTCTCGCGGGACGCGCTGTCGGCCGAGGTCGACGTCGTGCGGACGACGCTGAGTCGGAGCCTGTCCGCGCTGGTCGACCGGGGGTTGATCCGCGAACGGGGGCAACGCTACGAGATCACGGCGGCCGGAGCGCTGGTCGCCGACGGGGTGACCGCGGCGCTGGAACGGACCGATGCGGCGATCCGCCTGCGGCCGGTCCTCGAGCGACTCGACGAGGAGTGGCTCGGTGTCGATCCCGACAGGCTGACGGACGCGACGGTGGTCGAGGCCACGATGGCGAACCCGTACGCGCCGGTTACCCACCACGCGACGACGCTGGCCGAGGCCGATCGCGTGCGGGCGGTGTTGCCGGCGGCCGGCGCCGACCCGCTCGAGGCCTCGACGGAGGCGATCGAGAACGGCGCGGAGTTCGAGATGCTACTTGCGGAACCGGTCGTGGAGAGCGTCCGGACGGACCCGACACTCGCCGCCGCGTTCGAGTCGATCGTCGACCAGCCGTCCGTCTCCGTGTCCGTCGTCGATCGGGACGTTCCCGTCTATCTGGGCGTCGTCGATCGGGCCGTCCAGATCGGCGTCCACGACGACACCGGCCTGCCGACGGCGCTGCTCGAGTCGACGGACGACCGCGTCAGGGAGTGGGCGATAGCGCGGTTCGACACCCTCCGCCGGGAGGCGCGGCCGTTCGACCCGGATCCGTAAGCGGACTCGAGCGACGACGGCCGGCGCGTGCCGTGCACGGCATGCACACGGTGTACGGAGTACACTGATATCCACGGCACCCGTTCGTTCGACCGCGGTAGGTGGATTGACGACCGCGCTGACGGCCCACGGATGGGGGAGTACACGCACGCGGGCCGTACCGACCGACTGGCAACCCACCGATCGGCGACGCCTGCTCGTGAGCGACCGCCGATCGGCCACACACTTTCGATACTGACTCGATGGTCTCGAGCGACGGCTGGCGCGATCCGTTCAGACGGCCTACTGTCAGTCATTGCCGGTGGGACCGCGACCGCCCTGCGGTCCCACCGGGAAACCGTTACAGCAACCCGTATCAGGAAACGCTTAGTCGATCGCGGACGGTAGTCCGACCGTGAGCGAGAACCGCGTCGTTCAGGGACGAATGGTGACGGCAGGAAAACTCGCGGAACTGATCGAGGGCGAGTCGGTGATGGAGGTCGACTCGATCGAGGAGGCCGACGAGCCGTGTCCGGACTGCGGGGGCAACGCGTTGAAGGTGGTGTACATGCCCTCCGTGACCGAACTCGTTACCGGCTGGAAGTGCCAGGACTGCGACTGGAGCGAGACGGACCGGGACTAGGTCCGGGACCGACCGGTCGACTGGACACTGCAGCTATCGACGGTGGCTCCGTGAGCCGTATCTCGGCTCGAAATTGACCTCCTCCCGCGCCTGAAGACGCGGGAATCCCGCCACGGGATTCCAGGCCGAGTGCAACGACCCTGTGGTTTCAAGACGCATACGATCCACGCGTCACCTGCTGAGTTTCAGCATCGGCGTGGCTGTCTTGTGGCGCGGTCAAACGCGCCCCATCCGCAGCCGAGTCATCGTCGTTCTCGTGTTCTCTGGAACGACTCTCTCCGCTGCGGTAGCGGTCTGCAATATTTATCGCCCCATTCACGTCCGCTTGGTACTCGCCCATCCAGCAGTCGTCGTTCGTGCATTTGAACGTCGCCTGCTTCGGGCGATACCCGACTCCACCGCACGCATGGCACTCCTTCGACGTGTTGCGCGGATTCACCGTCTCGACGGGAATCCCCTTCTCGATGGCCTTGTACCGTATCTGGGCGTGGAGTTTGGCGAATCCCCAGCCGTGAAGACGGCGGTTCATGTACTCGCCGTAGTCCATCGACTCCCGAATGTCCGTCAAGTCTTCCAGAACCAGTACAGGATTCTCGACGGATTCAACGTACTCTACGACTTCGCGGGTGACACGATGGAACACGTCATCTATCTGGTTCCACAGGTCGTCACCGAACGACTCAACGATACGGTCGCTTTCGCGTTCTTGAAGCCGTCGCATAGCGGTGAAGTAGGTCTTGCGTAGCTGACGAACGGTCTTGCCCTCGTCGGCCCATAGTTCGGGGCGAGTCGGAGAACCGTGGTCGTCACGGTGACACACCGTGACGAGTGACGCTTCCCCGATGTCTACTCCAATAGGCGTCCGTTCATCGTTAGACGCTTCGGAACACTCCTCCACGTCGCGGGTCGCGGTGACGTGGAGATACCACGTCCCGTCCCGCTCGAACAGGCGACTCTCACCCATCTCCGCATCACCAGCGTTCAACGCTTCCAACCAGTCTCGCTGGTCGGGATTCGGCTGTGCTGGCATCCAGAGGTAGTAGTCCTCATGGTGCGGGATTTTGACGTACCACTCGATAGCGTTCTCGGGCTTGTGGTCGATCTGTAGCCCTTCGTTCGTGAATCGAACAGGGTGGTCGTCGTGTAAGTCGCCCGCGTTGTACGTCGTCGTCAACTGCGGAACGTACTTCTTGAGGGCGTTTTTCGCGTACCCCGACAGGTCGTAGTTGACTACCACGTCGTTCGCTTCGGTCTGTGTGCGACAGCCAGCGTCGAAGGCATCTCGAAGGGCCTGCTGGTAGGCTTCCCGCGTCTCGCGGAGTTTCCGCCGTTTGTGCGCGTTCGGGTCTACCAGTTTGAGTTCCAGCGTCTTGGTGAGTTCGGTCATTGGTCGCCCGCCTCGTGACGCTGAATGTAGTCCTGCACCGTCTCGCTGGAAACGTGTCCCGCCGTTCCTGCGTAGTAGCTTCGCGCCCATCGAATCTTCTCACCTTTGTTGTCGGCGTAGCGGTGGTTGTATTTCCGCGAACTGATGCCTTTGAACCAGTTGGCGAGAAGCGAGGGGGCGTGTTTCGGTGGGCTACTGACGAACAGGTGGATGTGATCGGGTTGAACGGTCAGGTCGATTATCTCTGTGCCTTTGTCATCGGCGATTTCGTGGAGGATGGCTCGCACACGGTCGGCGACCTCGCCTTTGAGTACCGAGTTGCGGTATTTCGGCAACCACACTATGTGGTAGTTGAGGTTGTAGGTCGCGTGCCGTGTGGTCTTCATCCGTATTGCACATTGTAGTTCGTCGGCGTGTTAATACCTTCGGTGAAGTGTGGGAAATCAAGTAATGGCAGGACTCGTGGATTGACGCACTATGCCTATCGCTTGACCTCCGCCTGAAGACGGAGGTATGCGCTATCGGTCTGTATCAGGGGTCGAACGCGTTACTGATCGGTGTTCGCGAGTCCCGAGACCGGGGACGCGCCCGCGACGATCGCCCCGGTCGAGAGGATCGCGGCCGAGAGGACGACGAAGTCCGCGCCCGGCGAGTAGCCGGCCAGTCCGGCACCCGCCTGGACGATGAACACGGTGACGAAGAAACTGAGGACGGCGAAGAGAAGCATGACCAACGCCGTGATGATACTTGCGGCTAAGATGCCGAACGAATCGAGTACACCCATTTCTTTTCCTGCAAGTCACGACAGCCGAATAAACGTTGGGACGTAGGTCGAGGGGCTGTCGATCCGGCCGGGACAGGCATGGTGCCCCCTCGACCGGCGCGAGGCGGTCACCAGACCAGCCACTCGAGGGCGAGGACGACGGCCGCGAGGAAGACGTGTTCGCCGTCGACGACGAAGCCGTAGTAGAGGGGGCCCCGATCGGGCGTCGCGAAGGGGATGTAGGCACAGACGTAGGCGTTCATCGCGAGGACCGCGAGGAACTCGCCGGGGACGACGCCGCTGACGACGCCGCCGACGACCGCCGCCGCGACGGCTGCGGTCGCCAGCAGCGACAGCTGGCGCGTCCGAGCCGGTCCGAACAGGTTCGGTACCGTCGGGATCCCTTCGGCGCGGTCGCCCTCGATGTCTTTCACATCGAAGACCACCGCGGCGATCGTGATCATGACGGTCACGTAGGTGGCCAGAAACAGGATCTCGGGGGCGAACACCCGTCCGTAGTAGTAGCCGACGCCCAGCGGGATCGCACCCCAGGCGAACCCGACGACGAGGTTCTTCACGAGGAAGACCTGCTTGATCCCGCCGACGGAGTACAACAGGACGACCGCGAGCGGAAGAACCAGATAGTGTGCGCCCGAGAGCCCGAGCGCGATGGCAACCGCGACCGCGACGACGTAGAGGCCGACCCCGATCGGCAGCCAGTACCGGCCGTACCGCTTCGTAAACGCCGCACGCCGCGGGACGTTTTGCTCGTCCTCCGCGAGGTCGGTAAACCGGTTGACCGTGTAGACGAACATCGTCGCCGCAAAGACGATGAAGACCGGCAGCGCCTCGAGGGGCAGGTCCGCGAGCCGCGTCGTCGTCACGACGACGCTGACCGTCGCCAGCGAGATAAAGAGGTTACTGTGGACCAGGAATCGGGCCACGGCGGCGAGCGACGACGCCCAACTCGAGGGACGCCGGGTCGCGGTGGGATTCGTCACAGCGGTGTTCGTCTCGACCGTTAGAAGAGCCGAGGGTTGAATGCTGTGCCAAGGGCGTGCCGGCCGGCGGGTTGAAAATCGACCAGTCGTGCCGAGGCTTCGGGTCGGAGTTCGAACGTGTCCCCCCGTAGACGGTCAGTTCAGTTGAGAACCCACACAAAGAAGGGGACTGAAACGACGGTCGGGGGAATCCGGCGGCAGTGTCGTTAATGCACGTCGATGGATCACCCGTGGCGAGTGGAAACTGGCAGGATTTAAGCAAGGCCGGAACGGCCGTTCGAATGGTATGAAATTACACGAGTACCAGGCGAAGCAGGTCTTCGCCGATGCCGGGGTACCGACGCCGGACTCGCAGCTCGCGTCCGACGTCGACGGCGTCGTCGCCGCGGCCGAGGAGATCGGCTATCCAGTCGCGGTCAAGGCGCAAGTACAGGTCGGCGGCCGGGGGAAGGCCGGCGGAATCAAACTCGCCGAGGACGAGGACGAGGCCCGTGAGGCCGCCGAGTCTATCCTCGGGATGGACCTGAAGGGCTATCACGTGGACCGGGTCCTCGTCGAGGAAGCGGTCGACTTCGTGAACGAACTCTACGTCGGGATCACGATGGACCGCGGCGAGGGCAAACCCGTCGCGATGGTCTCGACCAAGGGCGGGGTCAACATCGAAGAGGTCGCCGAGGAGGACCCCGAGGCGATCGCCCGCGAACACATCGACCCCGCGTTCGGGATGCATCCCTACCAGGCCCGCAAGGCCGTCTACGACGCCGGCGTCGACCAGTCGATCGCGCGCGACGTCTCGAGCGTCCTGACGACGCTGTACGAACTCTGGGACGAGAAGGACGGCGCCGACGCCGAGATCAACCCGCTGATGGTCACCAGCGATAACGAGGTCATCGCGGCCGACGCCGTGATGAACATCGACGAGGACGCGCTGTTCCGCCAGCCCGAACTCGCCGAGATGGAAGAGGAAGCGGCCGGCGGCGACGAACTCGAGCAGAAGGCCGACGAGTACGGCTTCGACTACGTCCGACTCGACGGCAACGTCGGCATCATCGGCAACGGTGCCGGGCTCGTGATGACGACGCTGGATCTGGTCGACTACTACGGTGGCGAACCCGCCAACTTCCTCGACGTGGGTGGCGGCGCGAAGGCCGCCCGCATCGCGAACGCGCTCGATATGGTCTTCTCCGACGACAACGTCGATTCGGTCGTCTTCAACATCTTCGGCGGCATCACGCGCGGCGACGAGGTCGCCCGCGGGATCAACGAGGCCCTAGAGCAGTTCGACGAGATTCCCAAGCCGGTCGTCGTCCGACTGGCCGGCACCAACTGGGAGGAAGGCATGGAGATTCTGAACGAGGACCTCGTGACGGTCGATCAGACCCTCGAGGGCGCGGTCCAGCGTGCTGTCGAATACGCTGACGAGGTGAACGAACAATGAGCGTACTAGTCGACGACGACACGCGCGTCGTGGTACAGGGCATCACCGGCGGGGAAGGGAAGTTCCACGCCGAACAGATGATGGAGTACGGCACCAACGTCGTCGCCGGCGCGGTCCCCGGCAAGGGCGGGCAGGAGGCCGCCGGCGTCCCGGTCTACGACACGGTCCACGAAGCGGTCGCGGAGGAAAACGCCGACACCTCGGTCATCTTCGTCCCGCCGGCGTTCGCCGGCGACGCCGTCTTCGAATCGCTCGACGCCGATCTCGACCTCGCGGTCGCGATCACGGAGGGCATCCCGACCCAGGACATGGCGCGAGTCAACAAGCGCCTCTCCGAGACCGACACCCGTCTCATCGGGCCGAACTGTCCCGGCCTCATCACGCCCGGCGAGGCCAAACTCGGCATCCTGCCGGGGAACATCTTCTCCGAGGGTAACGTCGGTCTGGTCTCCCGCTCGGGGACCCTGACCTACCAGGTCGTCGACAGCCTGACCAACCGCGGCATCGGCCAGACCACCGCCATCGGCATCGGCGGCGACCCGATCATCGGCACCGACTTCGTCGACGCCCTCGAGCTGTTCGAGAACGACCCCGACACCGACGCCATCGTCATGTGCGGTGAGATCGGTGGGGAAGACGAGGAGGAAGCGGCCGCGTTCATCGGCGAGAACGTCGACACGCCGGTCGCCGGCTTCATCGCCGGCCGCACCGCGCCCCCGGGCAAGCGGATGGGCCACGCCGGCGCGATCGTCTCCGGCTCCGGCACCGGGACCGCCGAGAGCAAGATTTCGGCGCTCAACGACGCCGGCGTCCCCGTCGGTGACACCCCCGAGGAAGTCGCCGACCACATCGAAGGCTTCCTCGACTAACGCCGTCGGCCCCCGCGTCGGTCCGTGACCGGCGTGGTGACTCTCTCTTTGCGTTCTTCTCTTCGTGTCGCGATCGACCGACTCGAGCGTCGACTGCAGTCGAATTCCTGCAATAGCTTCAGACTGATGGGGCCCGCAGTCACGGCTATGCCGGTCTGGATCGAATGCAACGACTGCGGCCTCGAAGGGACGATCCCCGAGCGAGACGTCGTACCCGGCGGCGGGACGCGCTGCCCGTCGTGTGGCGAACGGGCGTTCTCGGTTCGACGGTCGGGACTCGACTGGCATCCCGATCCGTGACGGTCGGTTCGCTCGAGGCCGGCTTCCGATCCGAAAAAGGGACGATCCGCCGGACTGTGCGGGCGAAGCGACGGCAGCGAGCGATCAGAACAACCCGTTCAGCGCCGATCGGAGCCGGGCGAGCGGTCCGCTCGAGCCGTCGGAATCCGTCGTCGATCCGTCGTCCTCGGCCGTGGATTCGTCGGCGTCGTCCGTCGGACCGTCGCCCTCGTTCGCGGCGGTATCCCGGTCGTCGGTTCCGAGAGAGGGGATCGCGTCGGGCACATCGTCGGCGCGGGTCGCGGTCCCCTCGCGGCCGTCCGCGAGGTCGGGGTCGGCACCGTTCTCGGCGTCGCTCTCGCTCGTGGCGGTATTGGCGCCAGCGTCCTCGAGGGGGACCTCGGTCTCGGTGTCCGCCGGCGATACCGCGACGTCGTCGTCCGAACTCGCGTCGTCTGTCCCGGGAGCCGAGTCGCCCTCGGACGACGGTTCGGATTCGGTGGACATCGTGGCGTCGGGCTCGTCCTCGATGCACGTGTCCGTCTCCGGAGCGGTCGACGCATCGTCGAACTCGAGGGCCGTGTCTGCCCCGGTCTCGGACTCGTCCGCCGCGCCGTCGGCAGCTCCCGATTCGGCCGCGTCGTCGGGTTCGGACGCGGCCCCCTTATCGTCGACCGCATCGCCGAAGACGTCGTCGAGGTCCGTCCCGCCGGCTTCCCAGGCCGGTGTCGACTCCGCATCCGACGCCGACTGGGAACCAGCAGTCGCCGTCGACCCCCCCGAGCCATCGGGATCGACCCAGTGAAATTCGCCCTCGCCGTCGGTCGAGCGGCCGGTCAGCAGGAGGTCCGTGAGTTCGTCGTCGTCGGCCAGCAGCGCGTCGTCGACCGTCTCCGTCTCCGGCTCGGGGTCGTTCGCGCTCGCGATGATGTCGTCCGGACTCTCGTCGGCGAGGATGTCGTCGGTCCCACCCACGTCGGCGTCGTCTCGGAGTTGATCGAAGACATCCGCCGCCGTCCGGTCCTCGGCGGCGTCGATTCCGGACGCGTGTTCGTCGCCTGACTCGGCTGCCGCCTCGAGGTCTCCGAGGTGGTCGTCGGCGTTCGAGCCCGTCTCGAACGCGCCTTCGCCCGGAGTGATGTCCGTCGTACTATCGTACATACGCTCGCTCTCTATCAATGGATTATCACGCGACTTTAATTTTTGGAATTTTTTCAGTCGCGGCGGACGATATTGCTGTCTGATTACTCTACTGGCCGTCGGGAGCGTCTGACGGAAACGGGGTGGACAATCGTCCAGTGAAACGCCAGTTCGGGATCTGGTTCGAAGAATCAGGGTTTCGGAGTGATCGACGTGGATTCGGCCGTCCCTTCGCCGTCGGCGAACATCCACACCGGCACTGCAGGGCTGGGGAAACTCGCGAACGAGGACACGCCGGGGATCAACGAGTGGCTCACGGATGACTGTCACGACCTGCGGCCGGTCCTGCCGGTCGCTTCCGGTGGGCTCCATCCCGGCGTCGTCGATCAACTGCTCGAGGCGCTGGGGACCGACATCATCGTCCAGACCGGCGGCGTTCACGGGCACCCCGACGGTACCCACGCGGGCGCGAAAGCGCTCCGCCAATCCGTCGAGGCGTCGATGGCCGGCACGACTCTCGAGAAGTGGGGATCGGAGACGCCGCGATAGCGGTTCGACCCTGATCGACGGGGCCTGTTCGATGGTTGGCTATGTTTCGTCATAAAACTAGACATTTGTCTAGAAATCAGGAAAATTATTATGGGTGTAGTTTCGACTGGTTTTCATGGCTTATAGACGATCACGGCGCGGTGGGGTTCTCTCACCGGTCACCGTTCTCACGACGGTGACGGCCGCGCTGATCGCCGGCGTGGCTCTCGGTAGCGTGTTACACGCGACTGGGAACCTTCGAACGGTCGCCGCCGTCTACGGACTCGAGGGGGTCGTCAACGAGTGGACGCTCGTGTTCGGTCACAGCGTCCTCGCCGCCGGGCCGTTCGTCGCGCTCGTGAACCGCCTGCGGATGGGACGGCGCGTTCCGCGTCCGCTCGCGGAGAGCTATCGGAACCCGTTCCTCTGTGCCTGCCTGGGGACTGCGTACGGCGTCGTACTGTGGGTCGCCGTCATCGCCTACGGAGTGCCGTTCGTGTTCGGACTCGTTACCGCGACCGCGTCTCCGGTTCCGCACCGACACTGGGGTGCGTTCTACGCACTGCTGGTGTTCGGAGCGGTCTGCGGTGCGTGGTATCCGCTGCTCCGGGAGTTCTTCGAAGACCGCCAGTAGTCGTCGGCCGTCGGGTCGGACCCGGTTTCGCGTGGTCGGCCCCCGGTTCGGTGGCCGGATCAGGTCCGGTCGACGAAGTCGACGATGCGGTCGGCGATCTCCTCGCCAGCGTCTTCCTGCAGGAAGTGCGCCGCCTCGTCGATCCAGACGTCGGGCTGGTCGCTCGCGGTCGGGAGCAGCCCGCGTAGCGGATCGCGGTTGTCGGCGGTGATCGGGTCTTCCTTCGCGAACAGGACGAACGCGGGTTTCTCCCACGCCGCGAGTCGGTCCCGTGCGTCGGCGAACAGATCGGCGCCGGGATCGTCGGGCGACTGCGGGACGAGGCCGGGGAACGTTCGCGCGCCGGCCATGTATCGCTCGTCGGGAAACGGCGCGCGGTAGGCGTCGATCACGTCCTCGGAGAGGTCTCGATAGCAGCCGTTCGCGACCAGTTCACCGATATCGAGGTCCTCGGCGGTGGCGACCATCTCGGCGAAGGCGTGCCAGGTGTCGGTCATCTCCTGGGTCCCGTCGGGGAGGCCGGTGTTCATCGGTACGAGACGGGCGAAGCGCTCGGGCTCGTCGGCCGCGAGCGCAAGGCCGAGCAGGCCGCCCCAGTCCTGACAGACCAGCGTGATATTCGTCAACTCGAGTTCCTGGACGAACGTCCGGAGCGCGTCGTAGTGCATCTCGACGGTGTAGTCGTCGCGGTCCTCGTACCGGTCCGAGCGGCCACAGCCGATCAGGTCGGGGACGACGACGCGGCCACGCTCGGCCAGCGTCGGCATCATCTTGCGGTAGAGAAACGACCACGTCGGCTCGCCGTGCAGACAGAGAAAGGTCTCCTCGGCATCGCCGTTGCCCTCGCTGCCGCCCGTTTCCACGTAGGCCATGTCCAACTCGCCGACGTCGACGTACTGGGGCTCGTAGTCGAAATCCGGTACGTCCTCGAAGTGTTCCTCAGAGATACTAACAACCATACTGTATGTCACCATGCATCACTATACAAAAGTTGGGAAATCGATGTGAACGCTGCGGTCGCTGTTGCGCTCGGACACCGTCATCGATCCGACGCGGGTCGTCCCGTCGGAGTGGGACCGATCGGTCGTCGACCGACTCCTGGCCGCGACGACGCCCCGAAACCACTGCCGAATACCGACAAAATACTTACCAGTTCCGTCTGCAGGAACGGTCATGCGCCGCCCGCGCCGCTCCCTCCTCGCTGCGATCGGTAGCATGGCACTCGCCGGCTGTCTCGCCGGTGACGACGAGTCGCCCGCGAACGACTCGAGTCCGGACGACGACCTCACGCCGCTTCCGGACGACGACCGGACGCTCCCACCGTCGGGAACCGATCCCAACGGCTATCCCGACTACGACGTCGATCGGCTCGTCGCGTTCGACGAGATCGACCCCGGGGAGACCGCGATCTACCTCGAGCCGTCGGCCGCGTCGATCACCGAGTCCGAGCGACTGACGTTCACGCTGTTCAACGAGTCGAGCGGCGGGTTCTCGTACAACCCGTACGCGTGGCAACTCCACAAACGCGTCGACGGCCGCTGGCACTACGTCGCGCCACGAGGGATAAACGAGCCGGCACACACCCTCGAACCGGGCGACAACTTCGCCTGGGACCTCAGCGTCGATAACGATGGGATCGAGGACGGGCGACCGATCGGCGGCCACGGCGTCGCCGAGCCAGATCCGATCGCCGGTCTCGGTGGCGGCGAGTACGTCTTCGGCACCGACGTGGACTTCGACGACGGCCCCGCTGAGGGCTCGGTCGGGTTCTGTGCCCGATTTGACCTCGAGACCGACTCCCTGTCGCTGACGACGACGGACGCGATCACGAGCGTCGAGTGGGCGGGCGACGTCATCGTTGCGAGTTCGGATCGTGTGGCTCCCGAGGACGACGACACACGACTGGGTGCGTACGAACTCGTCCGGACGGACGACGACGTGGAGGGAACCGAACTGATCAGGGAAACGCTCCTGCGGAACGATCAGTTACGGGACGCCATCGTGTTGGCCCGCGAGTACGACGCCGACCGGGTTCGACTCGAGGAGTACAACGCTGTGACGCCGATATTCGGAGTCGACGACACCCGTTACTACCACTACGACGGCGAGGCGTACGCGATCTCGGCCCGGGTCATTGACGACGACTGAGACGGGTTACTGTGGGTCGTTTCCGGCGCAACCGCCGCCCAGGTCGCGGTTACGCCGGGAAATCTTCCAGCAATCCGGACGAGCGGCCCACCGATCGGTCGCGTCGCTCCGAGGGGAGGGCGTACGTTTCACCCACGGTGAGAATCCACAATCATTATAGTCTCGTCAACCGCTATTCGAATCGTGGTTTACGAGACTGGCAACGAGACGGTCGACGACGCACTCGAGCGGGTCATGGCCGGCGAACGCCTCGATCGGACCGACGGGCTCGCGCTGATGGCCCAGCCGACCGACGCGCTCGCCGAGGCCGGTGCTGCCGTGCGGGATCACTTCGGTGACGGCACGGTCGACGCCTGCTCGATCGTCAACGCGAAGGCGGGCAACTGCGCGGAGGACTGTGGCTTCTGCGCGCAGTCGGTCCACTTCGACACCGGCATCGACACCTACGGCTTCCTCGGGCCCGAGAAGGTCCTCGAGGCCGCAAAGCGGGCCGAACGCGACGGTGCCCAGCGCTTCGGCATCGTCGTCGCCGAGAAGGGCGTCTCGAAGGAACACCGCCCTGAGGAGTGGGAGGAAGTCCTCGAGTCGATCCGCCTCGTCCGCGACGAGTGCGACCTCGAGGTCGACGCTTCCCTCGGGATACTCACCGAGGAGGAGGCCGCGATCCTCGCCGACGAGGGGATCAACCACTACAATCACAACATCGAGACCTCCCCGAACTACTTCCCCGAGGTCGTCGATTCCCACAGTTTCGAGGATCGGGTCGAGACCCTCGAGGTCGCCAAGGAGGCCGGGATGGACCTCTGTGCGGGCGTGATCCTCGGGATGGGCGAGACGCCGACCGATCGCGTCGAGGCCGCGATCGCCCTGCAGGACATCGGGATCTCCTCGCTGCCGGTCAACGTCCTCAACCCGGTCGCGGGGACGCCGCTGGCCGAGCAGGGGGTCGACATCACGACCGAAGAGATCGTCAAGACGGTCGCGGTCTACAAACTGCTTCACCCCGAGTCGCGGGTCCGCCTGACCGGCGGCCGCGAGGTCAACTTGGCACCCGATGAGCAGCACCTGCCGCTCGAGGCCGGCTCGGACGGCCTCCTCACCGGCGATTACCTCACGACCGAGGGGCAGTCGCCCGGCGACGACATCGAGATCATCGAGCGTGCGGGACTCGAGCCCAACCGAGGCACCAACGACTTCGACCCCGAAGAAGTCAAGGCCCGCCACAGCGGGGCCGCCGACTCCTCGAGTGAAACGGCGAGTACGGGAGCGGAACCGAGCGACGACTAACGGCACGACGAATTCAGCACATCGACACCTATGGACGAAATCACGTTTGCGGTACTCGGAACCGGAGGCATCGGCCGACGAGCGCTCGAAGTGAGCCAGCACAAGGACGCACTGACGCCCGTCGCGGCGTGTGACCGCCACGGCGTCGCCGTCGATTTCGACGGCCTCGACGTGGACGAACTGCTGGCGGCGACGGAAGGCAACATCGACAACGAAGTGGCGACGGACGGTGGCACAACCGCAGCGGAGGGCGGCATCAAACAACACGGCGAGGACAGGGGCGTCGTTGCCTCAAGTCAGGCCCGCCCCAGCGAGGACTCCATTCAGGAGATCATCGACCACGGCGACCGGATCGACGCGGTCCTGCTGGCCCTGCCGAACTACGAACACGACTTCATCCCGCGGACCGCCGACCGGTTCGCCGAGGGCGGCTACGCCGGCGTGATGATCGACGTCCTCAAGCGCTCGCGCGTGATCGATATGCTCGACGACCGCAGCGACGAGTTCGAGGAGAGCGGTATCACGTTCATCTGCGGGGCGGGCGCGACCCCTGGCCTGCTGACCGGTGCGGCCGCGCTGGCCGCCCAGTCGTTCGTCGAGGTCACCGACGTCGACATCCACTGGGGTGTCGGCCTCAAATCGGGCTACGAGGACAACCGCGGCACCGTCCGCGAGGACATCGCACACCTCCCCGAGTACGACATCGAGACCGCCCGCGACCTCTCCGACGCGGAGATCGAGGCGATCATCGACGACCACGACGGCGTCATCGAGTTCGAGGACATGGAACACGCCGACGACGTCCTCCTCGAGCGTGCGGGCGTCTGTGACGCCGAAGACGTCACCGTCGGCGGGATCCTCGACGTGCGCAACGACGAGAAGCCGACGACGACGACGGTCCGCGTGACCGGTCGTACCTTCGACGGCGAGACGGCGACCAACACCTTCCAGTTGGGCGACGAGACGAGTATGGAGGCAAACGTCAACGGGCCCGCGCTGGGGTACCTGAAAGCGGGCGTCCGGCGTAATCGCGCCGGCGAGTACGGCGTCTTCGGCCCTGCAGATCTAATGCCCGGCTTCTGAACGCCGACGTTCGCTCCGACCGTTTTTATGAATGAGACGAGACGATTCCCGAGACTGCCGTGTATCAACCGGCTCGAGCCGTCCCCGAGCCGAACCAGACGTCCGTTCCGAACCGTGAGAGTCAAATCGTGGCGCTGAGTCCATCCACCCGAATGGCCGACCGCGGGTTCGACCTCGAGGGGCGACTCGCCGCCCTCGAGGAACACGATCTGAAGCGCGCCCTCTCGCCCGTCGACCGGGTCGCCGAGCGCGGCTACTTCGCCGAGCCCTCGGGCGGCGACCTCCCGGTCCTCGACAGCGCGGAGGCGCTGGTCTTCGCCTCGAACAACTACCTGGGCTTGACCGACGACCAGCGGGTCCAGGACGCCGCCCGGCAGGCGGCCGCGACCGTCGGCACCGGTGCCGGTGCGAGCCGGCTCGTCACGGGCGATACACTGGTTCACCGGGACCTGGAACGCCAGCTCGCAGAGACCAAAGGGACCGAGCGCGCGCTTGCCTTTTCCTCGGGGTATGCCGCCAACGTCGGCACGATCGCCGCCCTCGAGCCGGACGTCGTCTTCTCCGACGAGCTGAACCACGCCAGCATCATCGACGGCTGCCGGCTCGCCGACGCCGAGACGGTCGTCTACGACCACTGCGACGCCGCGGACCTGCAAGCGAGACTCGAGGAACGAGTCGAGCGTGCGACTCGCGAGGGCCGGGAGCCGGCCGACGAGTCGTGGCTGATCGTCACCGATTCGGTGTTCAGCATGGACGGCACCGTCGCGCCGCTGTCGGCGATCTGTGACGCCGCCGAGGAGTACGGCGCATGGGTGATGGTCGACGAGGCCCACGCGACCGGCCTCTACGCCGACGGCGGCGGCGTCGTCCAGGCCGAAGGACTCGAGGACCGCGTCCAGATCCAGCTGGGGACGCTCTCGAAGGCGCTGGCGAGCCAGGGCGGCTACGTCGCCGGCAGTTCGGCGCTGATCGAGTGCCTGCTAAACGACGCGCGGTCGTTCGTCTTCTCGACCGGCCTCGCGCCGCCGGCTGCCGCGGCGGCCAGCGAGGCGCTCCACGTCGCCCGTCACGGCGACGCGCGCGAGCGGCTCTGGGAGAACGTCGCCCACCTCCGGGACGGCCTCGAGTCGATGGGGTTCGAGGTCTGGGGTGACTCCCAGATCCTCCCCGTCGTCGTCGGCGACCGGCGGGACGCGATCGCCCTCGCCGACGGGGTCCGTGAACGCGACGTCGTCGCGCCGGCGATTCGGCCGCCGACGGTCCCCGAGGGGACGAGCCGGATCCGCGTCGTCCCGATAGCTACACACGATCGAGACGACATCATCGCCTGCCTCGAGGCCTTTCAGGCCGCGGGCGAAGAGGTGGGGCTGTTATGAGTCGGCCACTCGCCGTCGTCGGCACCGGCACCGGCGTCGGAAAGACGGTCGTCACGGCCGGCCTCACCCGGCTGCTCCGGGAGGACAGACACGAGGCGCGGGCGATCAAGCCCGCCCAGACCGGCCACCCGCCCGACGACGACGCCGAGTTCGTCGCCGCGGCCTGTGACGACCCCGAGGCCGCCACCTGTCCGCGCTTTCTCGAGCCGGCGCTGGCCCCGCGAGTCGCGGCCGCGGTCGCCGACGAGGACCTCGCATACGAGCCGATCCGCGAGGCCTGCGAGCGCGAGATCGACGCGACGCCGGTCCCGATCGTCGAGGGGATCGGCGGGCTCCGGGTGCCGCTGGCCGGCGACAAGGAAGTGATCGACCTTGTCGACGACCTCGACGCGGCGGCGATCGTCGTCACGCGCTCGGGGCTGGGCACGCTCAACCACACCGCGCTCTCGATCGACGCCCTCGAGGACCGGAGAATCGACGTCCGCGGCGTCGTCGTCAACGAGTACGCGGGCGAGACGCTCGCGGAACGGACGAATCCCGACGAATTAGCGCGGATGACCGGCCACGCGGTCGAGACGGTGCCGCCGCTCGGGGACGAAACCGCGACCCCGCAGGAACTCGCGGCCGGCGTCTGCGATGCGCTGTCACCGGCGTTTCGCGACCGGCTCCCCGTCGACGACTGATCGGGACGACGTTCTCAGGCCGTCGGCGCCGGCGGTTCGTCGTCGGCCGCGGTCGCTCGCTCGTCAGGAGACCCGTCGGCGACCGCCGCGTCGAGATCGACGAGGCGGCTGACGATCTCGGATTTCCGGTGTTCCACCTCGAGGTGGACTCGAAGCCCGTTGCGGTCGTCGTAGGATTCGGCACAGAGCGGGCAGCTGTTGAGGTCTGTCATTCGACCGATCACCAAGAGAGGGTCTCACCGTTTATCGACCTAATAGTATCGATTAGTCGTCTGATTGATATATCGGGACGAGTACGGCTCGTCGTCGGTGGCCGCAGCCGGCCGCGAGCGGTCACATGAAGTCGCTCAGTCCCGACTGATCGTCGTCGGGTTCGTCGACCGTCGCCGTGTCGTCGCCGCCCTCGGAACCGGCCTGCTCGCTCTCGTCCTCGGCGTCCGACGCCGCGAGGGGCTGCTGGCTCTCGCCGTCGTCGGCGTCGGCCTCCGCCGGCGCGTCCCCGCTCGAGCGGTCGGCCTCGAAGAAGGCGTCGCCGGAGTGTTCGACGGCAAGTTCCGCCCTCCGTTCCTCGGCGTCCGCGACGATCGACTGGACCTTGTTGGTGTCTTTCCCGCTGTCGGTGATAAAGGAGACCTCCGACTCGTCGAGGTCGTAGGCGGCGGCCATCCGGACGGTCAGGTCGCGGTTCTTGCAGTGGTGGGTCATCGCCGAGAGGAACGGGAGGATCTCCCGACGGACGGTGGCGACGCTTGCGCCCTCCCGCTCGGCGATACGCTCGGCGATCGAATCGCGGGTGTTTCGGGTCCCCTTCGTCCGGCCGAGCTTCGACCAGTAGCTCGGCGGGCCGTAGCGGGTCCAACCACCTTTGTCGCCTCGGCGGGAGGCGGCGACGCCGGCGGTCATGTTGTCGGTCGCGTAGCGCCAGTAGGAGTAGTCCTGGGTCGCGCGTACCCGCCCCAGCCAGCGGTCGGCGTTCGAGAGGAACTCGTAGGCGTCGGCGAGTTCCGCGCCTGCGTAGTCCTTCGGGACGTTGTCCTCGATCCAGTTGAGCAGGTCGTCGGGCGTCTCGTCGACGTCGTAGGAGGCCCGCAGTGCGCCCTCGGCGTCTTTCTCCTTGATGAGTTCGTCGAGGAAGTCGAAGATCCCCTCGGTCGTGTCGCGCTCGCTGGTCACCACGTCGTCGACGGTCAGGCGTTCGGCCTCCTCGGCGACCGCCTGCAGGTCGTTGACCGCCGAGCGCAGGTCGCCGCTGGTCGACTCGGCGATCTTCTCGAGGGCTTCCTCCTCGAACTCGATGCCTTCCCGCCGGCAGACGTCCCGCAGGACGGGGACGATCGAGCGCTTCGAGACGTCGCGGAACTCGATCGTCTCGCAGGCGTTGCGAAGCGACTGGCTCATCTCGTAGAACTCGTTCGCGACGAGAACGATCGGCTGATTGGCGTCCTTGACGACGCGGGTGACCTCCCGCGAGCCGCCGTAATCGGCGTTGCCGTGGAAGTTGTCGGCCTCGTCTAAGATGACCAGCCGTCGTCCCGACTCGCCGGCGGTGAGGGTACCGCTCTTGGACGCCTCGCCCGCGATCTTCTCGATGACGTCGGCCCCCCGGCTGTCGCTGGCGTTGAGTTCCATCACCGGCCACCCCATGTCGTTGGCCAGCGCGTGGGCGGCGGAGGTCTTCCCCACGCCGGGGCTGCCGTGGACGATCACCGACTCGCGGTGGTCGTCCCACGTCTCGGCCCACTCCGCTAACTGGTCGCGGGCCTTGTTGTTGCCGCGTACCTCCGACAGCGTCGTCGGGCGGTACTTCTCCGTCCAGTCGGTCATTGCCCCGTGGTTGGGGTGAGTCGCGTTTAGTGGTTGCGGAGCGGTACTCGTCGCCGATCGGTTTCCGGGTCCGGGCCGCCCTCGCCTACTCGGGGCCGATCGCCTCGAGGCACTCACTTGCCCGAGGATGCTCGTGGGTCGGCGCGCCCATCCGGTAGTCCGCCCGCTGGGTCGTCAGCGACGTGATTGCGGTCCCGTCGCTCCCGTAGTCCGGGACCCCGACGACGACGCGATCAGACTCGACGGTCACGCCCGGTTCGTCGCCGATCTCGAAGACGACCGTCCCCGAAAACGGCGCGTCGACGTCGTCGCCGACGGCGACGCCGTCCTCGAGGATCGTGTCCCCGAACAGCCCGTCGTCGTAGAAGCCGGTGTTCGCGTAGGCAATATCGCCGTCCTCGAAGTCGCCGGTCACCGTCGCTCGAGAACAGGAGTGAAACGTAATCGTTCGGTCGGCCCGTTCGATCGTCGTTGGTTCGTCGTCGTTGTCCCGCCCGTCGACCGTCGGTGATCGGGTTTCGTGGCTCGAGTCGTCGACGGAGCCGGGTCCGTCGTTCGTGTCGTGGCTCATCGCGAGACACCTCGACTGACGACGGCGCGCGTCGGGTAGCTCATACGGAGGCCACCACGTCGGAAGCAAAAGGAGTGGCGTCGGTCGGATTCGATGACGGTCCCCGGATCGGACGGGATCGAATCGGCCGGCGGCCGATCAGCCCGCCGACTCTTCGGCCGGTGCGGTCGCCTCGACGATCACCCGCGAGATCCGCGTCCCCTCGGTTTCCTCGACGGTGACCTCGTAGCCGTCGGTCGCGACCGAGTCGCCGACCTCGGGCGCGCGGCCGAGGCGGCTCAGGACCAGGCCGCCGACGGTGTCGAACGCCTCGCCCTCGAGCGTGGTGCCCAGCGTCTCGTTGACCGTCTCGAGCGTGACGCCGCCGTCGACGGCGTAACGGCCGTCGGGGAGTTCGTCGATCGACGCCTCCGCGTCGGGGGCGTCGAACTCGTCGCGGATGTCGCCGATGACTTCCTCGATGACGTCCTCGATCGTCAGGATCCCCTCGAAGGCGCCCCACTCGTCGATGACGACGGCCAACTGGGCGTCCTGCCGTCGAAACTCCGCGAGGATGCCGTCGATCCGGCGCGTTTCGGGGACGATGATCGCGTCCCGCACGAGGTCGCGTGCGGTCGGTTCGGCCGCCGTCGTGTCTTCCCCGTTGGCGGCTTCGATGGCCTGGAGGACGTCTTTGGCGTGGACGAACCCGATGACGGGCTCGTCGGCGTCGTCGTCGACGACGGGGTAGCGGGTGTAGTTCCCGCCGGCGGCGACCCCGCGGAGTTCCGAGAGGGGCATGTCGGCGCGGACGGTGACGACGTCCGGTCGGGGGATCATCACCTCGCGGGCGACCGTGTCGCCGAGATCAAACACCGCTTCGATCATCTCGACCTCGTCGGTGTCGACGACGCCCTGTTCGCCCGACTTGGCGACGATCCGCAGGATCTCCTCCTCGCTGTGGCTCTCGTCGCGCTCCGAGGCCGGCGCGACGCCGAGCAGGCGCGTGAAGAAGTTCGCCGTCCCGTTGAACACGATGATTCCCGGGATGAAGATGTAGTAGAAGAACTTCATCGGCGCGGCGACCAGCAGGGCGATGCGTTCGGCGTCGGCGATGGCCAGCGTCTTCGGCGCGAGTTCCCCGAAGACGACGTGCAGGAAGGTGATGACGCTGAATCCGATCGCGATCGAGACGAGATGCAACGTTCCGGCCGGCAGGACCGGCCCCAGCACGGGCTCGAGCAGCGAGGCGATCGCGGGTTCGCCGACCCACCCGAGCCCCAGCGAGGCGATCGTGATGCCCAGCTGGGTCGTCGCGAGGTAGTCGTCGAGGTTCTCCTCGGCCTCCTGCAGGAGTTTCGCCGACCGCCGTCCCTCCTCGACGAGGGCCTCGATCTGGGTCGGTCGGATCCGGACGTAGGCGAACTCGGCCGCGACGAAAAAGCCGTTCAGAAAGACCAGGAAGAACGCGAAGAGGAGCCGCCCGACCGAGAAGGCGAGGTCTACCATCGGTTCCACCCGAGCGATCCCGAGCGAGCCAGTTCCGTCGGCGTCCGATCGCCGCTGAATACTACCATACGGACACTTGGAACAGGGCTGTCAAAACCGTGGCGCTACGGGCGAGACGGGCCCGCTACTCGAGGGAGGGCCCCGCCGCCGGCCCGGCGGTCACATCCCGGAGCGGCTAACTGCACGGAGTCCCAACGCCGCCCATGAACGTCGCGATCGTTACCGTCGGCGACGAGATCCTCGCGGGGTCGACGACCAACACCAACGCGTCGTGGCTGGCAGCGCGGATCACCGAACGGGGCAGCAGCGTCGAGCGGATCCTGACGATCCCCGACGACCGCGACCTGATCGCAGACACCGTCGCCCGCTGGAGCGACGCGTTCGACGCCGTGATCGTCACCGGCGGTATCGGCGGCACACCAGACGACGTGACCGTCGAGGCCGTCGCCGACGGCCTGAACCGGGCGTTCGTCGTCCACGGCGAGATCCGCGAGCGGCTGGTCGAGAAAGCCGCCGCGTTCCGCGACGAGAACCCCGACCTGATCGAGGAGTACGACCTGCAACTCGACATCGACGCGGCGGCCTCGATCCCCGAGGGCGCGACGCCGATCGTCATCGACGAGGGATGGGCCCCCGGCTGTATCGTCGAGAACGTCTACGTCTTCGCGGGCATCCCCGACGAGATGCAGGCCATGTTCGAGGCCGTCGCCGACGAGTTTCAGGGCGACGCCGTCGCTCGGACGATCTACACGCCGGCGCCCGAGGGCTCGCTCCACGATGCCCTCGAGGGTGTCGCCGAGCGGTTCGACGTGGCGGTCGGCAGCTATCCGCGCAGCGAGCATCGGCCGGGACGGATCCGCGTCTCGAGTACCGACCTCGAGACGGCCGACGCGGCCATCGAGTGGCTGCGCGACCGCGTCGAGACGACGGAGCCGCCGTCCGAACACGAGTGACTGGCGACATCGCATCGAGCCCTCGGCGGCGTCGGGTCCCGTCGGGCCGCCGCCCGGTCAGTCCGCCTGCTGGTCCTCGAGGATTCGGACGGCGACTGCGGTGAGCCCCGCGATAGTGAGGACGAATCGCTCGCCGGTCGCCGCGATGGGGAAGATCCGTTCGACCCCCGTTGCAGGCTCGTCTCGCGTCGGATCGACGCCGGTCCGGTAGTGGGTGTCCTCGGTCGTGCCCCGCGCTGTAGTCTCGGCGATGCCGCTGCCCTCGAGTTCGACGAACGTCTGGACGAGGCCGCGTTGATCCGTGACGAGGAGTTCGCCCGAGAGATCGTAGAACCGGTCGTGGACCGGCCAGAAGAGGTTGACGCCGTTGAAGAAGGCGTCAAGGAGGACGTGCGCGAACAGCAACGCGGCGAGCGTCGTCCACGCGAGGCGATGGCCGTACACGCCCCACCGCTTCCGGACGAGCGACTCCTCGCGGTATCGGGTGTCCCACAACAGGGCAGCGGCGGGAAGAAGGACGATCCAGAGGTTGTGCAACGCCGCGCGGTGAGTCCCCGGGACGACGATGCCGATCAGCGTATCGAGATCGAGCAGCGCGCTCGCGCCCATCACGAGCAGGATCGCCTTCGTATCGAACTCGTCGCCGAGCAAGGCGATCCCGATCAGTCCCGCGAACGCGACGTGGACGACCGTCGATGGCACATCTCGGCGACTCGAACCGCGGGGGCTTGATTGTTTGGCCGGTGTCGCCGCCGTTGCCTCGGTCGTCCCTACCCCGCTCGTCGGTGGCGAACGTACTGCCCGAGGAAGACGAGCGCGAGAACGGCGCTTCCGATCTCGAGCGGTTCCGGATGGAACGTCAAGACGGCGCTCGCGAGCAACAGGGACCCGGCGACGACGGCGTACCCGACGGCCGGATCACCGCCGTCGCTGGGCTCGACCGGCTCGGTCCTGACGACCAGTTCGCCGCGCTCGAGTTGGCCGAAGACGGAATCGAACCGCGACGGAGCCCGCGCCAGAACGGGGGCCGACTCGCGGAGGTCGGTCCGGACGTCCGCCAGCAGCGCGTCGACCTCGCTCTCGATGAACCCGTGGTCGACGAGGAACGAGCGCGTGGCCGCGATGAAGTCGAACTCGGGGTCGAGGCTCCGGCAGACGCCCTCGCCGACCGTCCCGACCCGGACGAGCAACATGACGTTCGGCGGGATCCGGAACGGGAACTCCTGAAGCGTCGAGAACAGTTCGGTGATGATCTGTCGCCAGGTGATCTCCGACCGCCCCTCGAGGTTGTCGATCACCAGTTCGAGGACCTGCCTGACAGCGGCTCGATCGACCGACTGATCTAACACCTCGAGCGCGATCAGCGTGTTCAGCAGGCCGTCGATGTCGCGGCGGACGAGGTGCCGGTAGAGGCTCGTGATGTCTTCCTGTTCGGCCTCGGTGAGTCGCCGACTCATGCCATAATCGTAGACGACGAGTCGGCCCTCCGCCGTCACCGCGAGATTGCCGGGGTGTGGATCGGCGTGGAACACGCCGTCGACCAGCCCCATCTTCAGATACGTGCGGGCCAGCAGCGTGGCCATCTCGGTCCGATCGCGTCCGGCTTCCGCGAGCGCGTCCTCGTCGGTGATCTTCGTCCCCTCGATGTACTCCATCGCGACGATCCGGTCCGAGCAGAGGGCGTCGTAGGTCGCCGGAATGCGGACCCGGTCGTCGTCGGCGAAATTGTCCGCGATCGTCCGCATGATCTCGGCCTCGCGTTCGAAATCCAGTTCCTCGAGGACGATCGCCTCGAAGTCGTCGGCGACGTTCTCGATCGAGTAGCGCTGGTCCTCGTCGGCGACGGCCCGAAGCAGCGGGACGAGCCCCCTGACGACGCGGAGGTCCCGCTCGATCATCGGCTCGAGGCCGGGCCGGCGGACCTTCAGCGCGATCCGGTCGCCCTCGTAGTCGACGGTGTAGACGAACGCCAGCGACCCCCCGGCGACCGGCTCGAGCGTCTCGAGATCGAGGTCGTCGCCGAGTTCCGATTCGACGACGGTCAACGGATCGCCGCCGGCGTCTTCGGGGATCTCGTCCTGCAACGTCGCGAACTCCTCGACGTAGATCGGCGGCACGAGATCGGGGCGGGTCGACAGCACCTGGCCGATCTTGATAAACGCCGGTCCGAGATCGACCATCGTCTCGGTCAACCGACGGGCACGCTCCCGGTGGGTGGCCTCGGCGACCCGTCTGGGCGGTCCGAACACGAGGAACCGCCGGCGGTCCCGGAGAAAGGCGACCGCGATCGGGAGGAACCGAACGAGGACCTGCAGGTATCGGAGATAGTACCCCCTCATTCGCTCGTCGGCGGGGCGTCGATCGGTCGACAGCTCATACCCCGTCTTCGAACACCGGCCACAAATACGTCCGTGGTCGCTCCCGGTATCGCGTAGTCGGTCGATCGACTCCGGTTCGAGGGAACGAGCGGCCGGCCCGCGGTCGTCTCCGGTAGCTACTTGGACCGACCGGGCGACCGTCGGGTATGAGCGGACGCGGACCCAAACGGGAACTCGCGGAGAAGATCGCCGGCGAGATCACGCTGAGCGACGACCCCGGCGCGACGCTGCGCAAGTGGCGCACCGATTTCGACGTCTCCCAGACCGATCTGGCGACCGAACTCGAGGTCTCCTCCTCGGTCATCTCCGACTACGAGAGCGGCCGCCGGGAGAGCCCCGGCATCGGCGTCGTCGGCCGACTCGTCGAGGGACTGCTCGCGATCGACGAGCGCCGCGGCGGCGAGCGTATCCGCCAGTACGGTCGAGTCCTCTCGGCGGGGTTCGAGAGCGACGTCGTCTACGACCTCCGGGAGTACGCCACCTCGATCCCCCTCGAGCGGCTGCACGACGACCTCGAGGCGACCGAGGTCGCCTCGAGCGGCACCGACCGGGTCAGCGGCCACACCGTCATCGACAGCATCGAGGCGATCACGCGGCTCTCGAGCGAGGAGTTCTTTCGGCTCTACGGCCAGAGTACGAACCGCGTTCTCGTCTTTACGAACGTCACGCAGGGCGAGGGCGTCGGGATCGCCCTGCGAGTGGTCAACCCGACGCCGAACGCCGTCATCCTCCACGGGCTCGAGGAGGACGACCTCTGGGATCACGCGAAGGAACTCGCCCGCATCGACGGCTACTCGCTGGCCGTGACGAACGCGGAACTGGACGGCGTCCTCGACAGTCTGGTTTCGATCGAATAGCGCGGGCTCCCGGTCGCCGAACGCCCCCGTCTCAGGCGATCTGTGCTTCGTACTCGTCGGCGGTCAGCAGCGCCTCGAGGGCGTCGGGATCGTCGGGCTCGATCTCGAGCATCCAGCCCTCGCCGAAGGGGTCCTCGTTGACGAGTTCGGGGGCGTCGAAGAGGTCGTCGTTGATCGCGACGACCTCGCCGCCGACGGGTGCATAGAGGTCGGAGACGGCCTTGATCGATTCGACGACGCCGAACTCCGCCTCCTGGGCGAGGTCGTCGCCCTCGTCGGGGAGTTCGACGAAGACCACGTCGCCGAGTTCGTCCTGTGCGAAGTCGGAAATACCGACGCGGACGACGCCGTCGGTCTCGAGCGCCCACTCGTGTGATTCCAAATACCGTCTGTCGTCGGGAACGTCGAAGCTCATACTGTATCGATGAAGGGTGTGGTTTCAACTCTTGCTTTTTTCGACTGGCCACGGACGACCACCTGTAGCGTCGTCCCCGGCTCGGCGTACTCGACCGGGACGTACCCCAGCCCGATCGGCTGCTCCACCGTTGGGCTCATCGTGCCGCTGGTGACGGTGCCGATGACCCGCCCCTCGGAGTTCGTGATGTCGTAGCCGTGCCGGGGGACGCCGCGGTCGATCAACTGGAAGCCGACCAGTCGCTCTTCGACGCCCCGCTCGTGGATCTCTGCTAAGGCGTCCCGACCGACGAACTCGGTCTCGAGCGCGACGGTGAAGCCGATGCCGGCCTCGTAGGGGGTCCGCGGGTCGTCGTCGTGATGGAAGTCCTGTCCGGCCAACAGCAGGCCGGCCTCGATGCGGAGCGTGTCGCGAGCGCCCAGTCCGCAGGGCTGGCAGTCGAAGGCGGTCCAGATCTCCTCGGCGGCCGCCCAGGGGACGATCAGTTCGACGCCGTCCTCGCCGGTGTACCCCGTCCGGGCCGTCCAGCAGTCGACGCCCTCGATCGTCGCGTACCGGGCCTCGAAGCGCTCGAGATCGGCGACCGACTCCTCGGTTACGTCATCGACCAACGCGACCGCCTCGGGTCCCTGAACCGCGAACATGGCGTACTCGTCGGTCCGGTTGTCGACGGTCGCCTCGAGGTCCCACTCGTTGCGGTAGTCGATCCAGCGCTGGTGGGTGGCCTCGTCGGTGCCGGCGTTGGGGACGAACAGGTAGGTCGGGTCGCCGTCGGCGTCGTCCGTCGCGTTGCCGTCACCGTCCGGCAGCCGGTAGACGACGGTGTCGTCGATGATGATCCCGTCCTCGTCGGTGATCGTCGCGTACTGGGAGTCGCCGACCGCGAGCCGCGAGACGTCGTTCGACGTCAGCCGTTGCATCAGCTCGGTCGCGTCCGGGCCGGTGACGTGCAGCTGGCCCATGTGTGAGACGTCGAAGATCCCGACGCCCTCCCGGACGGCCGCGTGTTCGGTCCGGATCGACTCGAACTCGACCGGCATGTCCCAGCCGCCAAACTCCGTGAACTTCGCCCCGTACTCGTCGTGTAACCCACGTAACGGCGGCGTCTGAAGCGGCATATTCACACCGTCATCCGCGGAGTAGTAATGTCTTTTCGTCGACCGAACACGCGGGCGATCGCCCGCGGCGCGAGGAGACGCATGACGCCGGCTCGGTGTCGAAACCGACCCCGGTCCGGACGGGTAACCGATTCGGGTTACAACGATACGAGCTACTGTCTCCGGTTGCCGAAAACATATGTTCGGAAATAACGTATCCGGGGTACAGTATGAGTGCGCCGACACTCGAGCCGCAGGCCGATTGGAACCAGCTGTATATCGACGGCGAGTGGCGCGACGCCACCGGCGGCGAGACGATCCCCGTGGAGAACCCGGCGAAACAGGAAGTGTTTACGGAAGTACCCGCGGGGACCGAAGCGGACGTCGACGCCGCCTACGAGGCGGCCGAGGCGGCCCAGTCCGACTGGGCGGCGACCCCTCGAGCGGAGCGCAACGAAATCGTCCAGAACCTGCTGGACGAACTCAACGCGCGCTTCGAGGAGATCGCCGGCCTGCTCGCGACCGAGGCCGGCACTCCGGGCTATCGCGCTATGGGCGAGTTCGCCACTGCGACCGGCGACGTCGAGATGTCCCTGGAGTTAGAGCCGCCTGAGGAGGAGGTCCGCCCTTCCCCGTCGGTCGACGACAAGGACAACCACATCGTCTACGAGCCGGTCGGCGTCGTCGGCGTCATCTCGCCGTGGAACTTCCCGCTGCATCTCTCCCTGCGGGCCGTTGCGCCCGCGATCGCGCTGGGTAACACCGTCGTCCTGAAGCCGGCGACGGACACGCCGATCACCGGCGGGCTGCTCATCGCGAAGCTCTGCGAGGCCGCGGGCGTCCCCGACGGCGTCGTCAACGTCGTCACCGGCCGCGGCTCGGAGATCGGCGACCGGATCGCCAACCACCCGACGCCGCGGGTCGTCTCCTTTACCGGCTCGACGCCCGTCGGTAAGGGCGTCGCCGAGCAGGCCGGCAAGAACCTCGCGCTGCCGGCCCTCGAACTCGGCGGGAACGCCCCCTTCATCGTCACCGACGACGTCGACCTCGAGCGGGCCGCCCGCGCCGGCGCGTTCGGGTCGTTCTTCCATCAGGGGCAGGTCTGTATCTCGATCAACCGCCATCTGGTCCACGAGTCGGTCTACGACGAGTACGTCGACCTGCTGGTCGACCACGCCGAGTCGCTCGTCATCGGCGATCCCTCCGAGAACGAGGACGTCACCTTCGGCCCGGTGCAAAACGAGACCCAGCGCGACGACTTAGTCGAGTTCATCGAGGGCTCGCTCGAGGACGGCGCGACCCTCGAGACCGGCGGCGAGGCCGACGGGCTGTTCGTCGAGCCGACGGTGCTGTCGGACTGTACCAACGACATGCCGACGGCCTGTAACGAACACTTCGGTCCGGTCGCGCCGGTCATTCCGTTCTCGGACGACGACGAGGCCACCGAACTGGCGAACGACACCGAGTACGGCCTCTCGGCGTCGGTCTTCTGCGAGGACGCCGAGCGGGCTCGCGACCTCGCCGACCGCGTCGAAGCGGGCATGGTCCACATCAACGACCAGCCGATCAACGAGGACCACAACGCGCCCTTCGGCGGCGTCAAGCAGTCCGGCCTCGGACGCTACCACGGCGAGTGGATCACGCAGGAACTCACCGAGCCCAAGTGGATCTCCGTGCAGGGCGAGGAACGGGATTACTTCGTCTTCGAGTAGCGCCCGAAACCGGGCGGAGGCGCCCGTTGCGTTCCAGTTCGGCTCGAGGCGGTCGTTCGCGGGCGCTCCTTATCGACCCCGTTCTTCCACCTGAAGCGTGTACGCCCCGCTGCCGCTGTCAGCGTGGACCTGAATCCCGAACGACTCGTCGCCCTCGAGGGCGAGCGTGAGCGATGGGCTCGTCCCCGCACCCGCGGCCGCCTCGTCGTGGCTCCATCTAGTGGGTCTACTGCCGTCGGTGGTTACGTAGAGGTCGAAGTCGCCCCGAGCGGGGCCCTCGAGATCGATCGTGATCGAGCAGGGGTCGTCGGTGCGAAGCGAATAGCCGTACCGTTTGCTCTCGCCCCACCAGCCGCTGCCGTCGAGGGAGCCGCTCGCGCTCGCTGTAACCGTCTCGTCGCCGCAGTTGCCGGTGTCGGATTCGGGCTCGTCCTCGCTGCCGCCGCCGTCGTCCCCGAAGGGGTCCGTTTCGACGGCGGCGGCCGCGTCGACCCGACCGTACCCCTGCTGGTCGTCCGCGAGGCCGACGTCGACGGCCGTCTCGCGGAGATGATCGCGGAGTTGTGATCGCGAGAGGTCGGGATGGGCCGACAGCGCGAGGCCGGCGACGCCGGCGACGACCGGGGTCGCCATCGACGTGCCGGACATCCGGCCGTAGTCGCCGCCGGTCGTACTCGAGACGATGCGGCTGCCCGGCGCGGCCAGTTCGATCTCGGGGCCGGTGTTGGAGAAGGAGGCGATCGAATCGTCGTCGTCGACGGCGGCAACGGCGACGACGCTGTCCTCGGCGGCCGGCGAGTAGACCCGGTCGCTGCCGTCGTTGCCGGCAGCACCGACCAGCAGGACGCCCCGATCGGCCGCGTACTCGCAGGCCGCAGTCAGGGTTCGGTAGGAGCCGTCGACGCCCAGCGAGAGGGTGACGATGTCCGCGTCGGCGTCGGCGGCCCACTGGATCGCGTCGGCGATGTCCGACAGCGAGCCGACGCCGTCCGCATCGAGTGCCCGGAGCGACAGGAGAGAGCAGTCGCTGATCCCCGCGTGGCCAGTGCCGTCGTCGGTCCCGCCGGCGGCGATACCGCCGACGTGGGTGCCGTGGTCCCCGCCGCGGCCGGGGTAGGGATCATCGTCGCCGTTCAGGAAGTCCCTGCCGATCCGCTCGTCCATGGTCTCCTCGAGCGCCGGGTGATCGTACTGGATCCCCTGATCGACGACCGCGATGACGACGTCCTCGTCCCCACGGGTCGTCTCCCAGGCCCGCTCGCAGCCGATCAGTTCGGGGGCGTACTGATAGCCGTAGTAGGGGTCGTTGGGCTCGAGCAGCGACTGGAGTGTCGCGTTGGGTTCGGCGTACTCGACCGCCGGCGAGGCAGTGACCGCGTCGATGAACTGCTCGCGGGCACGGTCGGGGGCCGCAGACGGGAACTCGACGACGGCGTAGCGGATCGTCTCGTTGGTATGGACCACCTCGGCGTCGCCGGGGATGGCACTGCGTGCCTCGGCGGCGACGTCGTCGGCACCCGCCGAGATGCCGAGGAGTATCTCGTCCGTCCGCGGTCCGGGATCGCGACCCGGCGTCGCGCTCGTGACGGTACTCGAGCCGAGCAGGCCGGCGAGCCCGATCGCGCCGGTGCCGGACAGGATCGACCGGCGGTCGTAGGTCGGCTCTGCGGTGTCGTCCGGGGGACCGTTCGGTGTCATGGGACGACAGTCATCACTCCCTGAAATTAGTAAACTCTTATCGAACTTCGTCTGATTTATTCTCGAAATAACCGCGGCGATAATGATTGGATGAAATAATATCTGCTAATAGTGATCGAATATATGAAGTCGGCCGGTTACGGGAACCGACCGGCACGCGAGAAACGCCGTCGCGGTTTCGACGGACTCCGACCGGTCAGCGGCCGGTCTCGATCGGTGACGTCGAACGGCGTTCTGATCGCGGTTCCGTCCTGAGCGGCTCTATTTGCCCAGTTCTTCGACGCCAACCGTGTAGGAACCGCTGCCGCTGTATCGCCTGACGAGGATGCCGAACTCCTCGTCGCCGCTGAGGTCCACGTCGATCGATTCGCTCGAGTCGTTGCTGGCCGACCGTTTATCGTAGTCCTGCCGCGTTGGCGTCCGTCCGTCGAGAGTCAGGTAGAGATCGAAGTCCGCACTCGCCGGCCCCTCGAGGGTGACGGTAGCGCTGCAGGGGTTCGCCGTCTTGAGTGTGTAGGTGTAGGTGTCGCTCGGATTGCCCCACCAGCCACCGCTGAGTTGGCCGTCCTTACTGGCCGTGTTCACTTCGTCGCCACAGTCGCCGGGCTCGGGGTCCGGATCCGGATCGGGAGTCGTCCCGGGTTCGGTGGTGACGGCGTTCGCGGCGTCGACGCGACCGTTTCCTTGTTCGGTAGCGTCCAGACCGATGTCGACGGCCGTCTCGTGGAGGTGTGTCCGCAACTCGTCGTTCGAGAGGGACGGCCAGGCCGACAGCGTCAGTCCGGCGACGCCGGCGACGACCGGCGACGCCATCGAGGTGCCGCTGAAGGTGTCGTAGTCGTCGAAGGGGATCGACGAGAGGACGTTGCCACCGGGTGCGGCCAGTTCGATTTCCGGGCCGACGTTCGAAAAGTCCGACAGCGTTTCGCCCTCGTCGAGCGAGGAGACGGCTAGCACGGTGTCGTAGGCGGCCGGATACGAGACGGGGCTGCCGGAATCGTTGCCGGCAGCCGCAACGAGCAACGAGCCCTGCGATTGTGCGTACTCACAGGCCTGTCGCATGAGATTCGTCGCATCGCCGCCACCGAGGGACATGTTGATGATATCGGCACCCTGATCGGCCGACCACTGGACCGCGTCGGCGATGTCCGAGAGCGACCCGCCGCCACCGGACCCGAGCGCGCGGGCCGAGAGGAGCGAACAGTTCGAAATGCCGGCATGGCCCGTTCCGTTGTCGGTACCGCCGCCGGCGATTCCGCCGACGTGCGTCCCGTGGTTCTCGCTCGCGTCTGCCGGATACGGATCACCGTCGCCGTCGACGAAGTCCTTGCCGTTGTTCGAGACGCTGCCGTCCATGTTTTCCGCGAGATCCGGGTGATCGTACTGGATCCCTTGATCGACGATCGCGATCGTTACGTTCGGATCGCCGAGGGTCTCCTCCCAGGCTTCCTCACAGTTGACCTGCTGTGGCGCGTACTGACTCCCGAAGCTCGGGTCGTTCGGCGTGTACAGTGGTGATGCACTCCCTCGTGCGTCTGTCGTCTCGTCGTCGGTTCCCGACCCGAGCGGCTCGGCCTCGAGTGCGTGATACGTGACGTTGTCCTCCGTGTACTGTACCTCGTTGACGTCCATGAGGTTTCGCTGGACGTTTTCCTTGGCCTGTATGGAGGCTTCGTCGGCTATCTCTACCGACGCGTAGCCGAGCGTTTCGTTCGTGTGTACGATGGTCGCGTTGCTCGGGAGTTTCGGATCGACTGCCGCTTCGATGTCCGATACGTCGGCATCGACACCGACGATCAGTTCGTCTTTTTTCGGCCCCGGTTCACGACCCGGCGTTGCGGACGTAATGCCGCTGAGACCGAGAATCGCACCGAACGCACCGGCTGCTTCGAGGACCGATCGTCGATTCACGCCAGAGTAGTTATCTTCTGTCATGACGCAACTGATGAGATTACACTCTTCCACTAAATGATTTTTAAATCTATTAGGAGTTAATATAAATTATAAATATACTAATACCACTTCTCATGGGGGAGTTATTACTGGTAGAAACCACCATCGCGGTCCGTTTGTCTCGCCGTTGTGGAAGATTATAAACTCAACCAGAATTTATCTATGGTGGAAGAGGAGTGTATTTTTCGCCCGTTCACGATCTCGAACCGATCGCGATCGGGACGCCGCTCGAGTCGATGGGAATAGCGGCGACGGTTGCGTTTCGCCACACCTATCTCCAGGCACGGGAAAGAGCGGGCAACTGACTATGTTCGACCGCGTTCGTACCCGTCTCGCGCCCGATACCGAAACCGAGCCGACGGTCGGGCTGTTCGTCGACGGGCCGAACGTCTTCCGCGACGAGTTCGATGTCGATCTCGACGACCTCCGGGACGCTGCCGGCGAACTCGGCCGCGTCGGCGTCATCCGTCTCTACCTCGACGAACACGCGACACCCGGCCTCATTCAGGCCGCGGAAGCCCGCGGCTTCGAAGTGATCGTCACCAGCGGCGACGTCGACGTCAAACTCGCGGTCGACGCGACCGCACTGGCCGGCGACGCTACGATCGACCGGCTCGCGATCGCCTCACGCGATACCGACTTTAAACCCGTCCTCGAACACGCGGGTACCCGCGGCGTCAAAACGTACGCGATCGCGCCGGGGTCGTACGGCCGCTCGGATGCACTGCGAAACGCGGCCGACGAGGCCGTCACGCTCGAGTCGGACGGTTAGCCGCTGTACGAGCTTTCGCCGACGACCTCGACGAGGTCGCCCTCGCCCGTTGCCGTGGTCTCGTCGAAGTCGGTCACGCGAACACGGACTTGCTTCTCGACGGTCTCGGGTCCGGCTCCCTCGACGAGCAGTTCGGTGTCGCCGATGTAGGCCCGTCCTGCCGAGCCGTTGGTCTCGGAGATGAAGACGTCTATTTCGCTCCCTACCTCAAGGGAGGGTCGGTTCGCCCGGAACGTCCAGCCTGTGAGGTACTTTCCGAAGATGCTCATACGCGTGCCACCTCCTCGCTCTCGCGGTCGATCAGGTATTCGCGGCCGAAGCCGGTCAGCGCCGCGACGATGAACACCGCCACCAGTAGCCAGCCCTGGAAGACGTAGGGGACGACGTCGATCGGCGTGACGAGCATCGACTGTTCGAACCAGCTGTAGTCGTCGGGCAGTTGTTGCATCGCCGAGTAGCCGGCCAGCACCCCGCCCGACCACGGGAAGATGTAGCCCATGGCCGCGGTCTGGCCGTCTAAGATGTTCGCCCGGCGGTAGCCGTTCAGGTTGAACCGCTCGCCGATCTTCGAGATGTAGGGGCCGATCGCGACCTCGGCCGCGGTGTTGATCGTGATGATCGCGTTGATCAGCGCCGCGGTCCCGACCATCGTCAACTCGGCGTTGCGGACGTTCGTCGCGAGGTTCTCGATCGACCACTCGAGCAACACGTCGAAGGCCCCGCCGCGGATCATGATCTGGGCCGCGCCGATGATCAGCAAGACGAGGATCGAGAGTTCGAGGAAGCCGGCGACGCCGTTCATCAGGCTGCCGCCGACGCCGACAGCGTCGGGGTCCTCGACGATCGTCAGGATCGGCAGGGACTCGAGCGGACCGGCCAGCGGCGCATCCTGTGGGGCGTTGAACATGACGATGTCGCCGAGGCCCGCGAGGCCGAAGACGAGGTTGAAGGCGACGGCGACGACGATCCCCCACGAGATCGCCTCGACGATGTGTCGGCCGGCGATCGCCGTCCCGATCACGGCGGCCATCGAGATGACGTGAACCAGTCCGATCGCGTCGCTCTCCTCGAGGAAGATCTCCTGGGCCTGTGCGCCGACCTCGATGCCGTCCATCGCACCGCCGGCGACGACGTAGCCGAGGAAGGCGAGGACGGCAGCGATGATGACGTATTTGAACCGGGAGGCGACGACGCCCCCGATGTCGGCGTCCTGGGTGACAGCGCTAACGATCGTGGTGTCACTGACGGGCGCTAAGTTGTCACCGAAGATCGCCCCCGAGAGGATCGCACCGAACAGGAGGACGGGGTTCGCACCGAGCAACACGCCGGCCGGGAAAAAGAGGCCGACGAACGCGATGCTTGCACCGTAGCCGGTCCCGATCCCCGTCGTGAAGACGGCCGCGAGGACGAACGTGATCGCGGGGAACAGCGCCGCGCCGACGCCGGCAGTGTCGGCCAACCAGACGAGTCCGCCGACGAAGCCGCCGTCCTGCAGGAGCTGGGCGAACATACCGGCCCAGATCCACGCGACGATCGCCGTCACCGCGACGGGCTGGGTCATCCCCTCGAAGATCGTGTTGGCGTAGTGCTTCCAGTCGCCTCGGGCGAAGAACATCCCGACGATGAGCCCGACCAGGATGCCCACGATGAGTCCGCCGGTATCGCCGATCCGCCAGAGGGCAGTCTGGACGATGGCCCAGACGATGAAGAAGGCGATCGGGAACGCACTCATCCCGCGGCCGCCGTAGAACTCGACTGTGGGGCCGCCGCTGTCGGGCTGTGTGAACTGGTCGGTCGGTTCGTCGCCAGCCTCACTCATATGTGATCACTCATATTGCCACGCGGTCGTAGTATTGACATCAGTCATAATAACTATTTCTGACAGTATTGGATTCGTGGTTCTCGTCGGTCGCTATCGATCCTTCTGGCAGTACGCGCGAGGTCTATCATTTAGCTATCGGTTCCCGACGACGGCGTCGGGGATGGAGCTGGTCGGCAAACTCCCGGTCATCGGCCCACAGCGGCCGATGACGGTCGATACGGGTTGATAATGACAGTCCACTCCCGGGCGGTCCGAACCCGGTGACTTTTCGGGCGCGGCCCGCCCAGCCACGCGTATGATCGACGACCGGCCGGTGCTGGACGACCACCTCCACCTCGATCCGGACAACCACCGGGGCATCGACGCCGTCCGCGACTTCGCCCGCGTCGGCGGCACCCACCTGCTCGTGGTGAACAAACCCTCCTGGCATCTCGGCGTCGAGGCCGAGACCGGTGCGGACTTCCGCGAGGTCTTCGAACGCACCATCGACATCGTCGAGGCGGCCTCGAGCGAACTCGAGGGCCGGGCCTGGCCCGTCCTCGGGGTCCATCCGGGGCTGATCTCGCGGCTGGTCGACGAGCGCGGCTTTGCGCCCGACGAGGCCTGCGATCTCATGCAGGCCGGCATCGACGTGGCGGCGGAGTACGTCGAGTCGGGCGACGCGCTGGCGCTGAAGTCCGGCCGCCCTCACTACGAGGTCGACGACGACGTCTGGGCGGCCTCGAACGACGTCATGCGCCGGGCGTTCGACCACGGGGCCGCCCTCGAGTGTGCGGTCCAGCTCCATGCCGAGGCCAGCGAGGACATGACCGAGGTGGCCGACTGGGCCGAGGCGGCCGGGATGGTGCCCCACCGGGTCGTCAAACACTACGCGAGCGGCCGCCTCGAGGGACCGACGCCGAGCGTGATGAGCGACAAGGATCGGCTCGAGACGGCCGCCGAGCGGGGCGAGCCGTTCCTGATGGAGACCGATTACATCGACGACCCCGACCGGCCGGGCGCAGTGTTGGGTCCCAAGACGGTCCCCCGGCGGGTCCGCTGGCTGCTCGAGAACGGGTACGACGAGGCGGTCGAGATCGCACACGTCGAGACGCCGAAGGCTGTCTACGGGATCGATACCGAAGCGACGCTCGAGTGAGAACGGGTAATTCCTTCTTACCGTCGAACGCCCGCTCTATCCGACGAGCTGAAACGGCACCTGCCTTCTCATGAGCGGCTGTAAAAGCGTTTTAGCCGATCATCATGCCGGTCCAAACATTCACTTTCGGCGGCTAGTGTAGAGAAAGGCATTTCAAGCGGCCGGTGTAGGTGTCTGTATGAGCAATCCCCCGACCGAGTTCTACTCGGAGGAACGCTGGCAGAACTGGATCGGTCGCATCAAAGACGAAGACATCGATCCGGAAGACGAAGACTCGGCTCGACTCCTGCTCAACCTGCAGGACGACACGGCGATCGCGATCGCGAAGATCGTCGCCGCCTACGACGACGGCGAACTCGAGGGGGAGGACGCCCTCGCGGAGATCGAGGACGTCCGCGAGATCGTCCTCGGCGAGGTCGACATCGAGGACGAGGAGAAACTGATCCTGGTCGACGGCGTCCAGACGAGCCTGGTCTGTGTCTTCTTCGCGGCCGAGGAGTACGTCGCCAACGGGCCGGCCGAGGACGGCAGCGTCGGGGACTATCTTGGCGCGGCGGCCGACGCCGAGGCCGAAGAGGATCTCGACGCGGCGCTTGGCTACGCCGCCCAGGCAGGGACGCTCATCATCGATGGCGAGGAACTCGACATGGGTGTCGCGGAGGACCTCGAGTACGGCCTCGTCACGGAGTGGATCAACGGCCTCGACAGCCTCCAGAGCGCGATGAGCGACCCGGAAGTCGTCGAGGAAGACGAGTAGGACGGGGTCTCGTTTTCGCCGCGTCGGGCCACCAGACGTTTAACCGCCGGTGACTATCCATCGTTATGAGACGGCGGTACGGCGAGCGCGCAGTGACGGTGCAGATCGGAGCCATACTCTTGCTCGCGATCGTTTTCACTGCGCTCGCGCTCTATCAGGTCAACGCCGTGCCGGCGGAGAACCAGGCGGTCGAAATAGACCACAACCGGCAGGTCACGAACGAACTGCAGGACGTACGAAACGCGATCGGGACCGCCGGGTTCGGCGGGAGTTCCCGATCGGCCTCGGTGACGCTCGGGACCAGTTATCCGACGCGAACCTTTCTGACGAATCCACCCGATCCGACCGGGCGACTCGAGACGACCGATCCGGGCCCGGTTACGATTACCGATAGCAACGATACGGTCTACGGGCCGTACGAAACTCGCTTTCTCGCGTACGAACCCGACTACAACGAGTACCGCGACGCCCCGCGAACCGTCATCGAACACTCGTTGCTGTACAACCAGTTCGACGAGGCGAACGTCTCGGTCGGCTCCCAGCAACTCGTCGGAAGCGAACGCATCTCGCTCGTGTTGCTCGATGGGAACGTCTCTGAAACGTCCGGACGCGCGACATCAGTCTCCTTAGAGTCCCTCGACGAGCCGCGAACGAAAGAACTCGAGGCCGGCTCCGTGCTGACGCTTCCCACCGAGCGGAAAGCGATCTGGGAGAGCGAACTCGAGGACACCGACGGTGTTACCGTCCGAGAAACGACTGCTGACGACGAGGTAGAGATCGAACTCGAGCGGGCTTATACGCTCGAGATCGCTCGCGTCGGCGTTGGTGAGGGCGCAGGGAGCAGCGATGACTTCGACATCGGAAACGAAAAACGGACCTCGACGGAGCCATCGAACGGCTCCCGACTCGATCTCACGTGGAGGGAAGCAACGGTAGCCGGGAACAGACAGGCCATCTCCGGCTCCGAGGCAACAGTGACCGGTGGACCATCTGAGACGGTATCGCTAACTGCCGGCGTCGAGGGATACGAGTCCCTTCGGGGAGGGCAAGTGAATTTCGCACTCTCGGACCCGAACAACGTCATAGACGAGACGACGTTTGGTCCGGCCACAACGTCGTTTGAGGATGGAAATGCGACGGTTTCTATGACAATAGATTCCGAAGCGTCGAGCGAAGAGGAAGCGAAAGTTTTCGCGTCGAGCGGGGACGGTACAGCAGTAGGAACGATCTCCGTTACCGCCCCAGACATAAACTTCGACGCCACGAATACTGTGTCGACCGGCAGTGGTAACAGCGGAATCGAGTTCGAACTCGAAAACACCGGCGACGAGCCGGTGACTTTGACTGGAATAGCCATCGATAGCGTCGAACCTGCGAACCCGACTCGAGTCAATGATAATACCGGTGGGCGAGAGATTCTTTTCACCTCGGATGGTGAAGTGGTTGGTGAGGTCGATACTGGTAATTTCGATACCATCGGTATTCGGGTCGACGGGAGTACCAACACGCTCGACCGGACGAGCCCGTTTGAGCCCGGTCAAACCGTAACTGGTCGAATCGGCCCGTTCAGACCGGCCGACCTCTATGCGATCACCGACATGAGTGGCCAGACGGTGAACATGACGATCGAGTACGAGACAGCGTCGGGAACGACTGGACAACAACAGATAACGCTCGAGATAGATGCCCCCTCGATCGATTCGGTGGAGATTACTGCAAGTGGAACCGGTAACGATCGGTACGATATCACTGCCGCCGTTTCCGATCCAAACGGCGACCTCTCTCGAGTCGAATTCGAACTGCTAGACACGACGGCGACCGTTGTCGATAGTTCAGTTGACGATCGTATTGGCGACGGGACTGCCGAGGCAAGCCTCAAAGCAACCGGAAAAGACATTGATAGCGGGTATACGATTCGCCAGACAGTGTTTGACACTGCAGGTAACAGCAAAACAGTAACGAGAACTGTCTCTTCCGGCTAGTAAGTGTGAAAGGTGTGACGGTGGGTTGTTCCCGGGTACAGCTATGTGTTCGTCGATCGTCGAAACGACGAACGACAATACCTTGTACCGTCACCTACATTGAGAAAGTATGACTGCAGTCGGCATCGACGCCGTCGAGATCTGGACGGGTAACCTCAAACTCGACCTTCCGGGCACGTTCGCCCCTGAGAAGGGCGAAGATCCGGAAAAGTACACGAAAGGACTCGGACTGAACGCCAGTTCCTTCCCCGACAGTTACGAGGACATCGTCACGATGGGGGCCAACGCCGCTCACCGGCTGATGGAGCGGAAAGGCCTCGAGCCCGACGATATCGGCCGCATCGACGTCGCGACCGAGAGCGCCTTCGACAACTCGAAGCCGGTTTCGACGTACGTCGCTGGCTGCCTCGAGCAGGTCTACGAGGGCGACTTCCACCACGCGAACAAGGGCGAGCGCAAGTTCGCCTGTATCGCGGGGACCCAGAGCCTGGACGACGCGTACAACTGGATCCGAGCGGGCCGCAACCGCGGCCGCTCGGCGCTGGTTATCGCGACCGACACGGCGCTGTACGCCCGCGGCGACGACGGCGAGGCGACACAGGGTGCCGGTGCCGTCGCGATGCTCATCAGCGAGGATCCGAACCTCGTCGAACTCTCCGCCGAGCAGGGCTACGGCTCGGCCGACGAGACGGACTTCCTCAAGCCGAACCAGCAGTTCCCGAGTGTCGACGGCAAACGCTCCGTGCAGGTCTATCTCGCCCGGATGCGCGAGGCCCTCGAGGACTTCGAGAGCGTCGCCGGCGAGGTCCACGAGGAGGACTTCGCCTACGCGCCGTTCCACACCCCCTTCCCGGGCATGGTCCGGAAGGCCGCCCTGCTCGCGTTCCGTCACGTCACGCGGAACACGGCGGTCGAGGACGAACTGGCCGAGGAAATCGGTCGCCAGCCCCGTCCCGAGGCGTTCGACTCCGACGACGAGTACCGTGATGCGCTCCGAGAGTACATGGACGCCCTGAAAGACACCGACCGCTACGCGACGTGGTACGACGCCACGATCGATCCGACGCTGACGATCTCCCGCGAGGTCGGCAACTGGTACACCGGTTCGGTCCACGTCGCCCGCGCGAGCGCGCTCAAACACGCGCTCGAGAACGACCGCGAAATGGTCGGCGAGAAGTTGCTCATCGGGTCCTACGGCAGCGGTGCGCAGGCGGAGATCCACTCCGAGACGGTCCGGGACGGCTGGGTCGAGGAGATCGAGGCGCTGAACATCGACGAACAGCTCTCCGACCGCTACGAGATGTCGTGGGACGACTACGAGGAGATCCACGACGCCCACAACCACGAGATGGACGTCGACGTCGAGGAGTTTACGACCCCCGACGAGGAGTTCGTCTTCGACGGCTGGGGTCGGATGGGCGAGCGGAAGTACCGATACGTCGAGTAGCAAGTCCCGGTACGTGGAGGAGGCGGCGGTTCCGACGCCGCTCGGACGTCGTATCAGCAGACTAATCTGACGGGCTGTGACATATCCGTCTATGTCCGACAGGCCCGATCCCCCGAACTGGCTCGTCGAGCGGCCGGGATTGACCGCGCTCGCACTGGCGAGTTCCCTGCTCGCACTGGTCGTTCTCCTGCCGTATCTCCAGTACGTCCTCTTCGGCGTCGTTCTCGCGTACATCCTGTTGCCGGTTCAGCGACGCCTCGAGGCCTACGTCAGGCCGACGATCGCGGCGCTTGCGGTCGTGGCGGCGACCCTGCTCGTCGTGTTGTTGCCCCTGATCTACGTCCTCTCGCTCGCTGTCGGCCAGTCGCTCCGACTCGTCCGGTCGATCAGGCAAGGCGAGATCGACGTCGAGATGATCGAGTCCATGCTCGAGAGCAATGGGTATGCCGTCGATCTCGTCGCGCTGTACGAGTCGAACCAGGACCGAATCGCGACGGCCGTTCAGGAGGTCACGAACGGGGCGATCGCACTCTTGGGCAGTCTGCCGAGTATGTTCATCGGGCTGACTGTCACGCTGTTCGTCCTCTTTGCCCTGTTGCGTGACGGGGAGCGGCTTGTCTCGTGGCTCCGGTGGGTGTTGCCGATCGAGGACGACGTCCTCGACGAACTCGAGGCCGGGCTGGACCGGCTGATGTGGGCCTCGGTCGTCGGAAACGTCGCCGTCGCAGCCATTCAGTCGGTGATGCTCGGCGTCGGACTGCTGATCGCCGGCGTTCCGGCCGTTATCTTCCTGACCGTCGCGACGTTCATCCTGACGCTGCTTCCGTTGGTCGGGGCCTTCGGGATCTGGATCCCGGCGACCCTCTATCTGGTCGCGATGGGGCGACTGACCGCCGGCGTCGCGATGTTCGTCTACGGGTTGGTCGTCACGTTCTCGGATTCGTACCTCCGGCCCGCGCTGATCGGCCGGTCCAGTGCCTTCAACTCCGCGATCGTGGTCGTCGGCATCTTCGGCGGCCTCATCGTCTTCGGTGCCGTAGGCCTTTTCATCGGACCCGTCGTCCTCGGCGGGGCGAAACTCACGCTCGACTGTTTCGCGCGCGCCCGAACGGACGACCCCATCGACGGGGCCGCTCCCGACGCCGGCGGGCTAGTCACCGACGCCGAGGGGGAAGCCGACTCGAGCGGCGCGGACGACGATTCCTGATCGGTCGGCGGCCGATTCAGTCGTCCGTATGGCGACCGCGGCCCCAGTTCGTGGCCGCGGCTCTCGGCCGGTCACGCCGAAACGGGTGCGTTCATTATCCCCTGTCCGCTAGAGGACAGTATCGTGTCTCGGATCGAACGCCGCCGTCGATGCGGGGGGCAACCGATCGGGTCGGTCGACCGGGACCACGTCTAGCTATGCACGGATCACACGCCACGGGGAGCCCGTACGCTCCCCACACGGAGGAGGACCGCACGGCGATGCTCGAGGCGGTCGGCGCGGACTCCGTCGAGGACCTCTTCGACGTTCCGGCCGAGGTCGCGTTCGACGGGCGCTTCGACATCGACGCGCGATCGGAACGGGAAACGCGGCGACTGGTACGGTCGCTGCTGGCCCGCAACGACGAGGTGACCGAACTGCTCGGACGAGGCCACTACGGCTACTACGTGCCGTCGCTGGTCGATCACCTCGCGGACCGCTCGGAGTTTCTGACCTCTTATACGCAGTACCAGCCCGAGGTCTCACAGGGGTTCCTGCAGGCCCTGTTCGAGTACCAGTCGCTGTTGGTCGAGCTGACCGGGCTCCCGGTCGCGAACTGTTCGATGTACGACGCCGCGACGGCGCTGGGCGAGGCCGCGACGCTGGCCGACCGCATCCGCGACACCACGGGCCACCGTGTCCTCGTCCCCGAGCTGCTCCGCGAGGAGCGCCGAAGCACCCTCGAGAACTACGTCGCCGGCACGGACCTCGCGGTCGAGACCTATCCCGCCGAGGACGGCACCGTCGACCGCGCGGGTCTCGAGGCCGCCGCCGACGAGGAGGTCGTCATGATCTACGCCGAGAACCCCACGGTACGGGGAACGATCGAGGAACGGCTCGAGGCCGTCGGCGACCTCGCCGAGTCCAACGATGCGCTCTTCGTCCTCGGCTCGGACCCGATCGCGCTCTCCCTGCTCGAGCGCCCCGCCGACGTCGGCGCGGACGTCGTCATCGGCGACGCCAGCGTCCTGGGGCTCCCGACGAGCTACGGGATGGGATTGGGCCTGTTCGCAACGCGGGAGGACTACCTCCGGCAAGTCCCCGGCCGGCTGGTCGGGGCCAGCGAGGACGCGACCGACCGGCGGGCGTACACGCTGACGCTCCAGACCCGCGAACAGCACATCCGTCGGGAGCGAGCCACGAGCAACATCTGTACGAACCAGGCCTGGGTCGCGCTCCGGACCGCGATGCACGCTGCCGTCCTCGGCCCGAGCGGCATGGTCGATCTCGCGGAGCGCGACGTCCGACGCGCGCGTGATCTCGCGGCTCGACTCGACGAGATCGTCGGCGTGAAAGCGCCGGTCCACGACCGACACCACCTCCGGGAGTTCGTCGCCCGCGTCGACCAGCCCGCCCGCGCCGTCGCGTCGGACCTCGAGGAGCGGGGCTTTGCGGTCCACGTCGTCGGCGACCACGAGATTCAGGTCTGTGTCGCCGGCGTCCCCGACGAGCGGCTGGATCGCTTCGTCGACGCCCTCGAGGGGGTGATCCGATGAGCGACGAGCGACCGGACGACCCGCAGGTCCGGTACGATCAGGCCCGCTACGTCGAGAACGGCGAGTACGAGCCGCTGCTTTCCGAGAAGGATCTGACGCGGGTCGAGATCGGCGGTGGCGAGGAGACGGCCGACGGCGAGTCGCCGTTGCCCGACGACCTCACCCGTGACTCGCTCGAGCTACCCGAACTCTCCGAGCCCGAACTGGCTCGTCACTACACGCGACTCTCCCAGATGATCTACGGGATCGATAGCGGGCCCTACCCGCTTGGCTCGTGTACGATGAAGTACAACCCGAAATTCACCGAGGACGTGGCCGCGCTGCCGTCGGCGGCGGTTCATCCCGACCGCTCCGAGGGGTCGGTACAGGGCAATCTGGAACTGCTCTATCGCCTGCAGGACTACCTCGGTCGGATCGGCGGCATGGACGCGGTGACGCTGCAGCCGCCCGCCGGGGCCGCCGGCGAGTTCGTCGGCATCCGCGTCGCGGCGGCCTACCACGAACACAACGGCGAGGGCCACCGCGACGAGGTCATCGTTCCCGAGAGCGCCCACGGCACCAACTTCGCGACCGCCGCCCTGGGTGGCTACGACGTCGTCTCCCTGCCCAGCGACGACGAGGGCCGGGTCGACCTCGAGGCGCTCGAGGCCGCCCTCTCGGAGAACACGGCGGCGCTCATGCTCACGAACCCCAACACGCTCGGACTGTTCGAGCGCGATATCACCGAGATCGCCGAGCTGGTCCACGACGCGGGCGGACTGCTCTACTACGACGGGGCGAACCTGAACGCCCTGCTCGGCCGCGCGCGGCCGGGCGACATGGGCTTCGACGTGATGCATTACAACGTCCACAAGACGTTCGCGACGCCCCACGGCGGCGGCGGGCCGGGTGCGGGGCCAGTCGGCGTCGTCGACGACCTCGCGCCGTTCCTGCCCGCGCCCCGCGTCCGACAGCGCGAGGCCGGGTCCGCGGGCGGCGAGCCCCGGTACGAACGCTTCGAGCCCGACCACACCATCGGGAAGGTCCACGGCTTCTACGGCAACTGGCTGGTGTTGCTCAAGGCCTTCGCCTACATCGCGCGGCTCGGCGACGAGGGGCTGGCCGACGCCAGCGCCTCGGCGGTACTGAACGCGAACTACCTCGCCGAGCGGATCGAGTACGACGTGCCCTACGGCCCCTTCCACCACGAGTTCGTCGCCAGCGCCGGCGAGCAGGACGCCGCCGACGTCGCAAAGCGGATGCTCGACTACGGCGTCCACCCGCCGACGACCAAGTGGCCCGAAATCGTCCCCGAGGCCCTGATGACCGAGCCGACGGAGGTCGAGAGCAAGGCCACCCTCGATCGGCTCGCCGCCGCGTTCAACGCCGTCGCCGCCGAGGACGACGCGACGCTCGAGGCCGCGCCGGAACGCACGACAGCACGCCGGATCGATCAAACGAGTGCCGCGCGGAGCCCGCGGCTGTCGTGGCACCACCTCGAGGACGAGTAGTACGCACTGTTCGTCCGCGGCGTCGGTGCCGCTACGAGTACACGTTTGGCATCCGTGCCGTGAAGTGAAAAACGACGGATCGAACGACGAAAGGAGACGGCGCAGGTCGGGCTTACGCCGTACTCGAGTCGACGGCGGTGCCGTTGTCGCCGATCCGGACGAAGCCGTAGTCACAGTCCGGGCAGTGCCACTTGACCTTCTCGCCGAGGTGCAGCGACGTGCTGGCGGCGCGGTAGAAGGTCTTCTCGCCCCCGCAGTCGGGGCACTCGTGGTCGAGTTCCATAGCCATACGCGGCGATAGCGGATCGAGCGAGTTTAACGTACTGGTTCCGGCGTGCGTTCGACGCGGAAATTAAGTGGTCGCCGTCCGTCGGTCCAGTCATGTCGATCTACACCGGCCGCGGCGACGACGGGGAGACGGACCTCCGAGACATGAGTCGCGTCTCGAAGGCGAGCGCCCGGATCGAGGCCTACGGGACCGTCGACGAACTCAACGCCTTGCTCGGGACGATCCGCCCGACCGACTACGACGACGTCAACGACCACCTGTCGGCGATCCAGAACCACCTCCACATCGTGCAGGCGGACTTCGCCAATCCCGACCCCGACGAGGACGACCCCGCGATCCGGCCCGACCACGTCGAGACCGTCGAGGATTGGATCGATGCCTACGACGAGGAACTCGAGCCGCTGACTTCCTTCGTCCTGCCGACCGGCAGCGACGATGGGGCCGCGCTCCATCACGCCCGCACGGTCTGTCGGCGCGCCGAGCGCCGCGCGGTCGCGCTCGCCGGGGAGGAACAGATCAACGAGGACGCGGTGCAGTATCTCAACCGGCTCTCGGACGGCCTGTTCACGATCGCGCGCGTCGTCAATGCCCGCGACGGCGAACCCGAAGAATCGCCGGAGTACTGACCCGAATCGGTGTTTTCCGTCGCTCGAGGACACGGCGAGAGCGGCCGCCACACGCAGTACTCGAGAGACGACGCGGGTGCGATCCGTATTACCGGCGGGGCCCGGATTACGGGCCGGCGGCCGATGCCGGGACCTCGAGGGCGACGGGGTCGTGACCGGTTTCCCGGTGATGATCGGTGCCGAGTCGGGTCGCTTCGGCACGGCCCGTCGCCGACCGCTCGTAGGAACAGCTGTCACAGGTCACGAGGAACTGCTTCGTCTCGGCGGCCCCCGCGGTCGGTTCGTTCGTTGCCATACGAGACCGGTCGGCGACGAACCGCTTGAACCGTTCGCCGAACCACGTTGGTGGTCCGGGTCGGAACCCATCGCTCGAGCCGGTGAGTCGGCCGAGAGCCCGCCGTTCGTACTACCGTCCTGTGGCCGCGAGACGTCGTCTCGTGGAGAAACCTGCTCAGAGACCGACGTTCAGCGCGTAGCCCCACGGCTGGCTCGCCAGCACCAGCACGAGCAGCGACGCGGCGAACAGTTCGACGTTCTTGGTGAAGTGGTTCATCTCGTTCTGTCTCTGGTCGTCGGGAACCGCCCAGAAGTCGTGCATGAGCGGCGTCGCGACGAGGAAGAAGACAGCCAGCGCCCCCGCTGCGATGACGGGGTAGACGCCGAGGACGAGGCCGAGACCACCGAGAACGAGGACGACGCCCGAGGCGACGACGCCGAACGTGGGCGCCGGGACGCCCTTGGCCTCGGCGTAGCCGGCCATCGCGTCCGGCGCGAGGAAGTGGTTGATTCCCTGGTAGAGTATCAGCCCGCCGAACAGCAGTCGGCCGACGAGCAACACGACGGCGGCGAGGCCGCTCTCGAATGCCATCAGCGGCTCACCGCCGTCGCCGCGCCGGCCGGTCCGATCGGTCGTGAGTCGGTTCGATCCGCGTTCCGCGTTCGTCGTTGCATGACGGTATCCGGTTCGTTCCAGAACCGGTTATATTCTCGCTAACGGGAGTGTTACCGGGTGAAGCGCCGGTTATCCGTAGAATTATAATGGTAGATGGAGCCGAGAACGGGGTCGGTTCGGCCGGCGGGGACCGAAGCGCGATCCGCGCGGCTCAGTCGTCGGTGTCCGCCGCCGGCTCGAGGCCGACGACGGACTGGCCCAGTACGTCGGCGTAGCCCGACGCCGTGAGCTTCAGCGTCGGAACGCCGGGGAACGTCAGCGTTTGCGCGGTCAACAGCGGCCGGTCGATGTCGACGCCGGCCTCGCGGAGGGCGTCCTCGAGCGCCTCGAACTCCGCGGCGAACTGCTCGGGCGGGAGTTCGGCGGCGGCCCCGGCGACCGGCATGGCGAGGTCGGCGACCACCTCGCCGTCACGGGCGATTGCGATCCCGCCGCCCATCGAGGCGACGCGGTCGGCGGCGACGACGGCGTCGTCGGTATCCGCGGCGACGGTCACAAGCCCGGTCGCCTCCCAGACGGCCGAGGTAGCGAGCGCCCCCGACTCGAGGCCGAAGCCCGTGAGGAAGCCGGTAAAGCCCCGTTTCTCGGTCGCCGGGTCGCGATCGAGGACCGTCGCGGTGAGGACGTCGGTGGCGGGGTCGGGGCCGAGCCGGCGGCTCGAGCCGTCCGGTCCGTCGACGACGGCGGCATCGGCGGTCGTTTCGGTCGTCACGAGCCCGCGGTCGACCGCCATCGCGCGGACACGGCCCTCGGGCGCGGCCTCGAGGGGCGCGGTGAAGCGCTCGGCCGAGACGTCGACCGAGATCGTGTCGTAGACGTAGTCGGGGTAGGGGTCGGTCCTGGCGTCGACGAGCGGGTCGCCGTCGGCGACGACGACCTCGCCCTCGGAGAGGACCGTCTCGACGGCCATCGACTCGAGGTCGTCGACGACGACGAGGTCGGCGACGGCACCCGGCTCGACGACGCCCCGGTCCTCGAGTTCGAAGTGGGCTGCAGTGTTCCGGCTCGCGGCGTCGATCGCGTCGGCGGGCTCGATCCCGGCGTCGATCAGCCGGCGGACGATCTCGGCCATGCCAAAGCCCTCGAGCAGATCGCCGGGCCAGACGCCGTCGGTCGACAGCGAGACGCTCCGTGGGTCGAGGTCCGGGTAGGCATCGATCAGCGCCTCGAGGTCGTCTCGGATCGAGCCGGAGCGGCCGACGACGTGGATCCCGTTGGCGGCGCGCTCGCGGATCCCGTCGGCCGAAATCGCCTCGTGGTCGTTGTCGACGACGGTCGCGAACGCCCGCAGCGCCTCGCCCCGACAGCCCGCGCCGTGGCCGACGATCGGGAGATCGCGCTCGCGGGTGCGCTCGTAGAGATCCTCGAGCGGCGCGTCGCGGCCGACGACGTGGATCCAGTCGATCTCGCCGACGCCGACGACCCGCTCGTGATCCAGCAGATCCGAGAGCGCCTCGAGTTCGGCCGGCGTCCCCGTCGCGGGTTCGAAGGTGTCGACGAAGTCCTGTGGCGGCAGGGAGACGGAGGCCGAGACCGGGGCGTCGGCGGTCCGCTCGAGGAAGGTTTCGACGCCGCGGCTGCCAAAGAGCAGCCCGAGGCCGGAACTCTCGGTGACGATCGAGGTAGTCCCCGATGCGAGCAGATGGGGCACTTCGCGGTCGAACAGCAGCTGGATGTCGGCGTGGGTGTGGGCGTCGATCAGCCCCGGCAGGACGATGCTGTCGGCCGCCGAGACGACCGTCGTCTCCGGGCCGGTGACCGACTCGGCGTCCGCGAGCAAGGCGGCGATCCTGTCGCCGACGATCGCGACATCGCGGTCGAGAAATTCGCGGCGGTTCGAACAGTACACCTGCCCGCCCTCGACGACCAGATCGGCGGTCGCCCCCTCGCGCTCGAGCGCGACCGACTGGAACTCGTTCATAGCCGGGAATTCTCACGGAGTGACGTATGTCAATCGATCGCGTGTCGGGCTCGGGATCGCCCGCGGGAGCGGCGTCGAAATTCGTCCTCTACGATAGGACTATATACTCAGCTAACCTTTCTACGGGAGAGAACCGATGAACAACCACTTCCACGACAGCCGGTATTACCTCGCTCGCGCCGCCGAACACGCCCGTCTGGGCGTTGCGGAAACGCTCGAGCCCCACGTCGATCGCGTCCGATCACGGCTCGGGCTCGCGGTCGAAGCCGAACCCGAGCCGAGTCGGCTCGAGGCGGTCCGGGCGGATGCGCTCGGCCTCGAGCGGCGTGCGGCCCATCGGGTTCGTGGGGTCGCTGGTGACGTGCGTGGGCGCGTTGATGGGGGTCGCTCGAGTGACGCCGACGACCGCTGAAAGGAAGTCTTAAGTCAGACGCACGGGAAGGGCCTCGTGCGGGTTGGTGATCTAGTCCGGTTATGATACCTCCTTCACACGGAGGAAGCCGGCGGTTCAAATCCGCCCCAACCCATTTTTCCGACGCAACGACGAGGAGCATAGCGATGATTCCGTGTCGTCAGAAATCGTTACAGGCGATTTGAGCCCAGAGGACGAGCGAAGCGGGCCCTCGTGGTTCAAATCCGCCTCAATTCATACGCTCGGTTCCTGCGCGTAACGTAATCAGAAAATTTGAATCTTTCTACACCACCCCAATAGTTATAAAATATTAAACAAAATCAAATAGTCGTCGAAAAGCTTTCAATGCAGGAAAATCTTTTGGTGAGTAATGAGTTTGAGAGCTGGCGAAGTATTTCGAGATGCAAACTATCCAGAATATACATATGTTAGAAGAAGGGATGGAGATGTTGAGGACCGATTAGCAGATTATTTATTTAAAGAAGAAGCTGTAGTGTCAATCTCTGGTCCATCAAAATCAGGCAAGTCTACAATAGTTCGGCACGTTGTCCAAAATTACGACCGAACTCCCGACTATATAGTTGAAGTTCGCGGAAATAATATTGATAGCGGAGATGATTTTTGGAAATGTGTTCTAAAAGAGTTGGGTGAACCAACAAGTCGTCATTACGAGAGTAGACAGGGAACGCGAGAACAGGATCGCTTTACAATCGGGGCGGCAATTCAAGCCCTGACTGCAAAGTATTCTACATCAACAACCGAGGAGGATTTTGATGTGATTGTTGAAGATTATGACCTCGGATTGAGTACAATTCTCGACATTTATAATGGTGAATATTCTGATGACGATGAAACACCCAACGATGATTTTGTGATTTTTGTAGATGATGCTCACAAAATCCCAGATAGTGTGCATACTCCCGTAGCAGAAAATATCAAAGAAGGGCTTGATAAGGGCCTAAAATTTTGTATTGGGTACATTGACTATCGTTCAGATGCATTAACTGCGGCAGATATAGACCTTGCAGAGAGAGTTGAGTCAGTTGAACTGCAACCTTGGAAAACCCAAGAGCTTTCGAAAATTGCACGTAAGGGGTTTGACGCGCTTGAAATAGAGATAGATGATTCAGTAATTCGAGTATTAGCCGAAGAATCGATCCAATCGCCACAACTAATGCAAAAGTTGTGTTATAAACTCTGCACTAATACTGGATACTATTTTGGAGACAATGACTGGGAAGTTATGAATGTTGATGAAGAGTTTGTGATTGACCTGTTAGAGGAGGTTGCAGGATCTATAAAAACCCAATATAAGACTGAATTTGACATATTGACGGGAAAGGCGAGGGGTAAATCAAAGAAACCATTTGAGTGGATTGACGGCAACAGTGGAAACCGCTATCTTACATTGTTGCGTGGAATAGCTCAGAATCCTCCAGGCACAAGCTTAAGCTTAGAGGACCTGAGAACCAGAATATACTCTGAATGTCGTGGCGATGGACCAGAACCTGGAAATATAACAAACGATGTCATACGAATAAGTAAGTGGATTGATAAATCTGCCAATACTGAAAATTTCGTCTTTGATTACGTTGAGGATAGGGAAAAAGAGGTTCAGATACCGGAGCCAGGAATCATATTTTGCCTCCGCTGGTCTGATGTAATCGGCTTTCAGCCTAATTTGCAGTCTACAATAAGAGCGTAGATTCTTCAGGTTGAATTGGTTCCCAATGAATCTATGAGTCTGTCGAATATGTTGCCGCCTTGTGGGAGGAATGACATCGGCGGGAGCCAACAGTACCACAAACTATCTCACCAGTCTGTCGAAGGACCGCGGGAGGACTCACAATCGGCGGCATGATCTTGTGCGCGATCCAACTTGATCTCTCCGGGTAACTTTTTGTGAAACCTCTGGCTGAGGGTCAGGATTCTCGTCACTATAGTATGATTAGAATCGTCGAGACTAGCAAAAATCAGTAGTCGATGATCAATCTACAAATCGCCCCCGTCCGCGAACGCCGCGGGCGGTTGGCGACAGCCACAGGGCCACGCATAGCATTCACCGGGCCCGAGACAGTGGGTGATCAGCACGTCGCGGCCACAGCGTGAACACCTACCGAGCGTGCCGTCGGAACTCATCGCCCGCCACCTCGAGTGCCGTATTTCTCGTATAGGGATTTCGGGCGGCGCTGATCGCGTTGCTCGAACCTCCTCGAGCCAAATCCAATCGAATACCGACGCTGTGCGTGCCGTGCGAGACTTTTATGCCTCGTGAGTAAGTACGGAATCATGCTTGCAAACCTGACCGGTTTGGAAGCGCGTCTCAGGTGCTAGGACACCTGGGACTTTCGCGTAGTCCCTGGGAGAGCGCTTCCGTTCTCGGATACCGCGCTGAGAAACTTATAATTACTGGATAGTCTGTGAATAGAGGTGGTTCGACGGCGATCGTTCACCTCTCGGAGACCGACGCCGTCGTAACGTAGTACGGCCCGTCCCACTCGCGCACCCAGTCCGGGGCCGCGGGGTGGGCCTGCAACTGATTCGCCTCGTAGGACTCGTCCGGGTAGACGGTCCCGTCCTCGTCGGTGCCGTCCTCGAGCGGAACGACGTAGGTGACCGGGTCCCGCCCCTCGGCGGGGATCAACTGTTTCCGGTCCCAGTCGTGTGCCGCGCCCGCCGAATCGGTCCATTCCTGCGGGTGGAACGTGACGGCGACGCCGGAGTCGTGATCAGTCATCGGTCGTTCTCACATGCGGACCGCGATAGGGACTCTGACGAATCGATCCGGATCGTCGTTTAAATACGCGCTCGCCGCTCGCGGTCGAACGGGTCGTCCCACACTCGAGGGCCGGACACGGCTATCGACGGGCTGTCGATCCTCGAGTCGGGCGTCGATCTCGCGGGACTCGAGTCGCCCGCTCGTTCGAACACGGCCGTTCGGTACTACCGCGAACATCGCCGATATGGTGGATCCGACCGAGCCGACGACCCCGTCATACGACTGGGGTATTTACGTGAGCGGCGAACATATCCGCGCCAACCTATTCTTAGGTGTGCCTAAAACAGTGGGGTAGCTCGAGTCCGACCGGTGTCGCACCGACGCCGATCGCGACCGCCCCACATCATGCCCTACGTCGAACTCACCGTCACGATTCCAGCGGACGCATGGATCGGCCGAATATCGCGCGACTACCCCGACGCCCGGTTTCGGGTCCTCGCGGCGACGGCCACCGACGGGACGGGAGCCGCCCGGCTCGAGGTCCTCGGGACGGCGGCCGACCGGATCTGCGAGGCCTTCCGGGCCGACGACTCGGTGACCGACCTGACGGTCCTCGAGACGGCCTGTCACCGGCGGCGTCTCCAGCTCGAGACGACGTCGCCGGTGGTGTTGACCGCGATCCAGTCGTCGGGCGTGCCGCTTCGGACCCCCTTCGAGATCAGCGACGGGCGGATGGCCCTGGAGACGACGATCCCCCAGGAGCAACTCTCGCGGCTCGGCGAGAGCCTGACCGACTCCGGGATCACGTATTCGCTCGAGCGGGTGCAACCGGAGGCCGATTCCGAGTCGCTGCTCACCGACAGACAGCAGTGGCTCCTCTACGAAGCGATCGACCGCGGCTACTACGACACGCCGCGCCGGATCACGCTGGTCGAACTCGCGGACGAACTCGACATCGCCAAGTCGACGTGTAGCGAGACGCTCCACCGGTTAGAGGAGCGTGTCCTGAAACAGTTCGTGACGGGGGACTGCGAACACCAGCCCGATATCTCCATCCGCGCCGATTGAACGGTCCCACGTCTCGCGACCGGAGGGGACCTCGAACCCCCGACGCCCACAGCCGGCGGTTCCGTCGCCTCGAGACCGGCTGTCGGACCCCCTAAGTCGACCGGGGAAGGTATTCGAGACGGTTACTATCCGGGTCGCGGCCGTCTCCCGAACCGGCTATGACGAAACACGCGTTCATCCTCCTCTCGCATCCGGAGCGACCGGGCAAGTTCGCGAACCCCTTGACCTACGCCGCGCAGTTGGACGCGGCGGGCCACGAGGCGCGGGTCTACTTCGACGGGGCCGCGACGTACTGGTTCGAAGATATCGAGGACCGGCCCGCGCCGGCACGAGAGGCCTACGAACGGGCGAAAGACGAGGACCTCATCCCCGGAGTCTGTGACCACTGTGCGACGTTCAAAGGCGTCGCAGCGGCCGTCGAGGCCGAGGGGTTCGAGATCGACGGGACCGAACACACACCGGACGTCGCGGCCCTCGCGGACGAGGGCTACGAGATCCACACGGTCTGAGCGACCGTGACGCGGGGACGAATCAATCGGACCGACGTCAGCCGAGCGTCGCTGATCTCGAGCAGTCGCTCGACGACGGGCAACCGGTGGCGAACATGTTCACCACCAACCTTTGGCGGTTTCGGGCCCAACATATGACGGGAACCAAAATATGCGACTTTCCAAGGGTGCGCTTCTCGTCGTCATCGCCGTCCTCATCCCGTTCGTCGTCGAGTTCCGGACGGCCCTCTCGTGGTTCGGTATCACGCTGTCCGTCCTCGAGACGGGTGTAGTCGGGCTAGCGGTCGTCATCGCCCTCCTGGCCTGGGCGATGTGGCCACAGGAGGACGGTGCGGCGATGGAATCACACCGATCCGACTAACGGCGTTTCGAAGGGCGCGAACTCGGCTGACGACCGTCCGGTCCCGGTCGTCGCTGTCGATTCGCTGTCGGACCAAGCGCCCGCCATCGGTGGTCGGGACTGGAAGGCGGTCCCGCTAACCCTCGGCGTGAGCCTCGACGAGACAGCCGTCGGACCCCTCACCGATGCGTCGGCAAGCGTCGACACGGGGGTCGTCGATCCGCTCTTGCAGCCGGTGGACGCCGGTTTCGGGAATCGTGTATCCGATCCGATAGGCGGTGTAGTCGTCGATATCGTACGCCAGGACGCGATCGAAAAAGGACGTGACCACGCACTGTCGCCACGCGAGCGACTCGGCGATCGCCGCTCCGCGGGGCGTCAGCTCGACGCCGGCGTACTTCTCGTACTCGAGGACGGCGTCCTCGGCGAGTCGTCCGACCATCTCGGTGACGCTTGCGGGGCTGGTGTCCAGTTGCTCGGCGAGTTCACCGGTTCCGACCCGTCCCGTTCCCCGAGCGGCGAGCCGGGAGACGGTGAGGAGGTACCACCCTGCGGTCGGGCTGCGTAACGTACACGGTCCGGCCGTCTCGGCGGCATCCATCGCCGCGTCTGCGGCGGTCATCGTTCGATACACCGTACCACGGGAACCCACGAATCATACTCCACGAATATGTTCCTCAATTCAATTACTGACGAACGTGTGTTCCGAGGGTTCGGACGTGTATCGGCGAATCGAACGGTATCGAACCGTCGAGAACTCCGACCGGAGATAGTAGCGACGAAACTTAACTCACCACGAGTGGTAGCTCCTCGCATGGTGTACCAGTTGCGGTGTGACGGCTGTGATTTCGAGCGGGAACACGCGGACTGGGCGGACGCAAACAGGGATGCCAGGGATCACGAGGCGGAACACGGCGATCACTGGGTGCGTATCGTCGACCTGCAGGAAGCCTGAGCGGACGGCTCACTCTCCGGGGCCGTCGACCCCCTCGAGCGCCGCTGCCAGGATCGCGGTGTGGACCGTTCGGCTGTCGGTCTCCTGAATCGTGGCCGCCGCCTGGAACCGCTCGCGGGCGCGGGCCACCGTCTCCGGCTCGGCGGCGAGTTGCGCGAGTTCGAACGCCTCGGGGTCGACGGCGCGAGCGGCCCCGAAGTCCGCCGCGTCGTACAGGTCGGCGAAGTCCGCGACGAGGTCGGCGACCAGCTGGGCGGTCGCGTCCGCACCCGGATCGCCGACCGGCACCGTCGAGCCGGTCGGCTCGAAGTAGTTCGCGTAGTCGACGACGCCCGCCTCCTCGTAGAGAATCGTCTCGAGCGCGTCGAAGACCGGCGGCGAGACGTAGACGCCGAACAGTTTGTATCGATCGTCGCTGGTCATCGGTTCAGGTCGACTCGATCCGACGCGCTCGAGCCGGATAAATCCGGTCGCCGGTCGACCGCGACCCGCGGTCGCCGCGGTGATCCGAACGGTCGTCCGTGACGGACGAGGCCGGTATAAAGCGTTTTAGCGTCGACTCCCGAACCGCGAGGCGTGGCTTCTCGAGTGCCGAACCCGTTCCGGTGGCTCCTGCTATCGATCGGGTTCCTGCTCGCGCGGGCCGGCGTCGTCGACCGGGAGCGCGTCGTGCGAACGACGGACCTCGCGTGGCCGCGGATCGTCACGGGCATCGCCCGGATGTCGAAGTCGGCGGCGGACGTGGCGATGGTCGGGATCGCGCTGGGACCGGCGGCGATTGCCGGCGTCGGCTTCGCCACGCCGTTCTGGGCGCTCGCGTTCGGGATCGGCGGCGGGGTCGCCGGCGCGACGATCGGGCTGGTCTCCCAGCGATTCAGCGCGGGCGCGACCGAGAACCTCTCGCTGGCGGTGACGACCAGCGCGCTCGTCGTCGTCGCGATCACCGTGCCGCTCGCGGCCCTGTTCTGGCTCGTTCCCGCGGAGCTGATCGGACTCGTCGGTGACGACGCCGCGTCGGTTTCCTACGGTGCCGACTACCTCCGGGTCGTCTCCCTCGGGGTTCCCGTCGCCGCCCTGAACCTGATCGGCAGCCGGACCCTCGTCGGGGCCGACGACGCCTGGACGCCGATGGCGTTGCGAGCCGGCGGTGCCGTCGTCAACGTCGCGGTCAACGCCGTCCTGCTGTTCGTCCTCGAGCTGGGCGTCGTCGGCGCGGCGATCGGGACGGTACTGACCAACGTCCTCGTGCTGGCGGCGTTCGTCACCGGCTTCGCGTTCGGTCGGCTCCCGGTGATCGGCGAGTTCCCGGTCAGGATCTACCTCTCGCGGCCGTACACGACCCTCGAGGACGTCCGGAACGTGATCGAGATCGGGACGCCGCTCGTCTTCACCAACGTCGCCCGCCGGGGCGCGCAGTTCCCCATGCTCGCGATCGTCGCCCTGTTCGGCCCGAACGTCGTGGCCGCCTACGTCGTCGCGCGCCGGGTGCGGGACCTGATGGACACGCCCGGCTGGGGGTTCTCGCTGGCCTCGAGCAGCCTCGTCGGCCAGGAACTCGGCACCGGCGACGAGGGCGACGCCGACACCTACGGCTGGGAGGTGCTGTGGTTCGGCACCGCCGTCTACCTCTGTAGCGCGGCACTGGTCCTCGTCTCCGCCGAGCGGGTCGGCCGGCTCTTCGTCGACGACACCGAGATCCTCCCGCTCGTGACGACGTTCATCGTCGTCGCCTGCGTGAGCGTCGTCTTCCGCGGAATCAGCGGCGGCGCGACCGGCCCGCTGCGTGCCAGCGGCGACACCCGCTGGCCGTTCTATGGACAGGTACTCGGGCTGTATGCGTTCGCGCTTCCCGTCGCCGCCCTCGGTGCCGTCGCCGTCCCCCTGCCGGGTCTCGAGGCCGTGACGCCGCTGGGAATCGGGGCGCTGTACGCCGCGTTGATCCTCGAGACGCTCGTCCCGGCCGCCGTCACCTACCACCGGTTCGCCGCCGGCCACTGGAAGGCCATCAGCCGCGGCTACCGGCCCGACTCCTCGCCCGGCGATTGATAGAAATACCAGTCTCGTTACTATCGTTCTATTCTGGTACGATTTCGGTCGAGCTAGTAGGCAAGGACTCACTCGATGCCGTCGGTATCACTCGAGCGAATCGCCGACGATCACTCAAACGGGCTTAGAGCCGATATCACCGGCCACGGGTGTATTACGAACTGGCTGATTCATCGTGTGTATAGTCCCGGTCGAACTGAATCATACCCCAGAGAGATGGCCCCTGTCCGTCGGTTCCGTCGATTTTCCGTTCAGGGCTGATGGCCGGCGCCGGCGAACCGGCCGAGGAACCGATCGATCGAAATTCACGTATGAATTCCGAAAGTATATCGAAAAACTTCGATGTCTGATGAATAAAGGCCGGTCGATCGATATCGGTCGTACGGCGGCGACGGAACGAGGACGTCGGCGATCGCCGAGCGCTAGATCTCCTCGACGTACGTGTACGACTCCGACAGCGCCTCGGCGTCCTCTCGGAGCAGGGCAACGACGAGACAGTCGACGTACTCCTCGAAGTAGGCCACGAGGTCGGCGATCCGGTTCGAGTCGATCGCCTCGAGCGAGTCCAGCAGCATGAACGGGACGATCTCGTAGACGTCGTGGACCAGGTAGCCGGCCAGCGCGAAGACGAGCCCGGTGACCTCGCGTTCGCTCTCCGAGAGGTGGTCGACGGTGTCCTCGTAGGTGCGGCCGTCCTCGGTCGTCCGGACGATGTGGAGGTCGAAGGCCGTCCGCGAGACCTTCCGCCGGCCCTCCCGGACCGTCCGCTCGCGGCGTTCGATCCAGATGCGGTCGATGTTACGGTACTCGAGAATCGAGAGGATCGAGTCCATGTGGTCGTTGAACGCGTCGACGGCGTTCTCTTCGATCCGGTCGACCCGTGTTCGAAGGTCCGTCAGTTCGTCCTCGACCGTCTCGCGACGCTGCTCGAGGTCGCTTCGCTCCTCGATCTTCTCCTCGATCTCCGCGATTCGCGCTTCGACCTCGTCGCGTTCGGCCTCGAGGTCCTCCAGTTCGAGTTCGAGCCGGTTCAGGTCGCGGTGGGTATCGATAACCTCGCCGTACTCGGCGTTCTCGTAGGTTTCGGCGTCCGATTCGAGGTCTTCGACGCGCGCCCGCTGCTCTTCGAGGTCGGCCTCGAGAGCCTCGATGCGGTCCGTGCGGCGCTCGAGTTCGTCCTCGACGGCCTCGAGTCGCGTTTCGATCTCCCCGCGCTTTTGGCGTTGCTCGCGCAGTTCCTTTCGCCGGTCGGAGAGGTCGTCGATCTGCTCTTGGAGATCGCTGCGCTCGTCGAGTTTCCGCTGGCGGAGCGAGCGCAGTCGGTCGAGCGTCGCCTCGATCCGGTCGCGGTCGACCCGGGAGCCACACGTCCAACAGACGACGTCGTCCGAGTCCGCCAGCAGCTGGTCGGTCACGTCGCCGTCGTCGTCCGCGGCCGCTCCGTCGTCGACCTCGAGATCGACGTCGAAGCCGTCCTCTGCGAGCCGTTCCTCGTTGAACCGGATCACGCTCTGGAGTTCGCTGACGGTCGTATCGAGCGACCGCTTTCGGTCCCGCAGCTCCTGGACGCGGCCCTCGAGGCGATCCGGCGACTCGGGGTCGTCGTCGAACGCCTCGAGTTCGGTCTCGAGATCGTCGCGTTCGGTCTCGAGTTCGGCGCGGCTCTCGCGTTCGGTCTCGAGATCGTACTCGATCGACTCGAGTTCAGTCCGGGCCTCCTGGAGGTCCGCGAAGGCCGACTCGATCGCGTCCTTCCGTTCGCGGCTCGCCTCGACGTCGAGATCGAATTCCTCGAGGTCGGCCTCGAGATCGGCGATCCGCTCCTCGGTCGCCTCGATCTCGTCCGCGAGCGCGACGCGGTCGGACTCGAGGTCGGGCAGTTCGCTGTCGAGTTGGGCGAGTTCCTCGAGCCGGCCGTCGAGGTCGCGCTTTTCGGCCTCGAGGCGGTCGATCTCCGCCTCGATCTCGTCGGTGTCGATCGGCCGCATGATGATCTCACGGAGATCGTCACCGCTCCGGACCGCACGGCGGGCCTCGTTGGACTCGAGCAGGAAGGCGAACAGATCCGCCAGCTCCGGCTCGTCGAGATATGGGTCACCGTCGAAGACGACCTCGCCGTTGCGCCGCGTCAGCGAGCGCATGTATCGCTCGTCGTCGAAGGTCAGTTCGACGCGGCCGTCGTCCGCATCTCCTTTCAGGGACGACCGACGGCTGCCGAGCGCCGCCATGATCGTCTGCAGGAACGACGTGCGGTTCGTCGCGTTTCGTCCGGTCAGGACGTTCACGCCGGGCGCGAGCGTGACCTCGGTGCTATCGATTCCGCCGATATTCTCCGCCGCGACGGTAATCGACGAGGTGACTGACTCTTGAGATGACACGAGCGCCCTTTCACGCCGCTGAACTAAATGCTATGTGGTTACGGCCGGTTTCGCATCGGCGTCACGCGGCGTCGGGCGCGTCGCAGTCACAGCCGCCCCGCTCGAGCAACTCCGCGATTCCGTAGTCGGCACCGCAGTTCCCACAGATCGTCCGGACGTCGACGAACACCTCGTACTCCCGGTCGGTGATTTCGTCGGCGTTCCCCAGTTCCTCGAGCGTCGACTCCGTGATGACCTGCGTCCGCCCGGCGAGCCGTTGGACGGTTTCTTTCTTCCGCTCGATGCGATCCTCGGTGTCCTCCTCGGGGAGGGAGGCCTCGCGTACGTTCGTGAGATAGGAGTAAATCGTCTGGTGGGTAACGAAGTCCGACTCGACCGCGTCGACGTCGACGCCCGCCCGCTCGAGTTCGCGCCGTCGCCGAACCGCGACGGATCGCGACGCATCGTCGTCGGTCAGCGTTCGATAGAGCGACCCGACGTCCGTATCGAGGGCCGAACCACCTGCCTCGCGCACAGCGGCACGGAGGACGGCCTCGTTGAACTCGGTCGCGAGGTCCCGAAGGCTCGTTCGGTCCGTGCCGTCGCCGATCCACTCCGCCTCTAGGCGCTCCCCCCACTCCTCGAGGCCGTACTGGTCCATCACTCGCTCGACTTTCGTTCGCCGCCCACCACGCGAGTCGTCTGCCATACCGGATGGCACCGCGGCCTCTCCTACAAATGTTGTGGTCGTCACCGGTTCGGTCGGGGGCGGCGGCCACCGAACGAACCACCGCCGCTGACCGGTCGGTCGCGGTCGGAACTATCCCCATTCGTTCACGAGACGTAACGATCGGCTGCCACCTCGAGGACGTCGACATCGTCGGCGCCGAAATCCGACGGATGGAGACCAGTTCGGTAGGAGTGAACCGAACTGAAACCGACCGAAATGTCGGATAACAGTAACACAGTTTTTTGTTTATCGATCAATTCAGGGAGGGTATCGACGAGCGGTCCGACGAGCGGGCGGCCGAGCCCGATCGCGGCGCCCCCTATTACACGAATATGCCTGTAAGGGCTGTCGATCGATCGGCCGGGTCTCGTTTTCCAGTGGGCAACGGCCGTGTGTCTCTCGTAGCCGTTGAAACGATTGACACACTGATCGCACTGTCCGCGGTTCTCGCTCACGTCGCTCGCTCCGAACCGCGCTCCTGTCGTGCGATCAGGTGTGCAGTAACTGTCAGTGGCTACGATAGGTCGGCCCGACAGGGAGACGGGGTCTATCGCCTGTCAGCGGCGGGTAATGACGGCTCACCAGCCGCTCGTCGGACGAGCGGACCGATGCCTGGACTGTGGGGGGATCTCGCGTTCGACGACCGCTCGTGCAGTGTGGTGATCGTGGCCATGCACCCAGGCGAGCTGTCGACTGATCGAATCTCGAGGCGGCGAGTGCCACAGCCGTACACTTTTGTCGGTCCGGCAAAGACACTCGATCACAACAATGGACGAAGACGCGCTCGAGTATCACCGGACGGATCCACCGGGCAAGATCGAGATTTCGACGACGAAGCCGACGAACACCCAGCGTGACCTCTCGCTGGCGTACTCGCCGGGCGTCGCCGCACCGTGTCTCGAGATCGACGAGGACGAGACCGACGCCTACCAGTACACGACCAAGGGCAACCTCGTCGGCGTCGTCTCGAACGGCTCGGCAGTCCTCGGATTGGGTGACATCGGCGCACAGGCTTCCAAACCCGTCATGGAGGGCAAAGGCGTGCTGTTCAAGCGCTTTGCCGACATCGACGTCTTCGATATCGAACTCGAGCTGGACGAGACGGACGCGTTCGTCGAGGCGGTCGCGGCCATGGAGCCGACCTTCGGCGGGATCAATCTCGAGGACATCGCCGCGCCGGAGTGTTTCGAGATCGAGGAGCGACTCCGCGAGCGACTCTCGATTCCGGTCTTTCACGACGATCAGCACGGCACCGCCATCATCACCGGCGCGGCGCTGCTCAACGCCGTCGAGATCTCGGGGAAGGACCTCGCCGACCTCGAGGTCACCGTCGCCGGTGCGGGCGCGGCCGCGGTCGCGACGGCGCGCTTTTACGTCTCACTGGGCGTCCGCCGGGAGAACATCACGATGGTCGATATCGACGGCATCCTGACGACCGAACGGGCCGAGGCCGGCGATCTCAACGAGTACAATCGCCAATTCGCAAGCGACGTGCCAGAGGGCGAACTCGCGGACGCCATGGTCGACGCGGACGCGTTCGTCGGGCTCTCGACCGGCGGCATCGTCTCCCAGGAGATGGTCCGCTCGATGGCCGAGGACCCGATCATCTTCGCGATGGCGAACCCCGAGCCCGAGATCGACTACGAGTCCGCCAAGGCGGCCCGCGACGACACCGTCATCATGGCCACCGGCCGCTCGGACTACCCGAACCAGGTCAACAACGTCCTCGGGTTCCCGTTCCTGTTCCGCGGGGCGCTCGACGTGCGCGCGACCGAGATCAACGAAGCAATGAAGGTCGCGGCGGCCCACGCCCTGGCCGAACTGGCCAAACAGGACGTCCCTGATGCGGTCGTCAAGGCCTACGGCGACCAGCCGCTGCAGTTCGGCCCGGACTACATCATCCCGAAACCGCTCGATACGCGGGTGCTGTTCGAGGTCGCGCCCGCAGTCGCGCGGGCGGCTATCGACTCGGGCGCGGCCCGCGTCGAGTTCGACGTCGACGCGTACGTCGAACGCCTCGAGGCCCGACTGGGCAAGTCCCGCGAGATGATGCGCGTGGTGCTGAACAAGGCCAAGTCCGACCCCAAGCGGATCGCGCTGGCGGAGGGGACCGACGAGACGATCGTCCGCGCGGCGGCCCAGATGGCCGACCGGGGCGTCGCGGAGCCGGTCCTGATCGGTGATGCGGCCGAGATCGAGCGGACGGTCGCGGACCTCGCCCTCGAGTTCGATCCGGACGTGGTCGATCCCGGGAGCGGCGACTACGGCGAGTACGTCGATCACCTCTACGAGCGCCGTCGACGCAACGGCGTGACCCGCCGCGAGGCCGAGACGATGATCCGCGACGACACGAACTACTTCGGCAGCGTGATGGTCGATCGCGGCGACGCCGACGCGATGCTCACCGGGCTGACGAACCACTACCCCTCGGCGCTGCGGCCGCCGTTGCAGGTGATCGGGACGGCCGACGACGCCGACTACGCGGCCGGCGTCTACATGCTGACGTTCAAGAACCGCGTGGTCTTCGTCGCCGACGCGACGGTCAATCAGGCCCCCGACGCCGACGTCCTCGCGGAGGTCACCCGTCACACCGCCGATTTGGCCCGGCGGTTCGACGTCGACCCCCGGGCTGCCCTGCTGTCCTATTCGGACTTCGGGAGCGTCGACAACGAGGGGACGCGAAAGCCCCGCGAGGCGGCCCAGCGGCTCCACGACGACCCCGCCGTCGACTTCCCCGTCGACGGCGAGATGCAGGCCGACACCGCCGTCGTCGAGGAGATGCTGACCGGTACCTACGAGTTCACCGACCTCGAGAAGCCCGCGAACGTCTTGGTCTTCCCGAACCTCGAGGCGGGTAACATCGGCTACAAGCTGCTCCAGCGGCTGGGCGGGGCCGAGGCGATCGGCCCGATGCTGGTCGGCATGGACGAACCGGTCCACGTCCTCCAGCGCGGCGACGAGGTCAAAGACATCGTGAACCTCGGGGCCGTCGCGACGGTCGACGCGCAAGGCGACGAGTCCTGATCGGCTCCACCGGCCGTCCGTTGGGCCGGCACGCGTCGCGTTCAGTTCGATCGCCCCGTCTCGGGCCGTCGATACGTGCAGCACCTCGAAACGTTGTACGTCTGCCGGCCCGGGTCGGCAGACGAACGCTCGAGACAGCGTGAGCCTCCCGATCCTGATTACAGACATAAGCGTGTAACGGGGTATTCAAGTTCGGCTTTCGGGAATCACTTGGCAACCAGCACATACGCATACCCAACTGATGTGTGATAAGACATGTATCGATTCACAGCTGCGGAACGGGTTCAATTCCGTGTAGCAGTACAGATACGTGGATTTTGAAAAGCACCCTCATAACCGATCGATACGGTGGTTGATACAGTGGTCTCCCCGTACCTGCCCACCAGCGTCCCACACAGTTTCTATCCAGTCTCCGGTCGACGAAAGACGACTTCCGGGCCGTACCGACCGCGACTTCGGCACTCTTCCGCTACTGAACGCGCTAGGTCGATACTCGAGCGGCTACTCGCCTAACCTTGTCCGCCAGTACATACGTTTATTGCCATTTCGGGAGTTCTCTCGGATTTAGTTACCTTTCGAGACGCTCGAGAGACCAGCTGTCGGGGCCGGCGGGCGAGTCCGACCTAGGCAGGTTGAAGGCCGCGTGTTCGAAACGGGAGGGCGTATGGACGAACCGGGTGATCGGCGGCGACGATGAGTGAAGCGTCGACGGAGGAGACGGCGCATACGGCCGGTGAGATCCGAACGATCGCGCTCGCGGTCATCGCCGGCATCTTCTTCGGCGGGGTGGCGACCGGGGTCGCGTTCCCGACGCTGCCCTTGCTCGACGAGAAACTCGTCATCTCCGCGGTCATGCTGAGTTTCATCCTGTCGGCCAACCGCATCGCCCGACTGTTGATGAACACGCCTGCCGGAACGATTATCGACCGCTACGGCGCGCGGAAACCGATGATCTTCGGGCTCTTCACGCAGGCGCTCGCGCCCTTCGGCTACATTCTCGGCCTGAACGCGCCGGCGACGATCCTCGGCTCCGTTCCGGGGCTCGGCGAGGTGTCGCTGCCCGGTCTGGTCTTCGTCCTCTCGAGACTGTTCTGGGGTGTCGGCAGCGCCTTCGTCTTCATCGGTGCTTTCGCTACCATCACCTACGTGACGACCGCGGACAACCGTGGCCGCTGGATCGGCTACATGCGCGGCGGCCAGTCGCTTGGCTTCCCGACCGGGCTCATCGTCGGCGGGGTCCTGACTGACCTCGCCACCATGGAGACCGCCTTCCTCGCTGCGGGCGTCCTCGCGCTGATCGCCGGCACGATCGCGACGCTCGTCCTCCCCGACGTCCACAGCGGTACCGACACCCGATCGACCGGCCTGCGAGAACTGCCGTCGCTGCTTGCCGGTCGCCCCACCGTCCTCCTGATCGGCTTCGGCAACTTCACCGTCCAGTTCCTCTGGGGCGGGATCGTCCTCTCGACACTGGCCCGGTACGCGAACGTCTACGACCTCGAGATCGCACTGCTTGGCGCAGCGGGGGTAAGCGGCGTGGTCATGGCGGTCGGCGTTCTCACCTCGGGAGCGACGACGCTCGGTACCAGCTGGATCTCCGACCGGATGAACGACCGGACGCTGTTGACGGTGCCGGCGTTCCTGTCGATGGCTGCGGGCTTTCTGCTCATCGGCTCCGTCCCGACGATCGAGGCGTTGTTGGTCGCGATCGCGCTCGTCGGCGGCGGGATGGGCGTCGCCGCACCCGCGCTGATGGCCATTCTCGGGGACCTCACGCCCGGCGACGAACTCGGTCGGATGGGCGGCGTCTACAACGTGATGGGCGACATCGGACTCAGTCTCGGGCCGCTCGTGGCGATCCCGGCCGTCGACAGCTGGTTCGGATACCAGTGGACGTACGTCCTCTGTGCGGCCCTCGTCACGAGCTGTCTGGTGTTCGTCTCCGCGCCGCTGCTTCGCAACCCCGACGTTTCGACGACGGGGGCCGTCGAGGCGGACTGAACCGGCGTCGTGTGGCCGCTGCGTTCAGCCGGCACGTCCGGGCCGCCTCGAGAACGCCTTCATCCGACCAGCAATCGATATCGGTCCGATAGATAGCACGTTCTATAAGATTTGTTTCATATTTGTCCGAAACTCCGAATACGCCGTTCGCCGGTACCGCCGGAAAACTGAGCCGATTCGTGGCCGGTTGCTCGGCGCTTCGGAGGCGGTTTTGCTCCCCAGCGTTCGGTTTCGGGTCGGACCGCGAGTTCCTCGCAGTTCGTAATCGAACATCGCGTCACGAATGGCTCTGCCGTGGTTTCGATGGCGGATTATCGCTCTACTCTGCGATTTCCGAGCCGGGTGGACGGTTGCTGAGCAGACGTATATATACTATTTTCGAGTAGTATTGCGAGTTGGGACGTCGTCGGTCGACGACTCCGTCGAGGGCGCTCGAGTCGACACCTCACTCTGACGACCGATGGCCATTGACGATCGATACGATACAGTGTACCACGACACATATTCGTCGAACCGAATACATCGGCCGTCGGTTGTCACTCTCCGACCGTCGTCCCCGTTCGCGGTCGAAGCGAGCGTGGCCGTTCCGCGGATCGACTCGGCGAAAAACGGAGAGAAACTCAACACGGGTTTGTGACATATCGGTCACGTACCGCACACACTTTTGTACTCGCTGACCGAACAGTCAGGACATGCGAGCAGCCGTACTCGAAGAACATGGGGAACCGCTCGCGGTCAAAGACGTCGACTATCCCGAACCGGAACCGGATCAGGTCGTCGTCGAGACCGAGGCGTGTGGGGTCTGTCGTAGTGACTGGCACGCCTGGCAGGGCGACTGGAACTGGATCGGGGCCGGCGTCCCGGAGGGGCAGATCCTCGGCCACGAGCCCGCCGGCGTCGTCTCCGAGGTCGGCTCGGAGGTCGAGACCCTCGAGGCGGGCGACCGCGTCGCAGTCCCGTTCCACCTCGGGGACGGCACCTGTCCGCACTGTCGTGAGGGACGGGCCAACAACTGCGAGACGGTACTCCCGCTGGGGCTGTCGGAGTTCTCCCAGGGCGCGTTCGCGGAGGCGTTTGCCGTCCGGGAAGCCGACTTCAACTGCGTCAAACTCCCCGACGAGGTCGACTACGACGAGATGGCCGGCCTCGGCTGTCGGTTCATGACGGCCTACCACGCGCTGGCCGACCGCGCCGACCTCCGGCCGGGCGACTGGGTCGCCGTCCACGGCTGTGGCGGCGTCGGCCTCTCGGCGATCCACATCGCGGACGCGCTGGGAGCCCACCCGATCGCGATCGACCTCGTCGACGACAAGCTCGAGCGCGCCGAGGAACTCGGCGCCCGCGAGACGGTCAACGTGACCGAGGTCGACAGCTCGGCGCAGGCGGTCCAGGAGATCACCGACGGCGGTGCCGACGTCTCCATCGACGCGCTGGGCGTCGCCGACACCTGCAAGAACTCGGTCAACAGCCTCGGCACGCGGGGCAGCCACGTCCAGGTCGGGCTGACGACCGGCGAGGAGGAGGGCCAGATCGAACTCCCCGTCGACGTCATGACGATGCAGGAGATCGACTTCCACGGCTCCTTCGGAATGCCGCTGGTCCGCTACGAGGAACTGTTCAAGCTGATCGCACAGGGCACCCTCGAGCCCAGCAAGATCATCGGCGAGCGACTCTCGCTCGACGAGCTACCGGAGACGCTGGCCTCGATGGACGACTACGAGACGGTCGGTATTCCGGTCGTCACGGAGTTCTAACCGGCGATAGGTAGCCGCCGCTGGCGGCTCGAGCGTCGGAAACCCCGGGCGGGGCGGGAACCGCCCTGGGCGTGAGAGACATGAGCGTACTCGAAGCGGGGCGAGTCCACATCCGAGCGATCCGGGCACGAACGCACGCAATCGGCTGCTTAGCGCGTCGCCGTTGACCGAACGCGTACCCGGCGGGGCCTTTCCTCCCCGCAGGCCGGACAATGCAGGCAGTGGACATTGTTATGCAGTCACTTGGGTGGCGGTAGCCCCCTCTGATCGAACGCAGGCGGCGTCTAACGCCGGCGTAGCCGGCTACTACGGACCGATGGTTCTCCGCACGGTCGGTCCCGGGCTTGCCTGCGACGGTTCCAAAGGGATGGCACTGGACGCCGTGTCGGTCCCCATGAACGACGCCATCGACGCCGGGCCGGTCCGGATCGGCATCGTCGGGCTGGGCTACATCGGCAGGACCGTCGGCGGACAGTTCCACCGCCACGCGGACGCGACCGTCGGCGCGATCTGTGACCTCGAGCCGTCGGTCCGCGAGAAGGTGGGCGATCAGTTCGGAGTCCCCGCGGACCGCCGGTTCGCCGAGTACGAGACCATGCTCGCCGAGGCGGCCCTCGATGCTGTCCTCGTGGGGACGCCACACACGCTGCATTACACACAGGTCGTCGCCGCCCTCGAGCGGGGCTGTCACGTCTACTGCGACAAGCCGCTCACGACAGACCTCGAGCGGGCCCGGGACCTCGCCGACCGCGTCGAGGCGAGCGACCGGACCGTGATGGTCGGTTACCAGCGCCACCTCCAGACGGCGTTTCGACGGGCCCGCGAGCGGTTTGCCGACCGCGACCCGGAGTGGGTGACCCCCTCGATCACGCAGGACTGGATCGACGATTCCCGCGGTACTTGGCGGCTCGATCCGGACCGCTCGGGCGGCGGCTTCCTCTACGACACGGGCAGTCACGTCCTCGACGGCGTTCTCTGGACGACCGGGCTCGAGCCCGCCTCGGTCGCCGCCAGCATGGACTTCCACGACGAGGCCGGCCGGGTCGACCGCCGCGCCCACCTCGACGTCGCGTTCGAGAACGGCGCGACCGGGACGTTTTCGTTCCACGGCGACGCGCCGTCGGTCCGGGAACACGTCCATTTGTGGGACGACGCGGGCGCGGTCTACCTCGAGGGGACCCAGTGGGGCCCCCGAGAGGTCCGCGAGATCGACGCCGACGCCGGCGAGTATACTCCCTACGTCGACCCCCGAGGCGAGCGGTCCCGGGCCGACGCCTTCCTCGAGAGCGTCCGCGAGGGGACCGAGCCGCCGGCGACGGTCCGGGACGCCCTCCGGGTGACGGCCCTGACCGAAGCGGCCTACGAGGCGGCGAGGACCGGAAAATGAGTCCCCGTCGGCGACTGATACGGTTTGCTGTACCGATGTATCGGTGCGACCGCGACACAGCCTACGGTCGCACCGGAAATGACGTACAGCAGACCGTCTGAGTTCCCGGGTCGTGGCCACGCCTCGAGTCCGGTTCGACGCCGGTCGGGAGCCGCCGAATCGGTGCCCGGTAATTACGGTATTTCGTCAGGAAAGACGATTTTTCGTCCGTCGAACAGCGACGGGTTCGTCGTTCCGCGTTCCCACTTCTGTCCGGTGGTTACGGTGTTATTACCCGGCCGTTCGGGAGCCGGAGCGCCGACGGCATCGCCACGGTGGACCTCGAGCGGCCGAGACCGGGGTAAGAGGGCGATAGCTTCCCGTCGCTTTCGGTTACAAGCCGGATAACTACAACCGGTCGTGGCTATCGAACGGGTATGATCACCTGCACTAACTGCGAGACCGCCCAGTTCCTGCAGATCACGCAGAGCCGCGTCTACTTCGAGGACGGCGAGATGATCAACGAGATCTCCGAGACCTACGAGTGTACGCTCTGTGGCGCGACCGGGAAGTACGTCTACGACGAGGACCGCGACGAGGAGACCGTCACCGGCGAGGTCGAACACACGACCGAGCGCCCGAAGTACGCCTGACCCGTCGCCCCCGTTCGGGGGCGTCCGACCGCGAACCGTATCGACCTCGCCGATCACGAGGGCGGTCCTCGCGCGATCCTGATCAGTCCTTCTCGTTCGTTTCTTCCGTCTCGTCGATGCCGGCGTTCGAACTGCCGATCCCGAGTTCCTCGAGTCCCTCGAGGGCCGCGTCCGGCTCGGTATCCTCCCGGTCCGCGTTCGGATCGTCGTAGTGGGTGCGGCGACCGGCGGCCGCCATCCGCCGGTGGGCGTCCCAGTCCTCGAAGAGCCCGTACTCGTTCATCGTCTCCATGCCGGCGATCGCCGCGGTGAGCTTGATGCCGACCAGCGGGATATCGGCGATCGAGACAATCACGTCCGCGCGGAGGATCGCTCCGTCCCGGAGCAACACATCGAGGACATCGACGAGGCTCTCGTCGTCCTTTCGCGGTCTCATAGGTTCGGGTTCGTGTGTTCGCCGTCCGTTCCGTCGCCGTCGCTCCCCAACTCGGGCGCGAACGTGTACGGCGGCCACGGCCCCGTGAACCTGACCTCGAGGCCGTCGGTCGCGGCCACGTCGTCGAGGACCGAGCCGATCGCGCCCTCGTCGTCCTCGTGGGCCAACAGGGTGAGCCGAGCGAGCGTCTCGCCGTCGTCCGCTTTGCTATCCCCTGCTCCCGCACTGCTGCCGGCCACGTCGTCCGACAACTGCGCGCTCGGCGACCGCTCGAGGGCGTGGACCTCCCTGGCTTCCGCGGCCAGTCGCTCCCGCAGGTCGGCGGTCACCGACTCCCGGCGGGCCGCACGGAGTTCGGTCAGCCGCTGGTCGAACTGCTTCTCGAGCAGGAAGGCGGTCCCGTCCTCGGCGTCGTCGATCCGCTCGTCGAGCTCGCGCAGCCGGTCGTCGCGTTCGATCAGCGCCGCGTCGTCGACGGGATCGATCTCGACGACTTCGACGCGGTACTCCCAGTGGCCCGCGAGGCCGTCGAGCGCCCGCTCCAAGATCCCTCGCTCCTCGCGGAGCCACTCGCGGAGGCCGTCGTCGTCGCCCCGGAGGATCGTGTCGAACTGGAAGGGGATCGGCGTGCCGAAGGCCTGGCCCGCCTCGTCGACGACCGTCTGGTGGCGGACGAGCCAGCGCCTGATCTGGGCGAGGTCGCCCGAGTCGTAGACCCCGTCGCAGGCGTGGACAACCGCGCCGATGCCGTCCGCGACGACGACCGACACCGGCTCGCCGTCGACGCCGGTCGTCTCGAGGTCGGCGTCTCCGTCGGTCCGAACGAGACAGTAGAGGTACCGCCCCTCGTCGATCGACGGGGCGTCGGCCGGCTCCGCGGTCCCCGCCCCGTCGATCGTCTCGAGCCGGTCGGCGGGGTCCTCGAGATCGTGGTCGCTCATTCGGACTCACCCCCGAAGACGGAGTGGCCGGGTTGCGTCGTCGCCGTCGGCTGGCCGTGGAGTTGTTCGATCGCGTCGTTGACCAGCCCGTCCAGATCGCTTCGAAGGTCGTCGACGCCATCCTCGATCCCCTCGTCGTCCTTGAGCCGCTCGATCTCGGTCTCGATTCTGGCGAGTTGGCCGCCCAGCCGCTCGATCTCCTCGTCGGTGAGATTGCCCGACTCCATGCGCCGGACCGCCTCGCGCTCGAGGGCGTCGATCAGGATCTCGACGACAGCGATGACGAGCGTCATCAGCCCGTCACGGGCGTCCTCGCCGTCGCCGACGTCGATCGCCGTCACGGGTCGTCACCCCCCGATTCGGTCTCCGACTCCGCGTCCGGGACGGCCTCGTCGTCTGCGTCTCCGTCGCTCGAGTCGGTGTCGCCGCTCGAGTCGGCGTCGCTCGAGTCCGCCTCGTCGTCACTGAGCAGATCGAACCCGCCGCTGGTGGGCCGCTCGGGGTCGGGTCTGGCACCGAGTCGTTCGCTGACCTGTTCCTCGTCGCCGACGGCAAGCTTGCTCTCGGTCGATTCGCCGCCTCGCCCGTCGTCCGCCGAGGCTGCCTCACCGTCGGCGTCCTCCTCGGCCGTGACGTTGACGCCGCGAGTCGGATCGATCACCGGGTTCGGTCGATCCTGCTCCGCGATCGCGGGGTCGTCGACCGCCTCGGCGACCCGGCGCATATCGGTTCCTTCGGGGAACTCGAGGCCGTACTTCGCCGCGGTCTCGAAGGAGGCGATAGCGGCCCGGACCTGGACGCCGAGCAGTTGGGTATCGCCGATCGAGACGGCGATGTCGGCGTTGATGACGATTCCCTTGTCGAGTAACATCTCGACGACCTCGGCCAGATCGGCCTTCTGGCGGCTGGGCTGGAAGTCATCGGGCACTGCGATCACCTCCGTGACGGGTCGTCGCGGCGCAGTCGGTCGTCGCACGCACCTCGCTGTCGGTCGGTCGGCGGAGTGGTGGGTCTGTCATCGTTGGGTCTCCTGTCGGGTCATCGCTGCCGCTCCTGCCGTTCGTTTCGCCGCTGGCGCTCCGGCCGTTCGTTCTGTCGCTGCCGTTCGCGCTCGAGTTCGAACCGGCGGCCGTAGATCCGCTTGCGGCTGGGTGCCGTCGAGAGCTTCACGTCTTGGGGCACCGTCGAGTAGCGGGCCCCGCCGCCGAGATCGCGCCGGTCGACGGGCATCGTCGAGGACGCCGTCGGGTTCCGCGAGTTCGTCCCCCTGTCCTGGCGGCGCATCTTCTCGCGGTTGAACTCGTACAGTCGCTCGAACTTCTCGTGGGTCTCGAGCAGTGCGGCCCGAAAGGCGTCGATGCCTCGCATCGCCTGCTGCTGGATGGCGACCTGGTAGGCCGCCGGGTCCTCGGCGACATCGATATCGCCCAACGCTTCCTTGGCCGCCGCGCCGGCGTCCATGCCGCTGTCGAGGACGCCATCCTCGTCGTCGCCGAGCAGGCCCTCGCCGTCGTCCCCGCCGTCCGCGACGTCCGAGACCGCGTCCTCGAGCATCCCCGCGTCGTCGCCGTCCTCGAGGTCGTCGAGGGCGGCGTCGAGTTCGCGCTTGTTTTCCCAGACGTCGGTCAGGTCCGCGGCGTTCCAAGCGTTCAGGAGGTCGATCGCGCCGAGGAGTTCCGTGAAGTCGACGAGGTCGGTTGCGCCCGTCTCCTCGTCGGCCACCGCGTCGGGGATCTCCCCGAGTTCGATCGCGTCGAGGAGTTCGTCGCCGTCGACCGCGTCGGGCAGTTCGCTCACGTCGATCGCCTCGAGCAGTTCGGCGGCCTCCTCGGCGACCCGAACGAGGGTATCGAGGTCGCCAACGACCGTCTCGAGGGTGTCGTCGTCGAGGTCGTCGATCGTCTCGCTGTCCGCGAGCGTCCCCTCGAGTCGCCCGATGCTCTCGATCGCGTCGTCGACCAGCGCCTCGAGACTCTCCTCGGACTCGGCGTCGCTCATGTGTCGCCTCCGCCGTCCGTCCCATCGTCGGCGGCCGTCTCGTCGTCAGTAGCGGCGTCGTCCGCTTGCGCTCGGACGTGAACCGTCAGTACACCGTTTCTCATCTCGGCCTCGGCGGTCCGCTCCGCCCACGGAACCTCGACCCGATCGAGTTCGGTCCCGTCGACGGCGACGACGAGCGTCGAGTCGTCGAACCCGACCGTGACGTCCGCCGGATCGACTCCGGCGACGTCCGCCGTGACGAGCAGTTCGTCCTCGTGTTCCCGGGTGGCGACGTGATGATCGCTCGAGGGGCTCGCGGACCGAACGCGGCGTCGCCGCGATCGGTCGCGGCCGGCCGTCCCCTCGCCCGGCCACCCGCCGAACGAACGCCGTTCCGACGGCGACGCGTCGCCGGCGAGATCGTCGCCGGATCGGATCGAAATATCGTAATCGAAGACCGCCCGGTCGCTCCGGCGACGGCCCGAGGTCGACGTCGCGTCGCCCTCGAGGGACTCCAGTGCGGACAGCAGGCTCGAGAGCCAGCTGTCGCTCTCGTAGTCGCTGTCGTCGGCCGATTCGTCGCGGTCGTCGGGGGTGCTGTCGGTCATTATCGTTTCACCTCTACGCGGCCGCTCGAGAGCCGCTCGTGAACGTCGCGGGCGACCTCGAGGTCCGCCTCGAGTCGCTCCTTGCGACGCCGGTACTCGTCCTCGTCACGCTCGCCGAGTTCGTACAGTAGCTGGTTCTCCTTGAGATCGGCCTCGAGGGCCTCGACGTCGTACAGCTCGTCGAGCGCGATCGAGTGGAGGGCGTTGATGATGCCGACGAACGGTCGGAACAGGAGGTCGTCGAGGATGAACATGGTTACTGTTGGGCGCCGATCTTCACGTCGACGAAGCTGTAGGGTGCGAACGGCCCGGTGTACCTGACCATGAGTTCGTCGTGGTCGTCCTCGAAGCGGGCGATCTCGTCGTCGAACGCCGCCCGATCGTCCTCGGCGACGAGGTACGACCGATTGAGGACGAGTCGGTCGCTGAACAGGTCGTTCTCGACGGCCTGTGCGGCGATGGGGTCGAGACGCTCCGCGACTTCGGCCTCGATCGCCTCGCGGTCGACGTCGGCCCCGTCCTCGCTGACGAGTTTGAGCCCGAGTTCGACCGTGCCCTCGATGTCGCTCATCGCGCGCCGGAACGCGGGCCGCGCGCCGCGCAGGACGTTCTTCAGTGCCCGGTCGCTCTCGAAGGCCATGCCGAACTGCATCGGGACGACGGTCGTGCCGCCGTCGTAGTCCATGATCTCGCGGAGGACCTCGTCGTGGCGCTGTGCGTCCTCGTCGGTCTCCTCGGGGTCGGTGGTGTCGATGTCCGAAACGACCGCCCCGAGCCGGCGATGCGAGACGGTGTAGACCCGCTCGGCACCGGCGACGGCCTCGGTCTCGAACTCGACGGTGTCGGCTTCGACGACGCCGTAGACGTATCGATTACTCATCGTTTCAGTGGGGGCGATAGCGGTACTCGTCCGAACCCTGCGGGCGGGAGTACGCGAGTATCGTCGTTGGGGCTACACCACCGCCCCGGGTTACCGTGGTGCTTGCAGTCGCAGCCCTCATCGCTCTCCTGCCGGCGAGTCCACCCGAGTCGCGGCGGCAAGGGTTCCGCTCCCCCTGGCTTGCAGTCGCAGTCCAAGCCGTGTTACGAACTCCCGCTGAAGAGCTGGTGTATGGCACAACCACAACGAAGACCCGACTCCTCGAGCCTCGCGGAGGTACTGGACCGCGTCCTCGACAAGGGCGTCGTCATCGACGTCTGGGCGCGGATCTCGGTCGTCGGGATCGAACTCCTGACCATCGAGGCCCGGGTCGTGGTCGCCTCGGTCGACACCTTCCTGCACTACGCGGAGGAGATCGCAAAAATTGAGCAGGCCACGGCGGAGGGCGACCTCGACGAGCTGGAGGAACTCGAGGTCGAGCCCCGCCCAGAGTCGTCGCCGAAGTCGGCGGAGTAACTCCCCATGGCCGACGACACGTCGCGCAAGCGAACGGTCCGCGGCACGAAGATCCGGGCCAGTCGCGAGCAGAAGGAAGGTCGCAAAGCGAAGAAAAAGCTCGCGCGAACGGCATCGAGCGTCGGCGAACGCAACGGCGATAGTCCCCTTTCCGACCCCGACGACGTCGTCCCCGAGCCGTTCGTCGAGACCGACGCGGTCCGGTCGCTGCGCGATCGGATCAACGGCTGGCTCGAGGCGGACCAGCCGGTCCACCTGATCGGGCCGACCGGCTGTGGCAAGACGGCGCTTGCCCTGTCGGCCGCCGCAGAGCGCGGCCGCCCGGTCGTCTGGCTCAACGGCGACGAGTCGGTCGACACCGCCGCGCTGGTCGGCTCCCACGCCGGTGGCGAGCGCTACGAGGAACACGACCGGTACGTCAGCGGCGTCGACAAGAAGACCCAGATCGTTCGCGAGCGCTGGGTCGACAACCCACTCTCCGTGGCCGTCCGGGAGGGTGCGACGCTCGTCTACAACGAGTTCTCGCGCAGTGATCCCGCCGCCCACAACGTCTTGCTCTCGGTCTTCGAGGAGGGCGTCCTCGAGCGACCGGGCAAGCGCGGCGAGGACCGGACGATCGACGTTCACCCCGAGTTCCGGGCGATCCTGACCTCGAACGACGTGGAGTACGCCGGCGTCCACGAACAGCAGGACGCCCTGCTCGATCGGTTCATCGGCGTCCACGTCGACTACTACGACGACGAGACCGAACGCGAGATCGTCGGCGCACACGTCGACCTCTCGGCGGACGATATCGCGGCCATCGTCGCGAAGACGCGGGCGCTCCGGGCGGAACTCGAGATCGTCGTCGGCACCCGGGCGGCGATCACCGCCGCGCAGGGGGTGGCCGTCTTCGACGGCCACAACGGGGACGGCGAGTTCGACGACGAGACGCTGACCCACGTCTTCACGGACGTCCTCGCGCCGAAGGTCGCCGGCGGGAACGGCGGCGACATCGAGGAACTACGATCGAAAATCGCCGAGACGGTCTGAACCGCAAGGAGGCGATCGAACGAACACCGACGACAGACCATGGCCGAAGCCGACACGCAATCACGAGCGCAGTGCAAGGCCCGCACCGAGGACGGCGAGCGCTGCTCGCGGCCGGCCGGCGAGGACGGCTTCTGCTACCAACACGACGAGAATGATCCAACAGTGAGCGACAGCCAAGCGAGTCAGGAGGAGGAACAGGACGAGAGCGACGAGATCGAGGAGCCCCGCTCTCGCGGCACGACCCATATGACCGCCGACGAGATGACCGATCCCGACGAGGTCGAGACGGAGGTCGACGTCGAGCAGGAGGAGATCGCGGGCATCCTCGCGGTTCGCGAGACGGTCCAGTCGACCGCCGGCCAACTCATCGGCCACGAGTTCGACGGCGTCAGCGAGATCTCGCCGACCGACGACGGCTGGCGCGCCGTCGTCGAAGTCGTCGAACGCAGAGCCGTCCCCGACACCCAGGACATCATCGGCCGCTACGAGATCGAACTCGACCCCGGCGCGACCGTCCACGGCTACCGCCGGGTCGACCGCTACCGGCGCGGCGACACCGCCCAGTTCGAGTAGCTTCGTTCGCTCGAGGGTGGTGGTAAGCCGGCTCGAGTGACAACGCTGTCGCTGGATCGTCTCGTCGGACACACGACGCACCATTTCTCGGATGTTCGGATTGCTCGAGGGTATTGGGTTATAAACACCGTCAAGAGACTCGGTGCAACAGACGGAGAGCAGGTGTTCTGGACACCATTGCCCCGGCCGGAGCTTGCGGAGGCCGGGGCAATCAAACAGTAGAAGATTCTGAATCGTAGAATAGAACAGAGGAAAATCTTTCAGATCAGCGTGTAGCACGACGACCTAATACAAATACAACTAAGGCAATAAATATCGCACCAAGAGAAGACTCTACTATCACTAATACCTGAGAGAATCCGAAAGGAACGATGTCACCAGTAGTACTTGGAGTGAATGTTTTGATACTAAAAAGAAGACCGTCAAGAAACGGCTGAGGTGATTGGCTTATAATATCACTCACTTCACTAGGCCAACTGAATGCATACGTGTTCTTCTGAGTTTCTAATCCAAATACTGGATAAAAGACCCCAAATACTAGTATAATAGCTAGTGACGCGATTGTTAAGTTTGTAATTCCCTCTCCGAACTTCATAATCCATTTTGATGACTCCGCTCTAATTGCTCTAAATAGGAAGACAAAATATTTCAAAAGAGGGTGATTCTCAAGTGGTATCCGTAAGAAGTGTTCTTGATCCTCTAACAGGGTGGGATTGCCTTTATGTTGTTCCCAATATTGTTTCCGACGAAGGTCTTTTTCTTGGATATAGTATTTTATTGATTTATCTATCATGCCATTTTCTCTAAAAACAGTTTGGAGAGTGCGATATGTCCATAAAGCTTTCAGATCCCGCACTGGCCTGTTTTCCAATTTATCCGGTGGTGCCTCATTCCTTTGATAAGAGGACAGGTCATCAAACTCGGTAGTATGATCAATCTGAACATCTGCCAAAACCGCATTGTGAAATTCTGCATCGGTAAAGTCTGATCCCACTAAGTAAGCCTGATCAAACTTCGCACCCTCTAAATCTGCATCAGAAAAGATCGTACCGAGACAGTTGGCATGGCTGAAAATCGTTTGAGCTAGTGTCCCATCCGAAAAATCAGCATTTTGTAGATTTGCATGAGTGAGATCTGATTTAGTCAAATCAACATTTTGCCATTCTACTTCTTCAAGATCAGCCTCCTGAAGATTTACCCCGTCAAAACTTGTTTCCCCCTCCACATTTGATTTGTCATTAAAAATAGCCTTTTGAAAGTTTCCTCCCTCAAAATCAACATCTGAGAAGGTGACTGCTCTTAAATCGCTTTCTTTGAAGTTTACCTCGCTTTTCTCTTGATTCGACATTTCGTGAAGATTCGACCCTTGGAGAATTGATCTCTCAAATTTACAATCAGCTAAATCAATGTTAGCGAAGTATGAGTTTGGGAGTATTGATTCTGAGAAATCTACGTCTTTGAAAGTACAGTTCTCGAATGTAGCTCCTGGAAAAGCACCGTCAATTTTCAGGCTCTCGAATTCGCCGCTAATATAGATATTGCCAATAGTTACATTGTTCTCTTGCAACTTTTTAACTAAATCTGCAGTCTCTTTTTCACTCTCTGTATGCCAATAGCATTTCTCACTACCAGGGGCAGATTTCCGATAGCAGCAGTGGTTTTTAATCTTCTTTCCAGAGTACTTGATTGAGGTTATTCGTCCACCACTCCTTTCTGTATCTCTATAGAGTGGATTATCTTCTGCGGACCATTGAAAAACCTCCCCACATCGGTCCATACTCCGTCTTTTGACTCCTATCTTATAAACGTGTTAGTAAAGGCCAATGCTATCGATCTAGAAGAATCAGGAGAATATTTAAACTCCCCAGCAAAATAGCTCTCAACATGTCTGGGTCAGCCATGATCTCGTCACGGATGGAACTGAAGGAACTCCTTCAGGAGAAAATGGTTGACTCCTATGATTCCATTAAAGATGACCAGGAGCTGAATGAGGGGGAGACCTATCTGAAATCTTATTTAATAGAGTCTGAACGCTCAAGCACGAGAGGTCTGCTAGAAGGTTCTGAGAGCTACCGGTTGAAGAGAGAGACGACTCAAGAAAGTGATTTTGAGAATATACAAATCAGAAAAATAGGATCGGAGAAACAGGCCCGATTCTATATCGAGAATCTTGATGAGAGATTTTGGGCAGTTCATAGCTTAGCAAAATCTACAAGCAGTGATAGTCTAATTGACAAGCTGGTCTTTCCCCGATTCACTAAACTCGATTATTCATGGCTCTCGAATGGATTTCTAAAGGATATTGGCGAAAGCCCAACGAACAATTTTAGAAGCTTCTCCTTGAAATTCGAAGACGAATTCAAGGACATAAATACTAGAGAAAATGGTTCAGAACATCCAGAGCCTGGAGAGATTTCAAAGATGTCAATGAGGCTCTGGGGAGAGAATGCCAATAAAGTCCTCTCCACATTGAGTAGTGATGAGACACTTGGCAAATCTACGTCGCTCTCAAACGTAGGCATTAGAAGGCCGTTTGATGACGGTAGAGTACTTTTAGAGGATATAACTCATACGGCAAAATTCACTGCTAGAGGGGACTCTGTTGATGGGCACTTCCACCAAATGGATGAGATAAAAGAGAAGTACAAGAAAATACTCTATTCCCTTGAACAAGATTATGCTATAAATAGAAGTGTTGATAGTAGTGGTGGCAACCTATCTGGCGAGCCAGTCTTAATAGACTTCACTCGAGAAATTAGAGACTTCGATGAGTTCTTTTCTACTCTACTAAGCTCAACGAAACCCTTCCGGCTTTGGGGGTTAGAAAATAGGATTGATGATGACTACTACAGTGTTGCAGCAGTTGATCTCCATACAGGAGACAAATTAGACATAGAGGTTGCTCCCAATTGGATGAGGATCTATTTGCCGGAAGATAGCTGCGGAAATGTAATCCTAAGGCTTTATACTAACATCCAACATTACTTTGACTCAGAAGCTACATTGGAGGGGAGTATGCATGGCCAAATTATCTGACAAATCGAAACTCATCAATATGTGTATTGGCTTAGCAGAGGGGGGGCCTCGAGGATGGCCTACGCCTCTAGCCCGAGCAGGATACAACCTGGGCAAACTACACCCTACTTTCCGCAACAATTCGGGTCAACGGGTAAATCCTGAAATTTTATTCAAATCACATGATGGGGTATTAGTGACAAACTGTGAGACAGACGGGTTAAACGAGAGTAAAGTAAAGAAAAACTCAGAGGTCGAGATAAAACATCTCAGGAGAGAAATTGACGGGTTAAACGGAGTTCAGAAGCACGAAATAGTTTATTCGGGAATGGAAAAGCTTGACCGCTCATTTAACGACCTCTCGATCTCTGATCCAGGCTTGGTATTTGATCAAAGTAGTAGTACCCTCTCTAAACGTAATGAATTCGATGATGACCGGCTGGATGAATTAATGCGCTCAAGTACCATCCCACGACATATTCCCACCCGTTACTATCCATTTTCGCCAGAAGATTCGCTTGCTGTGATCGGCCAAAACGTGCTACGTCATTTAATGTCAGAATCCGTCTCTAGGGAAGACTCTGGGGAAGAAACCGATGGAGGGCAAATCGATGCAAAAGAAATCGCCAAGGAGATCCATGACTATTGGCCTCTCCTCAGCAAGGATGGAAAAGCACAAATTGTGGGAAAGATAGATCATGTTCTATCAAAGTTTGAAGATGAGAACATGGGCGAGGATATGAGGAAACTAGAAAAGAGTGACAGGACATACTATGTGAGAACCAGTCAATCTTTCCGAAGAAAATGTAAAAATGTCCTTGATGAATTAGAAGAAGAAGAGTCGCAGAAGAAGCTTGATTATTGGATGGACGATAATTGAGATATAGGATTTGATGTGAAATCTGTCTCCACTTGCTATCTCTGGGTATAGGAGAGTCGCTCGAGCGATCACCCGCCGCTCTGGTAGCACGGCGGCGGCGATCACCGCGGAACCGAACAGGCGAAGATTTCGATCGACTCGATTTTCTGCCCCCGCCTAAGCGCTTCCGCTAGTTCTGGTTATCACGGCCCCGTCCTCGCCTACCACCGTTGTAGCGTCTCTGTATCGTTCGGTATCGGCCAGTTCGACTTACCGTCAGCGCGGCGCGCGCTCTGCGCGCCGCGCAATTGCCCCGCCCCCTTAGGGGCACTCGAGCCCCAACCACGCACCAAACCCCAAGCCTGACCACCGATCTGGCCGCCACCACAACACCGAAGCACCCGCCGACCCTCGAGCCACGCGTGCAATCGATCGGTGACCACACGGTCCGCGGCGTCGAGGTCGGTCCGGAAACGCGGTGTGCCCACTACGACACCGACCGCGACGTGGTCGCGTTCAAATTCGCCTGCTGCGAGGACTTCTTTCCCTGTTTTCGCTGCCACGAGGCGGTGACGGATCACGAGGCCGTCCCGTGGCCACGCGACCGGTTTGACGAGCCGTCTGTCCTCTGTGGTGTCTGTGGCACCGCGCTCACCGTGCCCGACTACCTCGAGTCGGACTACCGCTGTCCGGCCTGCGACGCGGCGTTCAATCCCGGCTGTGCGAAGCACGCCGACCTGTACTTCGAGACGGACTCCTGAAGCGTTCCCCGACCCGGTTCGCGAACCGCCCTCGAGCCGGCGGCGGGACGGCCGATCCAGCAAGGTATTTCAGCGTCGGGCGGCCGATTCCGGGTATGGATCCGGCGCTTGGCCCGCCCGAGGCGATGGCCGAGAAACGCGACGAGCTGACGCCGATGATGCGTCAGTACCACGATCTCTGTGCGCGCTACGACGACGCGATCGTTCTCTTTCAGGTGGGGGACTTCTACGAGACGTTTTGTGGCGCGGCCGAACGCAGCGCGCGACTGCTCGAGGTCGCGCTGACCAGCCGCGAGGACTCGACCGGGGAGTACCCGATGGCCGGCATCCCGATCGACAACGCCGAGTCGTACATCGAGGAGTTGCTCGAGGCCGGCTACCGGGTCGCCGTTGCGGATCAGGTCGAGGAGCCCGGCGAGTCGTCGGGAGTCGTCGAGCGGGCGGTCACGCGGGTGATCACGCCCGGGACGCTCACCGAGGACGAACTGCTGGCGGGCGACGACAACAACTTCGTGGCCGCGGTCGCCCGCGGCGAGGGTGCCGGCAGCGACGGCGACGAGATCGCACTGGCCCTGCTCGACGTCTCGACGGGCGATTTCCTCGCGACCAGCTCGAGTTCCCGGGAGGCGATCGCCGACGAGGTGAGCCGGTTCGACCCCGCCGAAGCCGTCGTCGACCCGGACGCCCCCGCCGACCTCCTCCCCGAGAACTGCATGGTCACGCCCTACGACGAGACCGCCTTCGACCGCGACCGAGCGGGAGCGAAGCTCTCGGCGTACTTCCGGAACCCCGATGCCCTGCTCGCCAGCGACGCCGAGATTCGGGCCTGCGGCGCGTTGCTGTCCTACGCGGAGTACGTCCGCGGCGGGGCACACGAGGGCGAACGCGGCGAGACCGCCGACGAGGCGGAGACCGAGGACGACGCACTCGACGACGAGGACCACCACCTCGAGTATCTCACCCATCTCACGCGGTACGATCCCCGCGAATACCTCCTACTCGACGCCGTTGCCCTGCGGAGCCTCGAGCTGTTCGAGCCCCGGACGGTCCACGGCCGCGACGATGCGACGCTGGTCGGCGTCTTGGACGAGACCGCGAGCGCGCTGGGCGGCCGGAAACTCCGGGACTGGCTCCGGCGACCGCTGCTCGAGCCCGACCGGATCGAGGCCCGACTCGACGCCGTCGAGGAACTGACGGGTGCGGTCCGGACCCGGGAGCGGCTTCACGACCTGCTGCGGGACGTCTACGACCTCGAGCGCCTGATCGGTCGCATCTCCCGCGAGCGGGCGAACGCGCGGGACCTGCGCTCGCTGCGGGACACGCTGGCCGTCGTCCCCGAGGTGCGTGAGGAACTCGCCGACGCCGACTGTGATCGGCTCCGGCGGCTGCACGACGCCCTCGATCCGCTGGCCGACGTCCGGGAACTGATCGACGACGCGATCGTCGCCGACCCGCCGATCGAGATCACCGAGGGCGGGGTCATCGCCGAGGGCTACGACGCGGACTTAGACGACCTCCGGGGAACCGCCCGCGACGGCAAACAGTGGATCGACGATCTGGAGGAACGCGAACGCGAACGGACCGGGATCGACTCGCTGAAGGTCGGCTACAACTCGGTGCATGGCTACTACATCGAGGTGACCAACCCCAACCTCGAGTCGGTGCCCGAGAACTACCAGCGCCGCCAGACGCTGAAGAACTCCGAGCGGTTCGTCACGCCGGAACTCAAGGAACGCGAGGACGAAATCGTCGGCGCGGAGGAGCGGGCCGACGAACGCGAGTACGACCTCTTCTGCGAGGTGCGTCGCGAGGTCGCCGCCGAGGTCGAGCGCGTCCAGGGGCTGGCGGAGGCCCTCGCCGCGCTCGACGCCTTGGTCTCGCTGGCGACGGCCGCGGCGCAGTACGACTACTGCCGACCCGAGATCGAAGAGCGCGGGAGCGGTGCGGACGGCGACGGCCGCGTCCTCGAGATCGAGGGCGGTCGCCACCCCGTCGTCGAGCGGACGCAGGAGTCGTTCGTCCCGAACGATGCCCGCTTTACCGACGACCGCCGGCTGGCGGTGATCACGGGCCCCAACATGTCGGGGAAGTCGACCTACATGCGACAGGTCGCCCAGATCGTCCTGCTGGCACAGGTCGGGAGCTTCGTGCCCGCCAGCGCCGCCCGGCTCACGCCGGTCGATCGAATCTTTACTCGCGTCGGGGCCAGCGACGACATCGCGGGCGGGCGCTCGACGTTCATGGTCGAGATGGACGAACTCGCGACGATCCTGCGGGAGGCCGACGAGAACTCGCTGGTCCTGTTGGACGAGGTCGGCCGAGGCACCTCGACGGCCGACGGGTTGGCCATCGCGCAGGCGATCACCGAACACCTCCACGACCGGGTCGGCGCGACGACCCTGTTCGCGACCCACCACCACCCGCTGACCGAACTCGCCGACGACCTCGCGGCCGCCTTCACGCTGCACTTCGAGGTCGAGCAGGTCGACGGCGAGGTCGTCTTCCACCACGAGATCGCACCCGGCGCGGCGACGGGGTCCTACGGCGTCGAGGTCGCGACCGCCGCCGGCGTCCCCGATTCAGTCGTCGACCGCGCGCGGGACCTGGTCGCGGCGGCCGACGCGGACACCGAGCCGGGGGACGAGGCGATCGACACCGCCACTGCCTCGAGCGACGCTCCGGCCGCCGAGACGGCAGCTGCGACCGCCGATGGAGGAGACGTGCCGACGGACGTGGCTGCGGAACTGCGCGCGCTCGATCTGGCCCACCTGACCCCCGTCGAGGCGCTGACGGAACTCGACCGGCTGAAGCGGTTGCTCGAGGAGTGATTGTCCTCTCGGGACGATACGACCGGTGCTTGCGTCCCGTCCGGGCGGGACACCCATCTTGCAGCCTCCGGCACAACGCCCAACTCGCTCCCCCCACTGATTGACAGCATGACATATCGAACGACGATCGGCTGGTCGCTCATCACTTCGGGTATCGTCACGCTGTTGCTGGCGTATCTCCCGGGGAAGTCGTGGTGGTGGGGTGTCGGCCTCCTGGTCCTCGGAGTCGTGATCTTCACCGTTCGCCGGTAGCCGGCCGTCGACATCGACCAGTTCGAACGCGCGATCCTTTCACCGCAATTCCGGGCGGCCCGGCGGACGGTCGCAAAACCGCCGCTCGAGGACGACCGCGAGGAGAGACGGGAACGAAGTGGAGCCGACCGAACGCGGCCCGTCGGATCACTCGGCCGGCGGCTCGAGCGAGACGAACTCGAGGCCGTGTTCGGTCAACAGCCGGCCGGCGCGGTCGGTCACCGAGGGGGCGACCAGGATCCCGCGGACCGCCGCGTCGGCGTGGAGGTCCCGCTCTAAGGCGTCGACGTACCGGCGGAGCTGACTCACCGCGTCCGGGCCGACCCGACGGCGCTTCAGTTCGACGACGACTGCACGGCCAGCCTCGTCCTCGCCGTAGATGTCGACGGCCCCCGCCGGCGTGTCGCGTTCGGTCGCCAGCGGCGTGAAGCCGGCCTCGAGCAGGGCGGGCTCCTCGAGGATGCGCTGGCGGAGGTCCTCCTCGGTCCCGGTCAGTGCGAGGTCTGTCTCGTCGGTCCCGGAGAAGGCCGAGACCTGCAGGACCTCGCTGAACCGGACGGCGAGCCGTTCGTCCGGCGTCGGTCGCAGGCTCTCGACGACGAGTTCCCCGTCCGCACAGCTGACGGCGTGGTCACAGCCCGGCGGCTGCCAGTTGACCGGCTGTTGGCCCTCGTCGGTGTGGACCAGCGCCGCCCCGTCGGGCTTGAGCATGAGGTGGCGGTCCCCGGCCTCGAGGTAACTCGTCGCTCGGCCGTCGTAGTCGACGGTACAGCGGCCGTAGACGGTCACGATCGCCTCGCGGTCGATCCCGCGGGCGACGGCGTCGCGGGCGACCGGCGGCGTCGGCTCCTGAAGCGTTTCCGTCCGTCGGCGGGGCGCTGCGTCGGTCACTGGCTCGAGGTAGCGCCGCGACGACCAAAAGGGGCGCGCCCTCGGCCGACGACGATGCCGACGCCACGCGCTCGAGTCGGGCCGACGCAGAAGGTATATCCGCATCGCCCCCCGCCGACGACACGATGTCGAACCTACCGACCCGCCGCGGGTTCCTCGCACTGTCCGGCACCGGTGCTGCCACGGGACTGGCCGGCTGTTCCGCCCTCGAGTCGTTGACACAGGACGACTCGGGAAGCGCCGACGGACCCCTGACGGTGACGGTCACCCCCGATCAGGAGCAGCTGCGGAGCCTCCAGCAGGAGCTTCGTCAGTCGATCGAGAACGGCAACATCAGCGAACAGGAGGCCGGCCAGCGCTATCAGGAGAAACAGCGCGAACTGACCGAGGAGGCCGCGACCGCGGTCGAGGACCTGGCAGACGCCAATGGAGACGTCTCGATTGAGGAGGCCTCGCCCGCCTACGGCTTCTTCCTCGTCGACGCGCCCGCCGAGACGATCGTCGCCGCCCTGCAGAACGGCGACATCAGCGCGATCTACCCCGGGGACAGCTACGAGCAGTTCGCCATGCAACAGGCCCAGATCGAGCAACAGCAGGGAGCGATCGACGAGCAAGGCGACGGCACGGGCAACGAGTCCACCGGGGACACCAACGAATCGACCGACGGGAACGGCTCGACGAACGAGTCCGAGACGGACGGCTATAGTAGCTCTTGAAACGATTTACACACCGATCGCAACGCTGTCCTGCGATCGGGTGTGCATTGACTTTCAAGAGCTACTATAGCGGACGCCGAACGGGCTCTCCCGGTCGGTCCAGTTCCAGCCGGGCAGTCGCTCCTGGAAGCCGGCGGCCAGCGCCGCCTCGCAGTCGTCGACGCCCGCGTTCTCGCTCGCGTCGCCGTGGACGTGGAGGTCGGCGTAGTGAAAGGTCGCCTCGCCCAGCGTCCGAAGGGGTTGGCGGCCGGCGATCGTCGCGGCCAACTCCCGGCCGAGCAGTTCGTCGACGACGAACCCGGGATAATCGCCCTCGACGTCTAACTCCCGAAGGATCGCGACCATCGCGGCGACGTTGACGGCCAGATCGCCGTCGGCGAAGACGACGTCGACTTCCGTGCGGTACTGCTCGGTCGTGATCGAGTCGACCTCGGTATCGAAGATCTCGCCGAGATCGTCGCGAACGTCATTGATGATCGGAACGACTGTCTCAGCCCGGTCACGGACCCAGTTTCGTTCCTCGACGACTCGTGTCGGCGTGACGTGCATGGAACGACAACTACCGTCCGGAGTGCCCTGGGTTTTGCGAAGGCTTTTATACTCCGCAAAGAATAGCCTCGAGTAAGCGGGTTCTCCCTGGAATTTCCCGCACGAACCAGGATAACCGATCCGGGAGCGTGTTCGTCAGGCGTGGTGTCGAAACGATGATTCGGGAGACGAAACAGCACGCGAATCGTCGTCCGCCGCGGGCGCTCGGTTCCGACACCCCGATCCCGATCTCCCCCACCCATCTGACGTCACACTCGGTTCTGGACGGCGAGTTCACGCAATCCACATTCGGCGACCTATGAGTACTGTAGAGCAGCAACTCGACGATCTCAAAGCACAGATCACGAGCGAGTTACCGAGCGATATCTCGGTCTCCTCAGTGAAATACGAAGGCCCAGAACTGGTGGTCTACACTCGCGACCCGAAGAAGTTCGCCCAGCAGGGCGACCTCATTCGGCAACTGGCGAGCAAGCTTCGCAAACGGATCACCGTTCGTCCCGATCCGAGCGTCCTCTCGCGGCCAGAACAGGCCCGCGAGGAGATCATGAACGTGATCCCCGACGACGCCGGAGTCACGGATCTCGACTTCCACGCCGACACCGGCGAGGTCGTCATCGAGGCCGAAAAGCCCGGCATGGTCATCGGCCGTCACGGGTCGACGCTCCGGGAAATCACGAAAAACGTCGGCTGGACGCCCGAAGTCGTCCGCACGCCGCCGATCGAGTCCTCGACCGTCTCGAACGTTCGGAGCTTCCTCAAGCAGGAACGCGACGAGCGCCGGGACATTCTGGAGAAGGTCGGCCGACAGATCCACCGCGAGGAGATGTCCGACGACGAGTACGTCCGCATCACCACGCTGGGCTGCTGTCGCGAGGTCGGTCGCGCCTCCTTCATCCTCTCGACGCCCGAGACGCGGATCCTCATCGACTGCGGGGACAAGCCCGGCGCGGAAGGCGAAGTGCCGTACCTCCACGCGCCCGAGGCGCTCGGCGCGGGCCCACAGACCATCGACGCGGTCGTGCTGACCCACGCCCACCTCGACCACTCCGCACTGATCCCGCTCCTGTTCAAGTACGGCTACGACGGCCCGATCTACTGTACCGAGCCCACCCGGGACATGATGGGGCTGCTGACGCTCGACTACCTCGACGTCGCGGCCAAGGAGGGCCGCAGCCCGCCCTACGAGAGCGAGCAGGTCCGCGAGGCGATCAAACACTGCATCCCGCTCGAGTACGGCGACGTCACCGACATCGCGCCCGACGTCAAGCTCACGTTCCACAATGCGGGTCACATTCTCGGCTCGGCCGTCTCGCACTTCCACATCGGTGACGGCCTCTACAACGTCGCCTTCTCCGGCGACATCCACTACGACGACACCCGCCTGTTCAACGGCGCGGTCAACGACTTCCCGCGCGTCGAGACGCTCGTCCTCGAGTCGACCTACGGCGGCCGCAACGACTACCAGACCGATCAGGAAGACTCCGAGCGCAACCTCAAGGAAGTCATCAACGAGACCTACGAGCGGGACGGCAAGGTCGTCATCCCCGCCTTCGCCGTGGGGCGATCACAGGAGATCATGCTCGTCTTAGAGGAGGCGATGCGCAACGGCGATATTCCGTCGATGCCGGTCCATCTCGACGGGATGATCTGGGAGGCGACTGCGATCCACACGACCTACCCCGAGTACCTCCGGGACGACCTGCGCGACCGGATCTTCCACGAGGACGAGAACCCGTTCCTCGCCGACGAGTTCAACCACATCGACGGCGGCGAGGAAGAACGGCAGGACGTCGCCGACGGCGAGTCCTGTATCATCCTCTCGACCTCGGGGATGGTCACCGGCGGCCCGATCATGTCCTGGCTCTCCCACATCGGCCCCGATCCGGATTCCTCGCTCGTCTTCGTCGGCTACCAGGCTCAGGGGACGCTTGGTCGTCGCATCCAGAACGGCTGGGACGAGATCCCCACCAGCGAGGTCGGTGCCATGGGCAACGGCGGCGGCCGCGGCACCCTCTCGCTGAACATGAACGTCGAAACCGTCGACGGCTTCTCCGGCCACGCCGACCGCGCCGGCCTCGAGAACTTCGTCAAGACGATGAACCCCCGTCCCGAGAAGGTGCTGTGTGTCCACGGCGACGAACGCTCCACGCAGGACCTCTCGTCCGCACTCTACCACGAGTACGATATGCGGACCTTCGCGCCGAAGAACTTGGAGACCTTCCGCTTCCTCTGATCGGCTTCGAAAACAGAAAATCACGTCGCGATTTTCGAGGCCGCGCGTGTTCGCTCCGTGATTGTGCTGCCTTTCCCGGGGCAGTACCCGCTCGAGTCCGTGACGCGAACGCCGCAGGTCACTCCTGAAGCGCCGCTGGACGCTCCTGACGCGCCTCGACTTTCGGGAGTTCCACGACGAACGCCGCGCCACCCTCCTCGGCAGTTTCGACCCACACGTCGCCGCCGTAGCCTTCGACGAGGGTATCGACCAGATAGAGCCCGATTCCGGTGCCCTCGCTCTCGAGGCCTTTCTGACCGCGCCCGAAGATTTCGTCGCGTTGCTCCTCGGGAACACCGGGGCCGTTGTCCGCGACGCGGATCGCGACGGTTTCGTCCCGGTCCGCGATCGAAAGCACCACGCGTGGGTCGTCCGCGTCGTTGTGTAGCACAGCGTTGTTGAGGAGGTTCGTGAACACGGACGACAACATCTCGTTGGCCCGTACCGTCACGTCGGCCGGCGGTTCGTCATCGAGACGGAACGACGCGTCGGGGTAGCTGGTTCGCGCTTTCTCGAGTTGATTCGAGACGACAGGCAGCAGGTGAACGGGTTCGAGGTCCAGATCGCCGTCGGTCGTTAGCGTTTCAACGAGATCGCCGATGACCTGCGTGAGGTCGACGACATGATCGCTGCTCTCGAGCATCAACTCGAGGTGTTCCTCGCCGTCGGGGCCGACGTAATCGGCGAGGAGGTCGCCACGACCGATGATAACGTTCATCTCGTTTCGAATGTCGTGGCGAACGATCCGATTGAGGACGGTCAGTTCCCGTTCCCGGTTTTTCAGTTGTGTGATGTCTCGGAGGACGATCAACTGGCCGGTCTGGTTCCCTCGGGAGTCCGTGAGCGGCGACAGTTGGATGGCGAAGTGTCGCGTCTCACCGTCGGTTTCGAACGCCCATTCCGTTCGGGCGTCGGCGGTGTCGGTACACTCGGCAAACGGGGCCGAGGGAAACGCCGCCGCGAGCGAGTCACCGATCGAGATATCGGTGTCGGCGAGTCGTTTGGCCGAGGGGTTCGCATCGACGATCCGATTCGCCGCGTTGACGACGAGGACGGCGTCCTGCATGTTGTCGATCACTTTCGTCCGCGCGACGGGAACGATATCGAGGAGTTGCAAGCGATCCACTGCGACGTAGAAGCCGACGACTTTCACCGTACTCGTCAGAGCGAGCGTATCGACGGGGACGTACCCGAGCCACCAGACGAGCAGCCCGACCGTAACGAACAGGATCGTCACAATGAGGACGCCCGCTTGCTTTTCGAACCCCGGAAGCGAGCGGAGCAGCCGGATCAGCAGGTAGACTGCGAGCCCGAGATACGCCAACATCGTCACGGCGTAGATCCAGTACAGCGGTTCGAACGTGGGCACGAGGAGTCCGGTCGCCGGATCGACCGATGCGGTGTACACCCACTCGTGACGGTCGTTCGTCCACGCCGCAAACTGGATCAGGACCGGAACGACGGCGAGTAACACCCCGTTTCGATACGTTATGTACTCCTCGTTGTTGGTGTACTCGATCGCCATGAGCAGATAGCCGATCCCCATGAACGACCCCGCGACGAACCGCCAGTTCCACCAGAAGAGTTTCGTCGACTCCGCCGTCGCGAACAACTGCAACGACACCGTCACGGAGAGGATGATCACGCCAGTGATGTCCAGCAGGAACCCTTTGGCTCCCCGCCGGTCGCGGCGTTGCCAGATCGTACTCAACAGGACGGTACAGACGACCGCCGCGATGATATACGGGAGCGCTATCGGCGTGTATTCGTACGTCATGTTTCGGTAGAGGGCCTGTATTGGTCAGTATCGTCTCCTCGAGGGGGCGACAGCTGTCGCGCGTTTCCGTCGGCCGGTTGACAGCGCTGGCCGTTCGGACTCGGGCATCCTCGCGATGTACCGGCCGAGAGCGGAAACGTAAAACACGGCGTTTTTCGTTTGACACCGAGTATCAACCGTCGAGTTGCATTAACGTTGTGGCAGTCGTGGAGTTGTACCGGTCGCTCGCGGGGAGCCGGTCTCGACTGGCGTCCACCGTCGATGTCTCGGCGGGCACTCCCGGCCGCCATCCACTGCCGGACGGTGCTACCGTGGCTGTGATTCGGAGCGAGAACGCGGCTCGTGGCCGCGATCGCTGTCAGTGCCACGCTCGCGAGCAGCGTTGGTCGCCCGATCCGGATCCCACTGGCCCTCGTGGACGAGCGTCTCCACGTCGAGTCGCTCGCGCCAGCCTTCCTGTTGAAGCACGGGTTCGTCGGGGAACCCGTCCTCGGGATAGCCCAGACAGAGATACGCGATCGGCTTGACGTGGGCCGGAATGTCGAGAACCTCCCGGACCTCGTGAGGGTAGAGGACGCTCACCCAGCCGACGCCGATCCCCTCCGCACGGGCGGCCAGCCAGAGGTTCTGCACGGCGAGACAGGTCGAGTATACGTCGGTCCGCCGCATCGAACTTCGCCCCAACACGTGGGGCGCGCCCCGCGTCGGATCACAGGTCACGCAGACGTTGACCGGCGACTCGCGGATCCCCTCGAGTTTCAGGTCGGCGAACTCGCTTCGCCGCGGTTCCTCGTACCCCTCGCGGGCGGCCGCGATAGCGCGGTCGGCGATCTCGGCGATTTCGGCTTTCGTCTCCGTCTCACGGACGACGACGAGGTCCCACGGCTGGGAAAAACCGACGCTCGGGGCGTGATGGGCGGCCTCGAGGAGTCGCTCGAGGACGCCATCGGGAATCGGGTCGTCGCGGAACCGCCGGATATCCCGCCGTGTGAAGATCGCCTTGTACACTGCGTCCCGTTCCGCGTCGCTGAATGCAACCATTGTTTCACGAATGAAAGTTCGATTGTATAAAGGCGCTGACTGCCCGTTACGTCATCGACTCGAGCGAGACGGGTCGGGACCGTACCGTGGCCGGATCCGTCACTCCGCCTCGGGTGCCTCGGCCGGGTCGACGACCTCGCCCGGTTCCGGATAGACGCCGACCTGATCGCAGCGGTCCGCCATGGGACAGGCGTCGGGGTCCTCGAGGCAGGCCGGCGTGCGCGCCCGGCAGTACTCGCGACCGAACTGGATCGTCGCCGTATGTCCGAAGCCACACTTGGCTGCGGGAACGTCGCGCTCGAGAACCTCGCGGACGGCCTCGTGGTCGGCGTCCGACGGCGCGATCCCCATGCGTCGATAGATCCGGTGGACGTGGGTATCGACGGGGAAAACGCCGCCTCGACCGCCGGCGAAAAGCAGGACGCAGTCGGCGGTCTTCGGCCCCACGCCACGGACGCCGAGCAGCGTCTCGCGGACCTCGGCCGGCGGCTCGTCCTTGACGAACGCGTCGAACGCCGCAGCGGAGCCGAACTCCTCGAGGACCCACTCGGCGGTGTCGATGATCGTCTCGGACTTCTGGTTGTACAGGCCCGCGCCGCTGATGGTCTCCGCGAGCGTCGACTGCTCGGCGGCCGCGAGCGACTCGGCGAGGTCGGTGTCGTCGGAGCCGTACCGCTCGATCAACGCGTCGTGGGCCGGCTGGCTGGCCGTGTCGCTCGTGTTCTGACTCAGGATCGTCCGGACGAGACAGGTGAAGGCGTCCCGCCCGCCGTATTCTTTCTGCCAGAACAGTTCGCCCAGTCGGTCGACGACTTCTTCGGCGCGGGTATCGGCCGTCGCCGGATCGAACTCGGCGGCCCGTCCGCCGCCGGCCGTCCCGCCGCTGATGTTGACCGCCGGCTCCGAATCGTCGCTCATACCGTCCCGTTGGGACTTCGACCCCAAAACCGCGACGGACGGTCGCCGAGAGGGCGACCGGACCCGGACCGCCGGCTACTCGACGGTGATCGTCACCGTCGCCTCGGCACCGTCGGCAAGCGCCGCCACGAGGTCGCGGTCGAACCCCTCGGCCGCGAACGCGGCGTCGGTGAGGATCGTTCGGTCGTCGACGTAGTCGCTCGTGCGCCCGACCGCGCTGCGCTCGTTCGTGAACTCGAGGTCGGGATCGCCCCGGCCGGTCACGGACGCCGTGTGGCCGTCGGCCTCGAGCGTGACGGTGATCGTCGCGTCGGCGTCCCGACAGGCCGCGACGAACTCGGGGTCGAAGTCGGCCGGCGCGCGGTCGGCCTCGATCGCGAGGATGCAGTCGCCCGCGGGGGTGAGGTAGTCGTCGGTCGTCACCTCGAACGTGCTGGCGTGTTCGGCGGTGACGTTCTCGTGGCCGCGAGCGTGAATGACCTCTTCCATGGACGGCGGTTCGTCGCCGCCGGGAAAACGGGATCGAATCGGGGCGGAGAAGCGGTGGTCTCACTCGCCGGTCGACGACCGATAGCCGTCGCGGAACTGCCGAACGACTGCCCCGATGGCGTTGCCCAGAACGACGAAAAGCAAGATTGCGACGACGCCACCGCTCAGTTCGGCGTTCGGTGAGCCCGTCGCGATCCCGGCGATCACTGCGCCCGCCCCGCCGGCGACGGCCAGCGCGGCCAGCCCGAGTTGGAGAGCGGACCCGGTCCGGCGGGCTAATAGCGACTGCGGTAGGCCGACGCCGACGATCAAGTAAATCGCGATCCCGATCGGCGTGATCCCGAGCAGGGCCGGGCTCTCGGTGATCGCGCTCGCGACGGCGGCACACAGCAGCGCCAAGGCGAAGCAGCCCCCGACGAGGAGAGTGTCCTTCATACGTTCTGATCATTCCGCGACGAAAATAGCTCTTTCGTCGGTCGTCGATGCGACGAGCCGTGGTCAGACGAGGCTCGCGCCGTCGAACTCGCCGCGGCTGTACTCGAGGTCCAGCAGGTCGAGGATCGTCGGCGTGATATCGAAGAGGTCGGCATCCTCGATCGTCGCGTCCGGCGAGTCGATGTACAGCGACGTGTCGTCGAAACTGTGCATCCCGTTGCGCGGGCCGGTGTCGAAGACCTCACCCTCGCCTTTGAAGCCGGATTTGAGGTCGAAGCCGTTGTTCGGGATCGCGACCAGGTCCGGCGCGATGTCGTCGTGGTCGCCGCGGAAGGCCTCTTCTTTCTCGACGACGCGGTCGACTACCTTGTTCCCGTCGGGGCCCTCGAGCGCCTCGAGGTCGGCCTTGAGTTGATCGCGGACCGCATCGTACTCGTCTTCGGGGACGGCACCGCGGGGCTCGCGGCCCTCGAGGTTGATGTAGAACCGGCCCGGAATGAACGAGTAGGCCTTGGTATCGTCGGAGATGTCGCCCAGTTCCTCGGGGTCGTCCGTCCCGAAGGAGAGCAACCCCTCCTCCCGAAGCCACTCGTTGAAGTGGACCTCGTAGTCGAGACTGGTAAAGCCGTGATCGGAGGCGACGATCATCGTGACGTCGTCGGGCAGCGACTCCCGGAGCCGGCCGATGTAGTCGTCGACTTTCTTGTAGAATTCGATGAACTCGTCTTTGTACTCGCCGTCGCGCTCGTAGTCTTTGAACAGGAAGTGGTTGACCCGGTCGGTCGTCATGAAGACGCCGAAGAACAGGTCCCAGTCGTCCTCCTCGATGTAGTGCTGGAAGGCCTCGTACTGGGCGTCGACGGTCGCGTGAGCGTCCTCGATGAACTCGGATTTGTCGTCCTGATGGCCGAGTTTCGGGTTGACGTCGATCCGGTAATCGAGCGTCTCGAGGTAGTCGCGGACGTCGTCGGGGTAGGCGGCCTTGTCGAGGCCGGGCGAGAGAAAGCCCGAGACCATCCGCTGGACGTCCCGCTGGGGCGGGAAGGTAACGGGGACGTTCATCACGGTGGCCTTACGGCCGTTCTCCTGGACGCGGTCCCAGACGCGGTCGGCCTGGACGTCACGTCCCATCGGAACGTAGGTGTCGTAGGTACCGTTTTCACGATCCTGGAAGCCGTAGACGCCGGTTTCGCCCGGGTTCATCCCGGTGGTCAGCGACGGCCAGCAGGCGCTTGACTCCGGCGGGACGATACTCGAAATCTCGCCGGCGGTTCCGTCCGCGGCGATCGCAGCGAAGTTGGGAAACAGTTCCTCGTTCTCCGAGAGGAGACTATACGGTACGCCGTCGACCCCGATAAACGCGACCCGGGGGTCACCGTCGCCCCGTAATCGGTCGAACAGACCCATGGACGGACGTAGTTCGACCGCATACAAGAAGGTTCGTTTCGAGACACTGTTTTCCGAACGGCCGAGGCACGAACCGGCGGTGCCCGTCGGGCGGGGACACGACGGTAGCACACGCAGCGTACCGACGGGTCATGGACCGTCGTCCCTACTCGTCGGTCGCGCTCGAGTCGTCGGGATCGAAGTTGGCCGGGACGACCGTAAGATGGGCCATACCGGCGGCGGACTCGTCCGCGTCGTCGGCCGACGATGACGTTCTCGGGGCGGAGTCGGATGCTGCCATACAGGAACGACTACGGCGGGAACGGGGATAAAATTACCCATGCTCATAACGAATCAGCCGGTCGGCCACGGATAACTCTCGGGTATCCGTTCGCGGCAGCGAGAGAAAACGGGCGGAGCCGCGAGCGCGGCGGGTCCCGTTTAGAAGTTCTCGTCGTAGAGGTCCTGGGCGTGTTCGATCGCGTCGTAGGCGGCCTGCTTGTCCTCCCAGCCCTGCGTCTCGACTTCCTTGCCCTCCTCGAGGTTCTTGTAGGTCGCGAAGAACTCGTCGATCTCGTCGAGTTGCTGCTGCGGAATATCGTCGAGATCCTCGATGTGATCGTAGCGCGGGTCCTCCGAAGGGACGGCGATGACCTTGTCGTCCTGTTCGCCGTCGTCGTCCATCTTCATCAGGGCGACCGGGCGGGCCTCGATGACACAGCCGGGGAACGTCTGGTCCTCGACGAGGACGAGGACGTCGAAGGGGTCCTCGTCGTCGTAGTACGACTGCGGGATGAAGCCGTAGTCGCTCGGGTAGTGAACGTTGCTGTGGAGGACGCGGTCCAGTACGACGCCCGGGACGTCCTTATCGTACTCGTACTTGTTTCGCTCGCCCTTGAGACACTCCACGACGGCGTAGATCTCTTCCGGCGGGTTCGGTCCGGTCTCGAGGTCTTCCCAGAGGTTGACCATGTACCGGAGGATCGACGGTCGATCAAAAAGTACTTTCGTAATCGAGTGTCACTAGTCAGTTGACGGTTGCCAGCTATGGAACAGACGACGAACGGGCCCGTTTCACCGGCGTCCGGCCGCATCGCGGCCGTACGGCCCATCCAACCCGCTGAAACGACGGAATGGTTGACAAGTCTTAAATAGTCTGGTGACATTTACATAGCCATGTCAGAGGCACAATCAATCACCGACGAGCAGAGTGTTGCGCGCGAACTCACAGCCTTCCAGAATAACATCCTCGTGATCCTCGCCAAGGAGCCGATGTACGGCCTGGCGATCAAACGCGAACTCGAGGACTACTACGGGACGGAGGTCAACCACGGTCGACTCTACCCCAACCTCGACGAACTGGTCGATCTGGGGCTGGTCGAAAAGAGCGAACTCGACAAGCGAACGAACCAGTACTCGCTGACCGACGACGGCTACGACGCCGTTCTCGACGGCATCCAGTGGACCCTCTCGAAGGTCGTCACGGGCGACGACCGCGCCGACGAGATCCGCGAGATCGTCGACGAGAGCTACTGAGAGCCGACGGTCGGGGCCGATTCACCGGTGGCCTCGAAGACGAGTTCGATCGACTCCGCGATCACTTCCCGTTGTTTTTCCGACGGCCAGGCGTTCCTGACGAGGTACTCCTCCCGAAACTCCGCGAGTTCGTCGGCGGTCAGTGACGCGATCGGTTTCGCGTAGTGATTACCCGCGAAGTCCGCCAGCAGTGCCGCGTTGTCCCCGTGAACGTCGCCGTGGGCCTCCCTGACCGCGGCGACGAGATCCCGGTTTCGGTCGTCGACGGCCGCCCAGTCGTCGGGGTCTTCGGTGCCCTCGAGCGGGATCTCGACGGCGCGATCGATGTCTTCGATGCGGTCGGTCCTGATGACGCCGGCTTCGTCGTCGTGCCACTCTTCGGGGTGACAGACGAGGACGTCGTCGCCGTCGTCGTCGCGAATCCGCGACGTGAAGTCGTGGTTCTCGAGCAGTTCCTCGCGCCGCCGCTCGTAGGCCTCGATCTCGTTGTCGTCGACCGCGGTGCGCTCGAGGCGGGTCAGTCGCTCGACTTCGTCGACGACGCCGCGCGGGAGGTCCCCGTCGGGTTCGTCGTCGGTGGCGTCTCCGTCCCGCTCGTCGGCCGCACCGTCGGCATCGATCGCGTTCGGATCGGTCATAGGGGTGTGTATGGACGCGGGCGGGTTTCCGCTTGCCGATCCGTTTCGACGGTTCGTTCTGATCGATAGTCGATCGGTGGAACCGGATCCCGACGGAATTGCCGCGGCGAGAATTCGGGGGAAGCGTTCTGCTATCGTGGCAACAGGGAACGGCCACGCCCTCCCCAGCCGATTTCTGCTCACGGGCGCGCAGCGCCCGTTCGCATGGTTCGCGGAACCGAAGGTTCCGCGCTAACGCTCGCGAGGCTCGCTCACTCATCCCTCGCACGATGTCATCGATCCGCCCTCACTGGCGTTCGGACGGATCGACAGCGCGCGCCACCGTAGATCGCCCGGTCGGGCCGATACGATGTATCGTGTGGAGTCAGGCCCGATCCAGCGCCTCGTTGACCAGCCCGTCCGCGCGGTCGTTGACCTCGCGGGGGACGTACTCGAGGGTCCACTCGTCGAACGCCCGAAGCAGTTCGTGGACGGTGACGCGTTTCTCGCGGAGGTCGGGGTCGTTGGTGTCGTACTCGCCGCGGACCTGTTTAACGATGAGTTCGGAGTCGCCGCGGACGTGGACCTCGTCGTAGCCGTAGTCCCGGGCGGCTTCCAGTCCCGCGATCAGCGCCTCGTACTCGGCCTGATTGTTGGTGGCCGTCCCGATGGTCTCGCCGTCCTCGGCGACGATGCCGTCGCCGGTGACGATCACCCAGCCGATCGCGGCCGGACCGGGGTTGCCCCGCGAGCCGCCGTCGAAGTAGACGTGGGCACGACCCCCGCCCTCGCGGAGCAGTGCCTCGATTTCGCGGGGCTCTGCCCCCTGAATCACGACCTTGTCGTCGTACGCGACGGCGGTCGCGGAGCCGCGGCTCGCCCGCCAGCGTTCGTGGTCGGTGTTGCCCGACTCGACGGGTACCCCCGCTGCCTCGAGCCGTTCGCGAGCCGTCTCGACGTCGCACTCGATGACCGGCATTCGTCCCCGAGGTGGGGCAGAGCCGGATAAAGAGTTTCCGATTCCGAATGGTAAACCTCGACTCTCGACACCCGTATTGCCTGTTTTCGGGCGTTTTGGGTAGTCGGCCGAAACGAGTGGCCAAAAGTTTATATACCGTCGTGATACTACTATAAAAGTGCGATGACACGGTCCACCCGCCAGCGGGAGCGAACGCGCGAGACGGACGAGACCGAGGAACAAGAGGGGGTACGTGCCTGCCCCGAATGTGAATCGGATAATCTCGTTAAGGACTCCGACCGGGGTGAGCTCATCTGTGAAGACTGTGGGCTCGTCGTGGAGGAAGAACAGATCGATCCTGGCCCGGAGTGGCGGGCGTTCAATCACCAGGAACGACAGGAGAAGTCCCGCGTCGGTGCGCCGACGACCCAGACGATGCACGACAAGGGACTGACGACGACCATCGACTGGAAGGACAAGGACGCCTACGGCCGCTCTATCTCCTCGAAGAAACGCAGTCAGATGCACCGCCTGCGCAAGTGGCAGGAACGCATCCGCACCAAAGACGCCGGCGAGCGGAATCTGCAGTTCGCGCTCAGCGAGATCGACCGGATGGCCTCGGCGCTCGGTGTCCCGCGGTCGGTTCGGGAGGTCGCGTCGGTGATCTATCGGCGCGCTCTCAAGGAAGACCTCATCCGCGGGCGCTCGATCGAGGGCGTCGCGACCTCGGCGCTGTATGCCGCCTGTCGAAAGGAGGGCATCCCGCGAAGCCTCGAGGAAATTTCGGAAGTCTCCCGCGTCGAACGCAAAGAGATCGGTCGCACGTATCGATACATCTCGCAGGAACTCGGCCTCGAGATGCGTCCCGTCGACCCGAAAAAATACGTCCCGCGCTTCTGTTCTGAACTCGAACTCTCCGAGGAAGTCCAGACCAAGGCCAACGAGATTATCGAGAAGACGGCCGAGGAAGGACTGCTCTCGGGCAAGTCGCCAACGGGGTACGCCGCGGCCGCGATCTACGCCGCCTCGCTGCTCTGTAACGAGAAAAAGACCCAGCGCGAGGTCGCCGACGTCGCGCAGGTGACCGAAGTGACGATCCGCAACCGGTATCAGGAACAGATCGAAGCGATGGGCATTCACGGGTAGGGGTTCGCCGTCTCCGAGTCGCTTTTTTGGGTCACTCGCTCGACAGTAACCGGTCAGCCCGGGGTCACGAGACGCACGGAGCGCGGGCATCGGCCCGCCGGACCGAGCCGTCGCTCGAGTACGTATCGGGCAGATCGAACGAGTCGTACGGCAGCGGCCGGCGGTCGCCTAGTCGTCCTTGCCGACGCTGATGACCTGCAACAACGAGTAGACGGGGACGCCCGCGAGTTCCTCGAGGCCCTGTTTGTCCGCGAGGACGATACAGGCGAGGGGTGTGCCGCCCTCGGCGCGGATCGCTTCGATGGTCTCGCGCATGGTGGTCCCGCTGGTGATGGTGTCGTCGACGACGTAACACTCGCGGTCGCGGATCCCGGCGAAGTTCCGGGAGAAGGTCCCGCCGAGATCGTCGATGTCGCCTTCCTCCCACTGGTGTTTCGCGGGGGTGTAGGTCCCGAGATCGGTCTCGAGTTCCCGGGCGACCAGCGTCGCGATGGGGCCGCCGGCTTTCTCGATGCCGATCGTGAGATCGACGTCCTCGCCGTGTTTGGCGAGCATGTCGGCCATCGCAGAAGCGATGGCGCTCATGCGTTTGCTGTCCCGGCCGATCGCCGACCAGTCGACGTGGATGTCCTGTGGCCCGCTCGCCCCGTTGTCGGGCTGAGCCGTCTGCTGGTCGGCCGGCTGGGGCGTCGTCCCGCTGCGCTCGACGAGCCAGCTCGCGGTCTCCCGCGAGACGTTCAACTCGTCGGCGATCTCGCCCTTCGAGAGGCCACGAGCCGCGAGTTCGGCCGCGCTCTCGATCAGGTCGTCGACGTTTTTCATATGGGCATAAATTCGACCGCCGTTTTTATAGTCGTATCGTCATCGGGGCCCACACCCGAACCGCCGTCGGTCGTCGCGGCGGGGGCCGTCGCCGATGGGAACGCTCGCTCGATCTCGTCGAGCCCGTAGATCCCGGTCACGATCGACTCGAGGAGCCAGTCGGGCAGCGCTGCGAGGGTCTCGATGGCGGCCTCGAAGTGGCGGCGGTTGGAGTTGACGCTGCCGACGAGGGCCTTGTTCGAGAGGACGAGGTCGCGATGGAGGCGACCGCCGTCGATTTCGAACGTCCAGTCGGTGGGAACGCCGAGCAGGGCGGCGACGCCGTTGGGTGCCAGCGCGTCGATCGACTCGAAGGCGTGTGTGGCGTGGCCGGTCGCCTCGTAGACGACGTCCATCGGCTCGTAGGCGGCGGCGACCTCGTCGACCGGCGTCTCGCGGGAGTCGACGTAGGTCGCGCCGAGTCGCTCGACGATATCGATCGTCGGGTGCGGGCGATCCTTGCGCCCGAGACAGTAGACCCGCTCGTAGCCGAGCGTCTCGGTGAACATTGCGGCGGTCAACAGCCCCAGCGCGCCGGTCCCCAACACGAGCGCCGACTCGGGCCGCCAGTCGAACGCCGACCGGGACGCGCGGGCGTGTTCGATCGCCTTCTCGGTGATGCTGATCGGCTCGACGAGAAAGCCCCACGGCGCGAGTTCGTCGGGGATCGGGACGAGATACGCTGCCGGGCTCGTGACGTACTCGGCCATGAACCCGTGGGCCCCGACGATGCCGCGTTCGACGTACTCCCCCTCGGGGGCCATGTCCGGGTCGCCGCGCTCGAAGTAGTCGTTGGTCTCGACGCCCGGCGGGGGCCGGCGGACCGTCGGCACGACGTACTGGCCCGCCTCGAGTCCGGTGCCGTTCGGGTCCTCGACGACGCCGACGGCCTCGTGACCGAGGACGAGCCGATCGTCACCGTCGGGGACGCCGCCGTGCGTTCCCTCGATGACCTCGTAGTCGGTGCCATCGACGCCCACACGATGGATTCGGACGAGGGCCTCGCCAGGAGCCGGTTCGGGAACGGGTCGGGAAACGACGTCGGGGCCGCCCGCTCCGGGCTGAACTGCGATGGCTTTCATGTGAACTCGATAGGGGCTGTGAGGATAAATATTTATTCCTATCCGAGTAAACTACTGTACTATCGGATGATCGAACGCTCACGCTCACACGAACGAGTCCGAACCGTGTCTCGCACCGACCGATACCGGAAACGGTTATCCGCCTGCCCATGCCTGTAAACCACATGGAACGGTACGATCTCGTCTACCGACTCTACGACGAGTACGACACGAAGACCCTCCGCGAGTACCAGGAGTTCGTCGACGTCTTCCCCGCCGTCGACTCCCGAGTCGCGTTGGAACACTGGCAGGAGGCGACCGAGGAACTCGAGGCCCGGAAAGACGAGATCCGGTCGGACTTCGCGGCCGGGGAGACCTTCGCCGAGATCGCCGCGCGGGCGACCCGCGATCAGGCCTTTACTGCCTTGGACCTCGAGACGAAGTACGGCCGGGCGGTCAACGTCCTCGTGTTGGACGTCGACGAGACGCTGCGGTCGGCCGGCGGCACGGACAACGAGATCCCCCGGGAGACGCTGCACCTCCTGACGGAGTTTCACGACGCCGGTGTCCCGATCGTCATCTGTACGGGCCAGACCTTGGAGAACGTCAAGGGCTTCGCGATCCAGGGGCTGGGCAGCGAGATCGTCCATTCGGGGAACCTCTCGATCGTCTACGAGGCCGGGACCGGTGTGTTCACGCCGGGCCACGGCGCGGCGACGAAACAGTTGCTCTACGAGGACCTAGACGAGACCATCCGCTCGGTCTTCGACGACGTGCGGTCACGGGTCCTGCCGGAAGCCCCGGAGGAACTCCGCCGGGGCTGTCACCTGCAGGGCAACGAGTTCAACGTCACGATGAAGCCCAACTACGAGACCGGCTCGGCGGACGCCCGCGACACCATCGACGAGGCGCTGGTCTATCTCATCGACCTGCTCGCCGACGCCGTCGGGCGGACCCTCGAGGCGACGGCGACCGACGCCGGCATCGATGCAGCGGGAGAAAGCGACGGGCTGACGCTGGACGGGCAGACCGTCGCCGCCTGGACCCGCGCGTTCTACGCGGCCCAGGACCCCGAGATCAGGGGCGTCCTCGAGAGCGAGGGGGCCTATCCCGACCTCAACGCTGACGATGTGCCCGACTCCCTTGCGGCGGTCTTAGAGCGCATCGACGTCGCCTACTACGAGGCCGACGCGGCCGAGATCGGCAGTCTCGAGTTGAACAAGGTGATCGGCGTCGAGCGCGCGCTGGAGGTGCTTGGCGTCGACGACCCGTTCGCCTTGGTGATGGGGGACTCAAAGAGCGATCTGCGGGTGATGCAGTGGGTCGCCGACACCGACGCCGGCATCGCGGCCGCCCCCGAACACGCCTCGCGGGATACCTTGGAACACGTCCTCGAGACGGACGAACTCGTCTTCGATCGGGGGAAAAGCGTCGACGTCCTTCGGACGGTGTACGCGCTCAATCGGCTGGCCCGACTGGGCTGAGCGAACAGTCGCGATCGCCGTTCCGCCACGTGGTTTTGACCGTCTCAACCGGTGACGTGCCGACTTAAACGGCCGGAATCGGAAGGGCCGCTCATCAAGCGTCCTGGAGTCCTCCGTTCTCCCAGCACGATCCGGTCGAGCGTGGTCGTCAGCGGCTGTCGGAGCCGTTCGACGCCGCGTCCCACGCCGCTGCGGATCGGCTGGATACGAATGAGACCACTCGAGTCACACTGCTCCCCTGACGGCGACAGCGGTCGCCGAACGGGTTCGACCGCACGTTCCGAGGTGACCGTCCAATGACGACGATCGCAGAACTTTCGCTTTCGACGGACGAGTTCGCACTCGCAGAGACGTTTCAGGAACTACCGGCCCTCGAGGTCCGCGTCGAAAGCGTCGTCGCGGAGGGGCCGACCCGGACCGTCCCGCTGGTCTGGTTTTCCGAGGTCGACCGCGAGACCCTCGAGGCGGCGCTCGAGGCCGACGCGACCGTCGACGACTACCGCCAACTCCTCGAGAACACCGCGGACGGCGACCTGTTCTACCGCGTCACGTACACGGAAGCGGTCGGGTCGGTCTGTTGCTGTGTGTACGAACACGGCGGGACGGTTCTTGACGCCCGCGTCGCGGACAGGCAGTGGACCCTCCGATTGCTCTTTCCCCACCGCGAGGAACTGTCCGACGCCGTCTCCGGGATCGAGGCACAGGGCGTCCGGATCGACGTCAGGCGCATGGTCGAGGCCGGCACGGACGAGGACCTCGAGACGACGGCGGCCCTGACCGAACCCCAGCAGGAGGCCATCGCCGAGGCCTACCGGCAGGGCTACTACGACGTCCCCCGCGAGATCTCGCTCGAGGAGTTGGCGAACGAACTCGATATCTCCCATCAGGCGCTGTCCGAACGGCTCCGTCGGGCGAACCGCGTCCTCGCGGGGGAACAGCTCGACGAGCCCGCCGGCGAGGTGGCGACGCCGGACTGAATCGCGTCGCGCCGTAAGCGACGCGCCACCGCTGTTGACCACTGAACGCAGCGGACGGCGCGCCTTTTTTGCCCGTGCCGGGCGGACGATCGTCCATGGCTCAGCACGACCCCGGCGCTGGGGATCCGCTGTCGCTTCGCGGCGTCGTCCCACCGACGGTCACCGCGTTCCGAGACGACGAGTCCGTCGACTACGAGCGGACGGCTGCACACGCACGGTTCGTCGTCGATCGCGGTGCCCACGGTGTCTTTCCGCTCGGGACCAACGGCGAGTTCCCCCTCCTATCGGGGGCGGAACGCGACCGCGTGATCGAGGCGGTCGTCGACGAGGTCGGCGACGAGGTGCCGGTCATCGCCGGCGTCGGCGCGCCGAGTACCTACCGGACCGTCGCCCGCGCCGAACACGCCGAATCGGTCGGCGCCGACGGCATCGTCGTCGTCACGCCCTACTACTATCCGCTCGACCACGAGGGTGCGATCGAACACTACCGCCGGGTCGCCGCGGCCGTCGACCTGCCGGTCTACGTCTACCACATCCCGAGCAAGACGGGCAACGAACTCTCCCTCGAGACGCTCGCTGCCCTCGCCGAGATCGACACGCTCGCGGGCGTCAAGGACTCGAGCAAGGACGTCCCGTGGCTCGCGCAGGCGGCCGACGCCCACCCGGAGCTGACCTTCCTCGCGGGGTCGGACTCGCTGGTCTTTACCGGCCTCGCGGTCGGCTGTTCGGGCGCGGTCAGCGCCGTCGCCAACGTCTTCCCGGAACTGGTCGTCGACTGTTACGAGGCCTACGACACCGGCGAACGCGAACGGGCCCGCAAGCTACAGAGCGATATCTTCGCCGTTCGGGACGCCCTCAAGACCGGCGATTCCTACATGTCCGGCGTGAAAACGGCGCTTCGCATGCGGGACTTCGACGCCGGACCGCTCCGGAGTCCGCTGCGGCTCGCGGACGACGAGTCCGCCGCCGAGATGCGCGACCGGCTTCGCGACCTCGACGTTCCCCTCGAGGGAGTCTAGGCCTCCTCGGCCGACGGGACTCCGTCGGCGAACAGGAACTCGCGGTCGTTCACTGCGTCCGCGCGTCGGTCCTTCCAGTCGAAGGGGTAGCCGCTTTTCGTTTCACCCGCGGGGAAGTCCTCGAGGTGACCGACTTCCGTGTTCAGGAGGAACTCGTCCTCGTAGAGTTTGAGGACGGCGTACACCGACTCGATCGGCTCGTCGCGTTCGTTGGTGAACCCGGCCGTGTACCGAACTCCGGTCTCGTCGAAATAGCGATCGACGTTCGCGACCGTCATGCCACCGACGTCTAAATTGACCGGCTCCGCGGGCGTCTCGTCGACGACCTCGAGGTCGAAGCCCTCGACCGCGCCGGGATCCGTGCCGTGGTGGTACACCCGCGCTTTCCAGGTCTCGCCGGCGGCGATCGTCGCGATCTCGGTCGTATCGGTTCCGATCGTTCCGCCGCTCTCGTCGTACCAGGTACAGCGGACCGTCGCGGTCCCCGACGGCCCGCTCCCCTCGTTGTCGACGTACGCATCGACGTAAGCGTCCTCGATCTCCCAGCCGATTTCCTCCTGTTCTTTCGTCAATCGCCCGCTACCGCGAAGTCCGAGGTCCGACCCCTCGGTGAGCAGTTCAGTTCGTTCCCAGTCGGAACCGGCCCCGTCGTCGCTACTGTTGCCGTTCCCCGACTCCCCGTCGCTCGAGTCGGTTCCGTCCGAACTACAGCCCGCGATCGTCGCCGAAAGCGCTACTCCCCCACCGAGTAACAGATCTCTCCGTTGCACAGTCGCTTTCACCTTCCGAACATATTTAATATTGTGACCGTTCTGACCCCGTTCATCCCGATCGTCGCGGGGCCTTTTACCACGGCCGTCGAACGGCCGCCATGGAACTCATCGCGGAACGGGAAGCGGTCCGCGAGACCCTGCCGGCCGCTCACGGCTCGGGACCGGGGTGACCGGCCGGCGAGTGCCGACCGCACCGAAGCTCCTATTCTCCTCTCGCCCGTACGGCCGTCCGTGAGCGAGTACGACGCCATCGTCTACGATCTGGACGGGACCCTCGTCGATCTCGTGGTCGACTGGGACGCCGTCGCCACCGACGTCCGTGAGGTGTACGACGGCGCGAACCGCGACCCCCCAGGTGAGGGGCTCTGGGCCATGCTCGAGGGCGCGGCCGAGGTGGGACTGCGCGAGGAGGTCGAGGCGGCCATCGCGGCCCACGAACACGAGGGCGCGCGGTCCTCCGAGCGGCTCGCACACGCCGACGATCTGCTCGACCGGTCGCTGCCCGCGGGTGTCTGCTCGTTGAACTGCGAGCGGGCCTGCCGGATCGCGCTCGAGGAACACGCCCTCTCGGCGGCGGTCGAGGCGGTCGTTGGTCGGGACACGGTCGGGACGTGGAAGCCGGATCCGGAGCCGTTGCTCGCGACGGCGCGCCGGCTCGAGGTCGAGCCGGGACGAGCGCTGTTCATCGGCGACTCCGAGCGCGATCTCCGGACCGCAGAACGAGCGGGAATGGACTTCGAGTACGTCGGCGAGGGACCGTCGGGCGTCTGAGACCGACCGGCGGCGGCCGAATCTTCCGACTACGTCTGCTTTCGCTTGGCGTAGGCAAAGACCACGAGCGACGTGACTAACCAAACGGGGGCCCCGACTCGGATCGCGAACTCGGCCCGGTCGGCCCACGACGGCAGGGTCACGGTCGTCGAGAGGGCGACGACGATCGGTGCGCCGACCAGAATGGTGGCGACGAACGTCGTCTGCATCACCCAGCCGTAGTCGACCCCGTCGGGCGAGGTCGTTTCGACGCGTTCTGGCACGCGTGGGTATGGCGACCGGTCCCTCTTAAGCGCGCCGGGTCCGGCCGAGCGCGGCCGGAGAACAACGAGGTTTAATCGTGGGAGGTCAAGCTATGGGTATGCCTACCGTACGGGATGTCAGGTCGAAAGCGGTCGAAGAACCGATCACGATGTTGACGGCGTACGATGCGCCGACGGCCTCGATCGTCGACGAGGCCGGCGTCGACATCATTCTGGTCGGGGACAGCCTCGGAAACACGACGCTCGGCCACGAGACGACCCTGCCAGTGACCGTCGACGACATGGCTCGCCACACGGGCGCTGTCGCGCGGGCGACCGAGGACGCGTTGATCGTCGCCGACATGCCCTTCCTCTCGATCGGCGTCGACGAGGCGGCAAGCGTCGAGAACGCCGGCCGGATGCTCAAGGAAGAGGACGCCCACGCGGTCAAACTCGAGTGCGGTCCCCACACCGTCGATCTCACGGAAAAGCTGGTCCGGCTCGGGATTCCGGTGATGGCCCACCTCGGGCTCACGCCCCAGCACGTCAACCAGTACGGCGGCTATCCCCGACAGGGGACCGACCAGGAGGCCGCCGAACGCATCCTCGAGTTGGCCGAGGCCCACGAGGAGGCGGGCGCGTTCGCGCTGGTGCTGGAACACGTCCCCTCGAACCTGGCGGCGGAAGTCACCGACGCCATCGACATCCCGACGATCGGGATCGGGGCCGGACCGGACTGCGACGGCCAGGTCCTCGTGGTCGACGACGCCGTCGGGTTGAGCGAGTGGACGCCCTCCTTCTCGAAGCAGTTCGGCGACGTTCGCGGAGAGATGGAGTCGGCGATCGACGACTACGTCTCGGCCGTCGAATCGGGCGAGTTCCCCGCCGCGGAACACGGCCACGAGGAGAGCGATCTCGAGGAACTCTACTGACGGCTCCGTTCTCGGCTCGCGCGGCCGAGCCCGATCGGTCCGCTCGCAATCCCATGGGTCGCTCGACGGCAAATATATAAGGGTGATAATACCACATAGTATTGTACTCTCGGTTTAGGGCAGACAGTTATATGCCAGAACGGGGAAGACGCGGATAGACCGCGGAGGATCGGTATCATGTCCGAATCATCGAAACGCGCCACCGGCGAACGCGAGTCGGCTCGCGACCACGGATCGGAACTGCAACACGTCACCGTCGAACACGACGATATCGCAGTGTGTACGATGTTTCCACAGAATATCTACGAGGACGCGATATCGACGGCGTGGCTCACCGCCACGACCGACTCGTTCGTCGCGCTCGAGGACCGCCGTTAGCTCCCTCTCGCGGGACGGTCGCCGTTCTCCTCCGGTAGTACGGGTGGCTGTCGCCGCTCCCGATCAGCCCTCGAGATCCGCGAGAAACGCCTCGATGACCCTGTTGAACGCGTCCGGACGCTCGATCATCGCCAGATGCGCCGCATCCTCGATCTCGGCGAGCCGGCCTCCCTCGATCTCGTCGGCGAGGAACTCGTGGAACCACGGCGGCGTCAACTGGTCGTGTTCCCCATAGAGCGCGAGCGTCGGGACGGTGATCTCCTCGAGGCGGTCGCGGACGTCGAACTCGTGGGAGGTCAAGAAATCCCGTCGCGTGACCGCCTGTCCGGTGTCGGCCATCCGGTCCATCGATCGCTCGCGGACGGCCGGGTCGGGGTCGTGAAAGAGCCGGTCCGAGCCGTGCAGAAATTCGATCGCCCGCTCGAAGTCCGATTGCAGCCACGTCAACAGGTCGTCGAGAACGCCCAGCCGCGCGCCCGTCCCGGTCAGAACGGCGGCGTCGGGATCGACGTGGCGCTCGAGGAGCAGTTGGAGGACGACCGCACCGCCGAGCGAATTCCCGACGAAGACCTCGGCCCCGGTCGCCTCGACGACGGCGAGGGCGTCGTCGGTGTAGGCCGACAACGTGCTGTAGCCGGCGCTGGCGTCGATATCGTCCGAGTCGCCGTGGCCGCTGAGGTCCATCGCGACGACGGGACGGTGTTCCGCCAGCGCGTGCTGGCCCGTCCAGACGTCGCGCGATCCCCCGCTGCCGTGGACGAAACAGATCGGCGGTCCGTCGGCCCCTCGGTCGATAACCTCGTACGCCGTCTCCCTGCCGTGATGTGTTACCGTTTCCATACGCGAGGACACGAGGGGGACGGGCATAAAGACTCGAGGCGGTTCTCACCGGAGAACGCCGGCACGAGGGATATCCCCGTTCGGGTCCAACGACCGCGTCCCGGGCCGGCGGCTGCCTCGCCGACCGGCACACCGTGAACTACGAACAACGATCACTCTATCCACCCCGCCGCCTTCATGCGGTCTATCGGCAAAAGATTTATATATTAGCGACGCTTACCTTGGGTTAGTTACAGCATGACTCTCGACCAATTCACCCGCGAAGAGGGGCAGTTAGCCCGTCGGTACGAGTACGACGACGCCACGGTCATGGCCGTCGACTTCGGGACCGACGTCGGGGACGTCTCGGTCGACGTCGTCGACGACACCGCCATCGTCGTCCTTGCGGACGACCAGTACGAGATCGAACTCCCGGCCGCTGCCGGGGACGCGCACACGTTTATGAAAAACGGCGTGCTCACTATCGAGTTAGAGGAGGAACGATGAAGCTTACCGTCAAACCACTGAAACAGAAGGACGCCGGCCGCGGACTCGCCGCGATCGACCGGGTATCGATGAACGAACTCGACCTCGAGAACGGTGACTACATCGTCATCTCGGGCAAGGGCGAGGGACAGGCCGTCGCTCGCGTCTGGCCGGGCTACCCGGAGGACGAGGGCCGGGGCATCGTCCGGATCGACGGCCGCCTGCGTCAGGAGGCCGACGTCGGGATCGACGATACGGTCGACATCGAACCCGCCGACGTCAAACCCGCGAAATCGGTCACGGTCGCGCTCCCGCAAAACCTGCGTATCCGGGGCGACATCGGGCCGCTCGTCCGCGACAAGCTCTCCGGACAGGCCGTCACCGAGGGCCAGACGGTGCCGTTCTCGCTCTCGTTCGGTCCGATGGCCAGCTCCGGCCAGTCGGTCCCGCTGAAGATCGCCAGCACCTCGCCGTCGGGCACCGTCGTCATCACGGACTCGACCAGCATCGAAATCTCCGAGACGCCGGCCGAACAGGTTCAGTCCGGGGGCGGCGCGTCCGCCGAGGGCGTCCCGAACGTCACCTACGAGGACATCGGCGGCTTGGACGACGAACTCGACCAGGTCCGCGAGATGATCGAGTTGCCGATGCGCCACCCCGAGCTGTTCCAACAGCTCGGCATCGAGCCGCCGAAGGGCGTCCTGCTGCACGGCCCGCCGGGCACCGGGAAGACGCTGATGGCCAAGGCCGTCGCCAACGAGATCGACGCCCACTTCGAGACCATCTCCGGGCCGGAGATCATGTCGAAGTACTACGGCGAGAGCGAGGAGAAGCTCCGCGAGGTCTTCGAGGAGGCCGAGGAGAACGCGCCCGCGATCGTCTTCATCGACGAACTCGACTCGATCGCGGCCAAGCGCGAGGACGCCGGCGGTGACGTCGAACGCCGCGTCGTCGCCCAACTCCTCTCGCTGATGGACGGCCTCGAGGAACGAGGCCGGGTCACGGTCATCGCCGCGACCAACCGCATCGACGACATCGACCCCGCGCTCCGCCGGGGCGGTCGCTTCGACCGCGAGATCGAGATCGGCGTCCCCGACAAGGACGGCCGCAAGGAGATCCTGCAGGTCCACACCCGCGGGATGCCCCTCCAGGAGGGGATCGACCTCGACCGGTACGCCGAGAACACCCACGGCTTCGTCGGGGCCGACTTAGAGAGCCTGACCCGCGAGGGCGCGATGAACGCCCTCCGTCGCATTCGTCCCGACCTCGATCTCGAGGAAGACGAGATCGACGCCGAGGTCCTCGAGACGCTCGAGGTCACCGAGGGCGACTTCAAGGAGGCTCTCAAGGGCATCCAGCCCTCCGCGATGCGGGAGGTCTTCGTCGAGGTCCCCGACGTCACCTGGAACGACGTCGGTGGCTTAGAAGACACCAAAGAGCGGCTCCGCGAGAACGTCCAGTGGCCGCTCGACTACCCCGAGGTGTTCGACGAGCTGGACATGCAGGCCGCCAAGGGTGTGCTGATGTACGGCCCGCCGGGCACTGGGAAGACCCTGCTCGCGAAGGCCGTCGCCAACGAGGCCCAGTCGAACTTCATCTCGATCAAGGGCCCCGAGCTGCTGAACAAGTACGTCGGCGAGTCCGAGAAGGGCGTCCGCGAGGTCTTCGAGAAGGCGCGGTCGAACGCACCGACCGTGATCTTCTTCGACGAGATCGACTCGATCGCGGGCCAGCGCGGTCGCCAGCAGGGCGACTCCGGCGTGGGCGAACGCGTCGTCAGTCAACTGCTCACTGAGCTCGACGGGCTCGAGGAACTGGAGGACGTCGTCGTGATCGCGACGACCAACCGACCCGACCTGATCGACTCGGCGCTGCTCCGTCCGGGACGGCTGGACCGTCACGTCCACGTGCCCGTCCCCGACGAGGGCGGCCGCCGGAAGATCTTCGAGGTCCACACCCGCGACAAGCCGCTGGCCGACGCGGTCGATCTCGACTGGCTCGCTGCGGAGACGGAGGGCTACGTGGGCGCCGACATCGAAGCGGTCACCCGCGAGGCCTCGATGGCCGCCAGCCGCGAGTTCATCAACTCGGTCGATCCCGAGGAGATGGCCGACACCGTCGGCAACGTCCGCATCAGCAAGGAACACTTCGAACACGCCCTCGAGGAGGTCAACCCGAGCGTGACCCCCGAAACCCGCGAGCAGTACGAGGAGATCGAAGAGCAGTTCGACACCGCCGAACCGGCTCAGGAAGAAGAGCAACTCGGCCGCACCTTCCAGTAAGCGAACTGGGGTCCGTGGCCCGCCGACCGTTTCAATTTTTCAGGGCGACCCGAACGTCGAGCGACGGCACCGATCTCAGTCGTCGCCCGCGCTCGCGTCCGCCGCGTCGGGCGACCCGCTCGCGACTGGCGTCGGGCTGAACAGCAACCGCGCTGCGATCCCGGCACCGAGCAGCGCGATCGCCGCGAGAGTCACGAACAGCGCCGCCGTCGTCGCGTGATCGAGCAGGTAGCCGCCCAGTGCGATGCTGAGCGAGCCCAGTCCGAACATGCCGAGGTAGGTGTAGCCGTAGGAGAGGCCCCGCGCGTCCGGGGGCGTGTAGACGGCGACGGCCTCCTGGTAGAACGGCTCGATCGCGAACAGCGCGAACCCGAGGACGCCACAGTATAGCAGGATCGGGAGGAGACCCAGCCCCGAGACTGGCACGAACGCGACCGCGAGGACCGCGAGCCCGACGAAGACCACCGCCAGTCCGCGGGCGACGGGCACGCGACTCGTCAGCTTTCCGGCGACGTACTGGCCGGCCATCCCCGCGACCAGCAGGGCGACGTAGAAGTAGTCGCCAAGCGAGAGTTCCTCGAGGGCGGCCGGCGGCTCGATCCCCGCGAGCGCCGGCAGTCCGTTGAGCAGTTCCGGCAGGTAGGTGAGGACGCCCCGGTAGTAGAGACCGACGACGGTGACGACGGCAAAGACCAGCAGAAACGAGCCGGCAAACAGCGATCGGGAGGTGTCGACGAACTCGCTCGCGGCGAGCGACCCCGATTCCTCGCCGTCGTCCGCGACCGCCGCAGTCGGATCGAACCGGGCCCGCAGCCCGTAGAGGGTCGCGACCGCGCCGGGGATCGACAACACGACGGCGACGAGCCGCCAGTCCAGTACGAGTAACAGCGTCGCGGTCGCGAAGGGACCCAGCGCGATACCGAGGTTGCCGGCGATGCCGTGCCAGGCGAAGACCGTCCCGCGGTCCTCGACGCCGGTGCTGATGAGCGCCAGCCCCGCGGGGTGGTAGACGCTCGCGGTGACGCCCCAGCAGACCAGCGCCGCAGCGATGCCGTAGATAGAGGTCGCGAGCGACAGTCCCACGAAGGAGACGCTCATCCCGACGAGGCAGGCCAGAACGAGCCGTTTCGGCCCGTAGCGATCGGCGAGCAAGCCGGCGGGCAACGCGCCGAGCCCGAACAGCGCGTAGCCGGCCGCGACCGCGATCCCGGCGACCGCGATGGAGATATCGAACGCCTCGAGCCAGACGACCAGAAAGATCGGGATCGCCAGTTCGAACCAGTGGACGGTCGCGTGGGCGAGCATGGCGAAGGCCGCGATCGAGCGGTCGTTGTCGTTGAGCGTCATATCGTCGAAGGGTTGATACTGGCCGGTTCGCGCCCGGCTACTTCAGAACTTGGAAACGAACGGCGAGCGGTTCGTCGGGTGACGGGACGGCAAGCGCCGGCCCGGCTACGGTGTGGCTTCCGCCGACGTGTCGGCGAGGTCCGCGAGGATCTCTTCGGCGTGGCCCTCGGGGGTCACGTCCTCGTAGACCGCCTCGATGCGGCCGTCGGGGCCGACGACGTACGTGTTGCGGAAGACGCCGTCGAAGGTGTTCCCGAACATCTGTTTCTCGCCGTAGGAGTCGTACAGCGTCGCGACTTCGCCGAACTCGTCCGAGAGGAGGTCGAACCCGAAGTCGTACTCGTCGGCGAACGACTCGAGGTCGTCGACGGGGTCGTCGCTGATACCGACGACGCCGACGTCGCGGTCCTCGAAGCGCGCGAGCGCTTCGTCGAACCCGCGGGCCTCGAGCGTACAGCCCTCGGTGTCGGCGCGGGGATAGAAGTAGACGACGAGCCGCTGGCCGTCGAAATCGGACCGCGAGACGGTCTCGCCGTACTGATTTAGCAATTCGAACTCCGGTGCGTCGTCGCCGACGTCGAGCATGGGTTCGAGTTAGCGGGGGTTACTGTAGGCGTTACGGTTTCACACGGTCAGTGCCGTGCCCGCCGATCGGTCCGTGACGGTCAGCAAGGGATGGAAAGTCGGGCGAGCGGAAAACGGCCGGGTAGGGCCGGTCACTCGAGGCGTTCGGCCGCGCCGCGATCGACGAACGGGGCGGCGTTCTGTTCCGGGAGTTCGACCACGTCGTCGCTGCTCAGCGTGTACTCGCGACCGTCGACGCCGTAGATCGACCCGATGTCGTCGGTGATCCGGACGGTCGTCCGGTCTACGTCGTCGTCGCTCGCCCGCTCGTCGTCGGGGGTGGAATCGGCGGCCGCCCCGTCCGCGCCGTCGCTCGAGGGCGACGGGTCGGGTTCGGGAGCGGCTCCCGAATCGGGCTCGACGGACGGCTCCGGGGGAGTCGCCGTGTCCGGAGAACCGCCCGCGTCACCAGGGTCGTCGACCGGCGGTCCGTCGCCGCCCATGACGTCCGCGGGGGAGACGCCGCTCGAGTCGCCGCCGCCCGGACCGGACTCGATCCCGGCGGGCGGCTCCTCGGGCGGTGCCGGCGGGGCGTCGTCGGCGGGTTCGGGTGCCGGCTCGCTCGAGGGCGAGCCGGGCCGTTCCGGACCGGCGTCGCGCGGCTCCGGGGCGGAGGTGTCGTTCGACGGGGCGGCGTCGCCGCCACCGGTCGACTCCTCGACGCCCTCGAGAACGTCGAGGACGCGGCTCTTGTTCGATCCGATGCGGTCGACGAGGTCGTCGAACAGGTCCGCCTCCTCGGCAGTCAGTCCCTCGTCGTCGGCGGCCATGCCGGCCGCCGCGAGGCTGGCTTGCTTGACGAGTTTTCCCATCCGGCGCTCGTAGATCGCCTCGACCACGTCCTTGGCGGTCTCGATCTCGTCGGAGAGCCGACGGACCTCGGGCGAGGAGAAGGGGTCATCGGACGCCTCGGCGACTCGGTCGCGTTCGGCCTCCAGATCGGCGATATACTCCCCGACCTCCTGATAGAACGAGGGGCGAAGGTTCTGGAGGCTGTCCTTCTGGCGCTCCTTGCTCTGGACCGAGCGCAGTTCGTCCAAGTTCATTCTTTCTCCTTCTCGGCGCGGCCGCGTGCCATCAGGAACACGGCGACGTACTCGGGTAGTGACTGGTCACCCTCCGCGACCGTAAAGCTATCTCCTCCGAGTTCGACCTCGCCGCCGTCGGTGACGTCGACGGTGATCTCGTGGCTCTCGAAGGTCTCGGGCACGGCGTCGACGAGGGGATCGAAGTCCGCGATCTCGTCGCGCTCGAGCCGGACAGTCTTCAGGCCGCTGCCGCCGTGGAGGCTGCCCGGCAGTCGGATCAGACGGTTCGTGTCCGTCGTCACGGGCTCGTCGATCGGTGCGTTGTCGCGCTCGACGGCCTCGTTCGCGAACCGCTCGGCCAACTGCGCGATCGCGGTGTGGACGGTCACGTTGCCCGCCTCGAGTCCCTCGCGGTTGTTGCGCGCGGCGTTCAGCGTCGCTTTGGCCTTCCCCTTGCCGATGCCGTCGAACGCCTGTAACCGCTCGAGGGCAGCCTCCTCCTCGAGTTCGAGCAACTCGTCGACGAAGGCCATGAAGTGGGCGTGGATCCGCGCCCCCCAGCCCCCTTCGATCCGGAGGGTTCGGCGTTCGGTCGGGGTCTTCCGCCCCAATCCAGCCACCGTCTCGGTCTCGATCAGTTCGTCGAACTCCAGCCCGATCCCCCGGACGTAGTCGACGATCTCGCGGCGGTGTTCCCGATCGAGGCCCAGGACGTTCTCGTCGCGGACGTGGACGTGATATCCTCGGCCGCCGGAGAAGACGATCTCGAGATCCTCGAAGGCGAAGTCGGTCTCGAGGAAATCGAGCAGCCGAAGCAGGGCGTCCTTGCATTTGGCGAGCATCTCGGCGTAGCTGTCCTCGCCCAGCGTCACGCTGGGCAGGTGGTCGGCGTCGAGGTCGAAGACGAGATCGGCCGACTGCCAATCTTTCTCGTGCATCGAACTCGCGCCGGGGTCGCGAAAGCGCCCCGCCGAGAAGTAGACGTGGCGCGGGCGCTTCCGGACCAGAAACTCGGAGAGATCCCCCAACTCGAGCAGCGAACGGTGGCGGACCATCGTCGTGTCGGGGCCCTCCGTCCACGGGATGAAGCCCCACTCGCGTTCGTTGGCCGCGGGCGGCGGCGTGATCTCCGTCCGTCGGTAGTGGTCGCGAAATCGCCCGCGGAGGTAGGCCCTCGTTCGCTCTTCCATACGATTGGCCTACTCGGGGAGGGGCCGGTATAATTGTATTGGACTGTCCGCGCGGCGGGCCGGGACGGGGCGGCTCGAGCGGTTCGCCGACGGCGGCGGTCACGGGCTCGAGCGGCGCTCAGTCGTCGCCGGGCCGAGTCGCGGGGCCGTCGACCGTGACGAAGCCGTCGCCGCGGAGGATCCGTTCGACGCGGCCGTGCCAGTCCTCGGCGAAGGCCGCGCGTTCCTCGGCCGTCGCTTCGCCGTCGATCAGCGACTGGAGGTGGCGCGTGCCCGGCCCGGCCTCCGGAATCGCCGTCGTATCGTAGGTGACCCGGACGGTCTCGTGGGTGTCGGTGCGAGTGAACTCAAAGGCGACGCCGTCGGTGCCGATCGCCCCGTACCGGAGCAGGTCTTTCCGGCCGCCGTGGCCGCCTGCCAAGCCTGCGAAGCCGTCCTCGCCGGCGGCCCCGGTCACGTACGAGAGCAGCCGCGACGTGACGCCGTAGGCGGGGTCGTTCCGCGGGCCGCCCGCGAGAACTTCGATCTCGCCCCGGACCGGGAGCGAGTCCGGGTACAGCGCCTCGAGGCCGTCCCGTGCCATTCGGTACGCCCCCGCCGCCGTGGGACAGGAGTGGCCCGCCGCCTTCACCACGTCCTCGTAGGTGATGACGATCGGATCGCCCGGCTCGAGGACGGCCAGCGCCTCCGCGGCGGGGTCGCGCAGCCGAATCGGTTCGATATCGTCGTAGTCGATCGCCCAGTTCGTTCGGTCGGTGTCGTTGGTCGTCTCTGTCATTGTGGATTCGAAGGTCGTATCGGTCGGTAGTCAGTACCGCAGCAACCGCATCCCGTTCAGGATCACCAGCAACACGCTGGCGATGTGAAGCAGCATCCCGGCGGCCATGTGGACGGCCCCGGCGACGACGCCGGCCAGCAGCAGGCCGACCGTCGCGACGGCGATCGCAACGTTCTCCGAGACGTTCCGGCGGGTCGCCTTGCTGAGCCCAACGGCCTCGGGAACCCGCTCGAGGTCGTCGGCCAGCAGCGCCATGTCGGCGGTCTCGATGGCCGCATCGGTGCCTGCAGCGCCCATCGCGACCCCGACGTCGGCGGCCGCAAGCGAGGGCGCGTCGTTGATTCCGTCGCCGACCATCGCCACGACGTGGCCCTCAGCCCGGAGCGACTCGATGGCGTCTCGTTTTTCCTCGGGCAGCAGTTCGGCCCGGTAGTCCTCGATTCCGACCGCCTCGGCGACCGACCGTGCGGTACGGTCGTTGTCGCCGGTCAGCATTACCGTGCGGACACCGGCAGCTTCCAGGGTCGCCACGGCGTCGCTCGCTGCGGGTCGGAGTTCGTCCCGTATCGAAACGACGCCGACGACCTCGCTCTCGAGCGCGACGTAGACCGCCGTCTCGCCGGCCGCCTCGCGTTCGCGGGCATGAGCCGCGATCTCGGACGGGACCTCGAGGCCGCGGTCGGCGAGGAGCGCGCGGTTGCCGACCGCGATCGTCCGGCCGTCGTACTGGGCGACGACGCCCTTGCCCGCGACGACGTCGACGGCCTCGGGATCGGGGATCGCCGGCTCGTCGGGCTCGGGGCCCGCCGAATCAGCCGAGTGGTCGGTGACGACGCCGCCGTCGGTGGCGGTCTCGCGGGCGCTGGCGTCGCCCGCTCGAGCGGCCGCGAGGATCGCGTCCGCGAGGTGATGTTCGCTCTTCTTCTCGGCGATGGCCGCGGCGCGAAGCACGTCGTCATCGGCGACCCCGAATCCGTCGACGCTCGCGACGGCCGGCTCGCCCTTGGTCAGGGTGCCGGTCTTGTCGAACGCGACGCAGTCGATCTTCCCGGCGGTCTCGAGGTGTTCCCCGCCTTTCAGCAGGACGCCGGCCCGTGCCGCCGAGCCGATGGCGCTGACGATGCTGACCGGCGGCCCGATGACCAAGGCGCCGGGACAGCCGATGACAAGCAGCGTCAGCGACGTGACGGCGTTTCCGGTGATCGCGTACGTTCCGACCGCCAGCACGACGATCGCGGGCGTGTAGTACCGCGCGAAACGCTCGATGATCGTCTCCGTCGGCGCTTGCGCTTCCTGTGCCTCCTCGACCCGGCGGATGATCCGCTCGAGGGTCGTGTCCCGGCCGGTGTCGGTCGCGACGACCTCGAGTGCCCCCGCCTGGTTGATCGTCCCGGCGTAGACTTCGTCGCCCGCGGACTTGCGAACGGGCGCGCTCTCGCCGGTCACGGGTGACTGATCGATCGCGCTCTCACCGTCGGTGACCTCGCCGTCGACGGGGACTTTCGCGCCGGGTTTGATCACGACGGTCTCGCCCGGTTCGACCTCGCGAGCGGGAACCTCGACAGTCTCGCCGTCGCGGCGGACGATCGCCGTATCGGGGGCCAACTCGAGCAACTCCTCGAGGGCCGACCGGGTCTTGGCCATCGTCCGAGCCTCGAGGTAGTTGCCGAGCGAGAACAGGAAGACGACGGCGGCGGCCTCCCAGTACTCGCCGATGGCGATCGCTCCGACCGCGGCCAGTGTGACGAGGGTGTTGATGCCGACGGTGCCGCTTCGAAGGGTGTAGAAGGCCTTCTTCGCGACGTCGTAGCCGCCGACGGCCGCGGCGAGGATCATCAGTCCCGCGCTCAGCAGGGCCACGTCGTGGAGGGTCCCGACGGTCCAGCCGAGCGAAAGCAACAGGCCGCTCGCCGCGACGACGATCGGTTGCCGGTGGGCGCGAACGTATCGCTTGGCGTTCACGTTTCGTCACCGCACTCGGGGGGTGTACCCCTGTTTCGTGATGGTTCGCTCGAGGTCGTCCGTCTCGACGACACCGTCGTCGTACTCGATCTCGACGCGGCCGGTCGTGTAGTGGACCTCGACGCGGTCGACGCCGTCGGTTTTCGACAGCGCCCGCTCGACGTTGCTCGCACAGGTCGGACAGTCGAAGTCGGTCACGCGGTATTCGATCTCAGACATCGTTGCTCGAATGCGTGTCGGAGCCCCGTTCGTAAATACATCACTCAAATGACTTGTTTGGGCGCACGGACGGGGGATTCCGCCGGTGAAACGACTCGTCTAGACGGCGGGCCGGTCTCGACCGACACACTGTGGGACGTCGCTTCTGCTGTACCGATCGCAGAACACTGTCTCGGTTCGGATCCGTCCGTCGACGAATCAAGAAACCATCAATTTTTGAACATGGGTGCGCTCCCTCGAGGGCGTTCGGCTGAATCACTTTTACCGTTCGACACCCAACCACGACCACTCAATGGCCGAATTCACGTCGGACGTGACGATCGAGGACATCGCGGTCCGGGACACGAACGTCTCGAGCGCCGTCGACGAACCGCTGCGCGCGATGATCCTCGACATGCTGGCGGAACGGGCACGCTCCGTCGCGGAGATCCACGCGGCGCTGGGCGAGCGGGGATACGACCGGACGCCGAACACGGTACGCCACCACGTCAACGAACTCCGCGACGCCGGCCTCGTCGAGGTCGCCCGCCTCGAGGAGGAGGGCGGCGCGACGACGAAGTACTACCGCGCGAATACGATCGTCCTCTCGTACGCGCTGCCCGACGACGCCGACGCGGCGGTCGCGGCGATGGCCGACGAGATCACCCCCGAGGTCGCCGCCCTCGTGGCGGAGTTACGCGAGGAGTACGGCGAGGAGATCGATCGAATCGTCGGGGAGATGGCCCCCTGCGAACACTGCCGCACACAGAAGTACGAGACCTACCTGCTGTCGACGGTCCTCCGCCGGGCGTTCGTCGCGGGAACCGTCAGGGATGGGCCGGCGGCTGACGGATAGCGCGTCGACGAGCCGCAGAACCGGTCGTTACCGCCGAATCAGATCCGAGATCTTGTCCGTGATCCCGACGTCCGCACCCAGTTTCAGATAGTAGGCATCGCCGCCGTCCTCGTAGTAGTCGTCGATCCGGCGCTTGATCTCGAAGCCCAGATGCTCGTAGAACTGGAGGGCGTTCTCGTTGCTCGTCCGGGCATGACACGTGATGGTATCGTGGTCGTCGGCCACGCGGGCAACGAGTCGCTTCCCGATCCCCTCGCTGCGATAACGGGGTGCGACCGCGAGAAAGAGAATATAGCCGTCGCGTCGCACCGCCGCGAACCCGATCAACTCGTCGTTCCGGACGTAGCAGTGGACCTTCGACCGTCGGTACGCGTCGGTAAAGAAGTCGTAGCGCTGTTTGAGTACGCCCTCCTCGCGACGGATCTCCTCTTTGAGTTCCCAGGCGTCGTCGACGAAATCGTCGCTCCCCGGCGCGACGACGCGACTATCGATGTTGACGCTCACTATCACAGTCTACCAGCCTGTCCACTATAATTCCACCGGCAGTACGGTCTCGGGAACGTCGGACGACGGGGTGTGGTACCTCCTCGACACGCCGTTGGTGGCGCCGTCCTCGAGGCCGAACCGACGGTCATACCACCCCCGTCCGCGAAGGGCCGCCACATGGGGTTCGAACTGCGCGATCACACGGCCGACGTCGCGGTCGCTGCGACCGGCGACTCCCTCGAGGCGGTCTTCGAAGCGACGGCCGACGGCCTCGCGGCCGCATCCTCCGACGACATCCCGCCCGAGACCGGCGAGCGGTTCTCCCTGACCGTGACCGCCGAGCGACGCGAGGCGCTGTTGTTCGACTATCTCGGCGAACTGATCTACCTGCGGGACGTCCGCGCCGAGTTGCCCGTCGATAACCGAGTCGAGAGCATCGAAGCGACCGGGGCCGAGAGCGACGCCGACGCGACCGCGTGGTCCCTCGAGGCCAGCGCCCGCGGCGTCCCGCTCGGGGCGGTCGACGCCCGCGAGGTGAAGGCCGTGACCTACTCGGAAATGCGCCTCGAGTTCGTTGCGGACGGCTGGGAGGCCTACGTCGTCTTCGACGTCTGATACGGTTTCCTGTGAGTCATTACCGGCGCAACCGCGACCCGGGCGGCGGTTGCGCCGGGAAACCGTTACAGCAATCCGTCTGACCAGTGGCCGATCGATTCCGTCCGCGAACCGCCGTGATCGGACGGTGAGACGGACTCTCGAGGTCGCTGGCAAGACGAACATCTTTCATCGCCGGGGTCGGATGCTCGGGTATGACTACCTACGACGCCGACGGCATCACGTTAGAGCGGGTCCGAGAGTACGTCTGGGAGATCCCGCGCGAGGGCGACATGCGCGTCCCGGCGCGAGTGTTGGCCAGCGAGGCCCTGCTCGAGCAGATCGAGGACGACAAGACCTTAGCGCAGATCAAAAACACGACTCACCTGCCGGGGATCACCGACCACGCGATCTGTATGCCCGACGGACACCAGGGCTATGGCTTCCCCGTCGGTGGGGTGGGTGCGCTCGATGCCGAAACCGGCTGTATTTCGCCGGGAGCGGTCGGCTACGACATCAATTGCCTTACAGGCGATTCGGAAGTACTCCTCGAATACGGCCGTCGCACCCCGATCGAAACCCTTGAGGACCGCTTCGAAGCGGAGAACGCGATGGTCGCCGATGATGACCTTACGCCGTCACCGATTCAGCTGTTCACCGAACGCGAGAACGCGGCCGTGTACGAAGTAGAGACCGAGACCGGCGACCGTATTACCGCGACTGCGGACCACCCGTTCCGGACGCCCGAGGGGATGCAGCCTCTCGAGGAACTCTCCGAAGGCGACGAGATCCATCTCCAACCGTTCCGCGGCGTTCCCGACGAGAAACCCGAGGATTTCACCGTCCTCAGCGAGGAAGACTTCGCCGACGAGAACTCGCAACTCGTCCGCGCGCTCGAGGAGCGCGATCTCCTCCCATTGAAGTCGACCGACGACGCGTTCAATCGGTTTCTCAAACTCGTCGGGTTCCATACCGGCGACGGTGCGATCGGAAGCGGCGGACAGACGTGGTTTTATGGAGAACCCGCGGATCTCGAATCCATTCAAAACGATATCAAAGCGATCGGGTTCACGCCCTCGAAAATCTACGAGCGGGACCGATCGCACGAGATCGACGGGAAAACGTTCGAGACGACGGAGTTCAGCGTCCGATCGACCTCGAAGGCCTTCCAGCGCGTACTCCTCGCGCTGGGGGCACCCGACGGACGGAAGATCGAATCCGATTTCACGACGCCGTGGTACTTCGATCGACTGACGGGCTGGCAGAAAGCACTGTACGTCTCGGCGTATTTCGGCGCCGAGATGAACGCCCCTGCGGCCCAGCACGACAAGAACCTGTACTGTCCGAAGGTGTCACAGACGCGCGTCGCTGACGTCGCCGATGCCGGTGAGGAATTCATGGTAGAACTGGCTTCCTTCCTCGACGATCTCGGTATCGAGACGAACGAGATCGAACGGTTCGAGACGGACTCGAGTTCGGATCGAGAGACGATCAGACTTCGACTCGGAATCAAAAACGACTCCGAGAACCTGATCGAGTTCTTCTCGACCGTCGGCTACCGTTATAACCACGAAAAGAGGAAAAAGGCAGCCAAAGCAATACAGTATCTCAAGACGAAAGAGGCGGTGATCGATCGTCGAGCGACGATCGCTCGCGAAGCGAAAGCGATGGCCGATGGGGGAACGCCAGCGAGCGACATCAAATCGCAATTCGATATCAACGAGCGGTTCATCGAGCGGAGTATCTGGGGTGGACGAAGCGGACGACCGCGACCGCCGGCGGAGTTTCCCGGATTCGAGGATTACTGTGAAACGACGGAAGTCGGCGAGGATTACACCGTTTCCACCCGGATCAGATCCATTGAGACGGTTGACGAAGCGCAAACGGTGTACGATATCGGCGTCGCTCACGATGCGCACAATTTCGTCGCTAACGGGTTTGTCGTCTCCAACTGCGGCGTCCGGATGATGCGGACGAACCTCACCTACGACGAAGTACAGGGCCGCGAGGAGGAACTCGTCGACTCCCTGTTCGCGAACGTCCCGTCGGGCCTGGGCGGCGGCGGCATCGTCGAGGCCGGCGTCGACACCGTCGAGGAGATCCTGGCCCGCGGCGTCGACTGGGCGCTCGAGAACGGCCACGCCGTCGAGGACGACTTACTGCACTGCGAGGACGAAGGCATGCGCGAGGGCGCGGACCCCGACAAGGTGAGCCAGAAGGCCAAGGACCGCGGCAAGAACCAGATCGGCTCGCTGGGCTCGGGCAACCACTTCCTCGAGGTCCAGCGCGTGACCGACGTCTTCGACGGCGAGGTGGGCGAGGCCTACGGCCTCTCCGAGGACCAGATCGTCGTCCTCATCCACTGCGGGTCGCGCGGGTTGGGCCACCAGACCTGTAACGACTACCTGCGGAAGATCGAGCAGCAACACGAGGGGCTGCTGAACCAGCTGCCGGATACCGAACTGGCGGCCGCCCCCGCTGGCTCGCAGTTGGCCGAGGACTACTACGCGGCGATGAACGCCGCGATCAACTTCGCGTGGGTCAACCGCCAGCTGATCATGCACCGCACGCGGCAGGTCTTCGAGCGCGTGTTCGATCGCTCCTGGGAGGAGATGGACATGCACCTGCTGTACGACGTGGCTCACAACATCGCGAAGAAAGAGACCCACACGGTCGGCGAGGACGGCGAGGAACGCGAACTCTACGTCCACCGCAAGGGCGCGACGCGGGCGTTCCCCGCCGGTCATCCCGAGGTCCCATCTGCCTACCGTGACGTCGGCCAGCCGGTGATCATCCCAGGCAGCATGGGCGCAGGCAGCTACGTCCTCCGGGGCGGCGAGAACTCGATGGACCTGACCTTCGGCTCGACCGCCCACGGCGCGGGTCGGCTGATGAGCCGCACCCAGGCCAAAGACGAGTTCTGGGGCGGCGACGTCCAGCAGGACCTCGAGGAGCAGAATCAGATCTACGTCAAGGCCCAGTCCGGCGCGACCGTCGCGGAGGAGGCCCCGGGCGTCTACAAGGACGTCGACGAGGTCGTCCGGGTCTCGGACGCGCTCGGGATCGGCGACAAAGTCGCGCGGACGTTCCCCGTCTGTAACATCAAGGGCTGATTGGGAACTGTCTGCTGCTTTTATAGACTCGTTCCGTGCTGCCCATCGGAAGAATAATGCGATTTTGCCACGTAAACGCAGGTATGCGGGTCAGTACGGACGACGGCTGTATCCGTCTTCCCGAATCGATCCGGGAAAATTCGGGGACGAGTTCGAACTGATCGATCGCGGGGATCGACTCGTACTTGTTCCGGTCCCGGACGAGCCGCTCGAGGCCCTTCGCGACGAAGCGCGACGGAGCGAAAAAACGGCCGACGAACTCAAAGAGAGCGCGTTGGACGCGACCCTCGAGGAAGCGGGACGAACCGAACTCGAAGAAACGGACTGACCGTCGCCGCTTGCGTTCACTTCAGTCGGTACGGATTGTCCTCGTCCTCGCCGTCGCCTTCGCTGTCGTATGGCTTTCGCGCGGTGATCGTCACCGTCGCCTCGGGGTCGTCCTCGTCGGCCCACGGGCTGTCGTAGGCCGAGATCTCGAGATCGGTCACGTCCCAGCCTTCGTCCTCGATGAGTTCGACCAGCCGCCGCTGGTCCTCGAGCATGTCGTCGTCCATGGCCGGCGGTTCGAGCGCGAGCGGCGTAGACCTTCCGCCGGTCGGCGTCGCCGATCCTCGTAGCGGGCTGACAGGGTTTGCGAACCGAAACCGGTTACGTCGGGTCGAAATTCCCGGCGCGTTTAAGCGGATCCGGCTGCAACTCGTTGGCATGCTCACCGACGAGTTCGGGCGGGAGGTAACCGGGGTACGCGTCTCCCTCACCGACCGGTGTAATTTCGACTGTGTCTACTGTCACAACGAAGGGCTGGGGGACACTCGCGGGCCGATGGACCCACAGGACGACGAGATGTCGACCGACGACGTCGTCCGCTTTCTCGAGGTCGCCGCCGAGTTCGACGTCGATGCGGTCAAATTCACCGGGGGAGAACCGATGTTGCGGCAGGACTTGGAGGAGATCATCAGGCGCACGCCGGATCAAATGGAGGTCTCGCTGACGACGAACGGCACCTTCCTTCCGGGGCGGGCCGAGGACCTCGTCGACGCCGGGTTAGAGCGGGTCAACGTCTCGCAGGACGCGCTCGATCCCGAGGACTTCGCCGCCGTGACGAAAAGCGGGGCGTACGAGAAGGTCCTCGAGGGGGTCGAGGCCGCGCTCGAGGCAGGGCTGGACCCGGTCAAACTCAACATGGTCGTCTTCGAACACACCGCGGGCTACGTCCCGGAAATGGTCGACCACGTCGCGGAAAACGACGGCCTTCAGCTCCAGTTGATCGAGTACATGCCGGAACTGACCGGCAAGCCCGAGTGGAACATCGACATCGAGCGGGTCCACGACTGGCTGGCCGAGCAGGCTGACGAGATCGAACACCGGGAGATGCACGACCGCAGGCGCTACTGGGTCAGCGACGGCTCGAGCGATGCGAACGATAGCAGGTCGAACGCCGAAGGTCGAGGGATGATCGAGATCGTCGACCCCGTCGAGAACCCCACCTTCTGTGCGAACTGCCACCGCGTTCGGGTGACCCACGAGGGCTACCTGAAGGGGTGTCTCAACCGTAACGACGACCTCAAGACGATGGGCGAGATGACGAAGCCCGAGATCCGGGACGCCTTCCGCGAGGTCGTCGCCAACCGAGTACCCTACTACGGGGAGTACATGGTGCAAAACGACGACGGCGAGTGGGAGATCAACGAGAAGTACATCGAGGAGTACGCCGGCGCTTGACATCCTCCTCCGCGTTCACGCGGAGGAATCCCGAGCGGTGGGAGTTTCAGGTCTGCAGTCCAGTCACCGGACTACCAGTCCTTTCGGGCGCGGGTAGTCCCACAACGTCGGACTGGTGGACTGCTGGCGGTGCCAAACCGCTGTTACCCCTATCCTCAACCGTGTACGGCGTCCCGGTGTTGTTTTTGCCACGGGGACGCCGGCAGGCGTCAGCAGAGTTGGGGGTATCGTGATGCTCGCTTTGAGCAGTCGGCACGGACACACTCTTCTGGAATGTGCGTTCACCGACTGCCCTTTCCGGACACTGCCTCGTTACGTGAGCGGACAGGCCGCCTCCGAAGGACGGTTCGGAAGCCGCTCCGTTCCGACCGATTCCTGCTCCTCAGTAGGGCGGTCTGTCACTTAAACGTCACTGTGGGAAACTCACGGCGGGCGTTTGAACGGTGGGACGTTTCCCAGAGTGTGACGGCGCGTATCCACGGCCTTCAGGCCGTGGTATTGCGCCTGTTCAGCCTATAAACGGGTTTCGAGGCGGAAGACGGGACTCGCAGACACCACTGCTCGGTACGCGGTTTGACGGAGTACTCGAGGAGGTGTTCTGCTATTGTGGCAACAGGGAGTAGCCACGCCCTCCCCAGCCGATTCGTTCGTTCCCGTTGGTCACTCACTCATCCCTCGCGCAGTATCGACGGTCGCCCTCGCTAGCGCTCGGTCGACCATCAGCGCGCGCCACCGCGTAGCGGGTGATTAGTCCAGTCGACGGACCGAAGGACATGTGTCGCCCCCTCCCGATAGTCCGGCAAACAGAGCGTCGTATTTACGACGACTGGTCCTACTGTGGTCGGTTCTCCATCCGCTGTTCGGTCGATTCCGTGCGAACGAATCGCATACGAACCGGCCGCCTTTCGTTGCCCTTAAGTAGCAGACAGGGATAGGTCCGGGTGCGATACGTGTAGGGGAGCGATCCCCGAGTCCGAGAGGGCGACGATAGACCGACGGTGTTGTGGTAGCCAAGCGGCCCAAGGCGCATGGTTGCTAACCATGTGGCGTCAAGCCTCCGGGGTTCGAATCCCCGCCACAACGTCGGAACTCAGCTGGCGTTTTCCCGCCAGTCGATTTGCAACGCACGCAGACTAGACACACATACACGACAACATGAGCGCGGAAGAACCTCAAGAGCAAGAAGACGACGAAGATCTCCGCTACTTCGTCCGCATCGGGCAAACCGACCTCGATGGGACGAAGTCCGTCGAGCGCTCGCTCACGGAGATGAACGGGATCGGTCACCGGACCGCCCGGCTCATCGCCGAGGAAGCGGGCGTCGACCGAACGGACACGTTCGGTCGACTCGACGAAGACGTGATCGACGAGGTCGTCGAACTCGTAGAGAACTACGCCGAGGAAGTCCCCGACTGGCTCAACAACCGTCAGGACGACTTCTACTCCGGCGAGACGACCCACGAGATCGGCAACGACCTCCAGCTGACGCGTCAGCACGACATCAACCGGATGAAGATGATCGACTCCTACAAGGGCACGCGCCACAAGCGCGGCCAGAAGGTCCGCGGTCAGCGGACCAAGTCCACCGGCCGAACGGAGGGCACCATCGGAGTCAACGTCGAGGAGATCCGCGAGGAACAGGCCGAAGAGGCTGCCGAAGAAGAGGATGAGGGCGAATAATGCCACTCGGCACTGACACCAAACAATACGAGACGCCGAACCACCCCTACCAGGGTGAACGCATCGCCAGCGAACACTCGCTGCTCGACCGCTACGGCCTCAAGAACAAGGAAGAACTCTGGCGCGCCCAATCCGAGCTTCGCTCCTACCGGCGCGAGGCCCGGGAACTGCTCGGCCAGGCCCAGGGCGACGAGGTCGTCCAACGGCGCTCCGAGGAGTTCCTCGGTCGGCTCAAACGCGTCGGCATCCTCGACGAGGCCGACGAACTCGGCGACATCCTGTCGCTCGAGATCGAGGACATCCTCGAGCGCCGTCTCCAGACGGTCGTCTACCGCAAGGGGCTGGCGAACACGACCCAGCAGGCACGCCAGTACATCACCCACGGCCACATCGTGGTCGACGGGCAGCGTCACCGCGTCCCCTCCTACGTCGTCGACGTCGACGAGGAGGAGCTGGTGGCCTTCGAGGAGAACAGCCCGCTCGCGGACGAACTCCACCCCGAACGCGCGGAGGGCCAGTAAACCATGAGTCAGGACGACGAAAAGTGGGGTATCGCCCACGTGCATGCATCGTTCAACAACACCGTCATGACCGTGACCGACCTCACGGGCGCGGAGACGATCGCCAAGTCCTCCGGTGGGACGGCGGTCAAGCAGAACCGCGACGAGGCGTCGCCGTACGCGGCCATGCAGATGGCCGAGTCCGTCGCCGAGGAGGTCAAGGCCGCGGGCATCACCGGACTCCACGTGCGAGTCCGTGGCCCCGGTGGCAACCTCCAGAAGTCCCCCGGTCCCGGCGCGCAGGCGACGATCCGCGCGCTGGCTCGCTCGGGCATCGAGATCGGGCGCATCGAGGACGTCACGCCGATCCCACACGACGGATCGCGCGCTCCGAAAGGCAAGGGCGGCTACTAGATCATGACTGCTGAGTACGACGTCGAGTTCGTCGAACGCGAGGATCGTGAAGCGCGATTCCTCGTTCGCGGCGTGACACCCGGGTTCGCAAACGGCATCCGCCGAGCGATGATCGCCGACGTGCCGACGATGGCGATCGATACCGTCCGGTTCGTCGAGAACTCGTCGGTCATGTTCGACGAGCAACTCGCCCTGCGAATGGGGCTCGTCCCGCTGACGACGCCGCCGGTCGGCGAGTTCGCCGAGGACGACACCGTCACGCTCTCGATCGACGTCGAAGGGCCGGACACCGCCTACTCCGGCGACCTCGTCTCCGAGGACGACCTCGTCCAACCCGCCGACGAGAACGTCCCGATCATCGATCTCAAGGACGGCCAGCGCCTCGAGGCCGAGGCCGACGCCGTCATCGACCGCGGGAAAGACCACGCCAAACACCAGGGCGGGGTCGCGGTCGGCTACCGACACCTCCAGCGCGTGGAGGTCGAGGGTGACCTACCGGAGTTCGAGGACGAAGAGCGCCGGATCATTCGCGGCGTCATCGAGGACGACGGCGAACTCGTGCCGACAAGCGAGTTCGATCACGATCTCTCGAACCGATACCCGGGCAAGGAAGTCCGCGTCGAGGACGTGCCCGAAGCGTTCGTCTTCCACGTGGAGACGGACGGCTCCTTCAGCATCGAAGAGCTCGTGACTCGAGCAGCGGACACGCTCGAGGCACGCGCGACCGAACTCGAAGACGCAGTACAGCTATAGATATGAACCGACGCCCCCGACCCGAACTGGTCGAGCCGCTCGCCGGTGCCGTCAGCCACGAGGCCGGCGATCGCTCGCCTACTGGAATCGAAAGGGGTTTGAAGGGGCGGCGGATACACGGAAGTGCGAGCAGGGATAGCCAAGTCAGGCCAACGGCGCAGCGTTCAGGGCGCTGTCTCGTAGGAGTCCGCAGGTTCAAATCCTGCTCCCTGCATCCACTTCTTCACCGCCGACCGACACCGATCAGCGACGATCGGCGCGTTGTCGGCCGGCAGCGAACCGATTCCACCATCGGCGAGACGCTTCCTCGCCTCGCCGAGACGACCGTATTTGGAGGATACAATGAGTAGCAAAACCAATCCGAGGCTCAACGATCTCATCGCCGAGCTGAAGTCGACGTCCCGAGAGCGGGACGCCGACGTCTGGCGAGACGTCGCGGATCGACTCGAAAAGCCCCGGCGCACCCACGCTGAGGTAAACCTGGGCCGCATCGAGCGATACGCACGCGAAGAAGAGACTGTCGTCGTTCCCGGCAAGGTGCTGGGATCGGGCGCACTACAAAAGAACGTCACCGTCGCTGCAGTCGATTTCTCCTCGTCCGCCGAGACGAAGATCGACCAGGTCGGTGAATCCGTACCGCTCGAGCAAGCGCTCGAAGCAAACCCCGAAGGCTCCGACGTCCGGGTGATTCGATGAGTCTCGCAGAGTTCGACGCCGATACCGTCGTCGATGCCCGTGACTGCATCCTCGGTCGCGTCGCCAGCGAGGTCGCCCAGCGCGCGCTGGACGGCGAGAGCGTCGCGATCATCAACGCCGAGGACGCCGTCATCACCGGCGACAAGGAAGACATCTTCGAGACGTACCGTACGCGACTCCAGATGGGCTCGGACAGCGGGCCCTACTACCCCCGCCGGCCGGACACGATCTTCAAGCGGTCCGTTCGCGGGATGTTGCCGTACAAGAAGCCCCGTGGTCGCGAAGCACTCGACAGCGTCCGTGTCTACGTCGGCAACCCCTACGAACACGACGACGATCACGAGTCGACGGTTCTCGAGGGTACGTCGCTGGACCGTCTGTCGAACATCCGCTTCGTCCACCTGCACGAAGTGTCCGAACAGTTAGGTGCTAACGTCACATGGTAACCAACACGAGTGGCAAGAAAAAGACGGCCGTCGCCCGCGCCACGGTGCGCGAAGGCGAGGGTCGCGTTCGAATCAATTCCCAGCCGGTCGAGCTGGTCGAACCGGAGACGTCCCGGCTCAAGATGCTCGAACCGTTCCGCATCGTCGGCGAGGACCTCCGCGGCGAGATGGACATCGACGTCGACGTCGAGGGCGGCGGCATCAGCGGACAGGCAGACGCCGTCCGCACTGCCATCGCACGCGGGATCGTCCAGCACACCAACGACGCCGAACTCCGCGACGCGTTCATGGAGTTCGACCGCTCGCTGCTGGTCAACGACGTTCGCCAGTCCGAACCGAAAAAGTGGGGCGGCCCGGGCGCTCGGGCGCGCTACCAGAAGTCCTACCGCTGAGGTGATCCAATCATGATGGTACCGGTCCGGTGTTTCACCTGTGGTAACGTCGTCGGCGAACACTGGGAGGAGTTCGACGAGCGGGCCAACGAGGGCGACGAGGACCCCGAAAAGGTCCTCGACGAACTCGGTGTCGACCGCTACTGCTGTCGGCGCATGCTCGTCAGTCACGAGGATCTCGTCGACGTCGTCTCCCCGTACCAGTAACCCATGCAACAACAACACAACCGCTACGAGAAGGCACGCATCCTCGGCGCGCGAGCGCTGCAGGTCTCCTACGGCGCGCCGGTGTTGATCGAGACGGAGCAGACCCAACCGATCCTCATCGCCGCCGAGGAGTACGACGCCGGCGTGTTGCCCTTTACCGTCAAGCGGGGGTACGACCGGAAATGACGCTGATCACCGACGTTCGGCTGCGTCGCATCCTCGACTCGCGGGGCAACCCGACGGTCGAGGCCGACGTTCTGACCGAAAGCGGCGGCTTCGGCCGCGCCGCGGCACCCAGCGGTGCCAGTACCGGCGAGTACGAGGCCGTCGAACGGCCGCCCGGCGAAGCGATCGCCGCGGCACGGGAACACGCCGTTCCCCGACTGGTCGGCGAGGTCTACGCGGGCAACCAGCGCGACGTCGACGCCGCGCTCCATGCCGCCGACGGGACCGACGACTTCTCGGAGATCGGTGCCAACAGCGCGGTCGCGATCTCGATGGCCGCAGCCAAGGCCGGTGCCGACGTCCTCGGTGCCCCGCTGTTCCAACATCTGGGTGGGACGTTCCGCGGCGACAACTTCCCGATCCCGCTCGGGAACGTCGTCGGCGGCGGCGAACACGCCGCCGACGCGACAGACATCCAGGAGTTCCTCGCCGCGCCCGTCGGCGCGCCGAGCGTCGCCGACGCCGTCTTCGCCAACGCGGCCGTTCACGCCGCCGTCGCCGATCTGCTCGAGGAGCGTGACATCGCCTGTGGCAAAGGCGACGAGGGCGCGTGGGCACCGTCGATCGACGACGGCGAGGCGTTCGAGATCGTCGCCGAGGCGGTCTCCCGTGTCCAGGACGAGGTCGGCTTCAACGTCGGCTTCGGCCTCGACGTCGCCGGCGCGGAGCTGTACGATGCCGATTCCGGCACCTACGAGTACAGCGACCGGAGCCGCGACACCGAGGAACAGATCGCCTACATCGCCGATCTGGTCGAGGAGTACGACCTCGTCTACGTCGAGGACCCGCTCGATGAGGACGACTACGACGCCTTCGCCGATCTCACCGACGAGGTCGGTGACCAGACGCTGATCTGTGGCGACGACCTGTTCGTCACCAACACCGATCGGCTCGTCGAGGGCATCGATCGCGGCGCGGCAAACAGCATCCTGATCAAGCCGAACCAGATCGGGACGCTGTCCGACGCCGTCGACGCGATCGAACTCGCGAGACGGAACGGCTACGACTCGGTCGTCTCCCACCGGTCGGGCGAGACCGAAGACGCGACGATCGCACACCTCGCCGTCGCGACCGACGCTCCCTACATCAAGACGGGCGCGGTCGGCGGCGAGCGAACTGCCAAGCTCAACGAGCTCATTCGAATCGCAGACGACGCGACATGACAGAAAACGACGCAACCCAAGAAGGGCTCGACGCCGCCGAGGAGGACATCGACGAGGAGCCAGCCGAAGGGGCTGGCCCCGCCGCCGAGGAGGACGTCGAGCCAGTAGACGAACAGCCCGCCGACGCCGAGGGAACGCCCGCGGCCGACGCCGACAACGCCGACGACGCCGAGGAAGACGCCGGACCGACCCTCGACGACGACGTCATGTCCGACGAGGAGGCGGACCTGCTGATCCCCGTCGAGGACTACCTCGGCGCGGGGGTCCACATCGGGACCCAGCAGAAGACCGAGGACATGGACCGGTTCATCCACCGCGTCCGGACCGACGGTCTCTACGTGCTGGACGTCTCGAAGACCGACGGCCGCATCCGCACGGCCGCGGACTTCCTCGCGAACTACGACCCCGAACAGATCCTGGTCACCTCGAGTCGCCAGTACGGTCGCTTCCCGGCGGAGAAGTTCGCCGAGGCCGTCGGCGCTCGCGCCCGTACCGGCCGCTTCATCCCGGGCACACTGACCAACCCCAAGTACGACGGCTACATCGAGCCGGACGTGCTGGTCGTCACCGACCCGATCGGCGACGCCCAGGCCGTCAAGGAGGCCATCACGGTCGGCATCCCGGTCATCGCGATGTGTGACTCGAACAACCAGGTCAGCAACGTCGACCTGGTCGTCCCGACGAACAACAAGGGTCGCAAGGCCCTCTCGGTCGTCTACTGGCTGCTCGCCAACGAGGTTCTCGATCGACGCGGTGCCGAGCCGTCCTACTCGCTCGAGGACTTCGAAAGCGGCGTCTGATTCGGTCGGTTTCGACACTGTTCGTTTTCCCACCGCTCGCCTCGATCAGCGGTCGCACTGGAGCGTTCGGGGTCGGCGACCGCGGCGACCGATGCCTAAATACTGGCGTGGAAACTCGCCACAAGGTTTAGTGGGCACGTCGCCGTGCCCGCGACCATGTCCGAGCCAGTGTCCGGCGAGGCGGCCGACGCCGTCGACCGATGGGATCGCATCTTCGAGATACTCGCCGCGGAGCCGCGACGGCAGATCGTCGACGCGCTGTTGGACGCCCCGGCCGGCGAGTCGGTCCCGTTACCGGAAGTCGCGACGAACCCGAGCATCGACACGGACCTCGAGCGGGTACGGCTTCGGTTGCGACATCATCACCTCCCGCTGCTGGAGCGGGAACGGATCGTCGAATGGGAACGGGAGCCGTTGCGTGCCTACCGCGGCTGTAATTTCGAGGACGCCGGACTCGTCCTACAGAGCCTGTACGCGAACGCGGGGGCGTTACCGGACCGGTTGGCCCTGGGCTGTCGAACGCTCGAACGCGAACGGCGGAGTGGGGATCGGGGGAGCGAACTCAGCGGCTAGGCGGAACCGTCGGCCGCCGACGTGGACCGGGCCGCGAGTAACTCCCCGACCAGTTCGGCAGCCTCGACGGCCGTTGCCCCGAAGACGTAGGTCACCGGTTCGATTCCGAACGCGCCCCGGTGGTAGGCGACGGTGGGGACGGCACCGCGGTCCGCGAACCGGTCGCCGAGATGCTCGCTGCGGTCCTCGTAGTCGGCATCGAACTCGAGGGGGTCGATCCCCCGCGATCGGGCCGCAGCGAGCAGGGTGTCGTCGGTAGCGACGTTGATCGCCGCCCGGATATCGGGGTCGGTGTCGTTGGCGGCGAGGACGGCCGTCGCGACGTGTTTCGACGCGCCGAACTCGGGGTTCGCGGGGATCTCGATCCGGCCGCCCATGGCGTAGATCCGGCCGGGGATGGCGGCGACATCGGTCTCGTCGGTCGGGTCGGGAAGCGACATCCCGACGTTGGTCCCGACGTTCGGGACGGCATCAACCATCCCGGGGACCGAAGCGAGTGTCCGTGCCGCCGTCCGGACGTTCGCGAGGACATCCCGCTCGGCGCGGACATCGGGATCGAGGCCCCGGACACAGAGGTCACAGCCCAGTCCCCGTAACGCGGGCATCTCCTCCTCGTGGAGTTCACAGATCGGCCCGCGGTCCTCGAGGCTGCGGACGAGCGAGAGCAGTTCGGACAGGGCGTCGTAGCCGTCCATCTCACCGTCGGCGAGGCCGTCCGCGATCCGGTCGACGGTCGCAACCGTCTCGGGATCGTCGCGAAAGCGGCTGTCGCCGCCGCCCTCGCCGGCGACGTACGTGCTGACTGCGGCCTGCGTGACGCCGAGTTCGGCGGCGATCTCTCGCTGGGTGAGCCCGCGATCCGCGAGTCGGGCGGCCAGCATCGCCCGGACCGTCGGCAGGAACCGGTCGACGACGAGTTCGCTCGGCAAGACCAGCGACATACGAGCGACGAGCCGGCGGATCGACATAAGTCCGACTACCCGCACCGGGGCGACCGGCTCACCGTTCGGCCGCCCGCCGGTCCGCATCGAGGACGCTCCGGAGCGCGTTCGCGACGGTCTCGACGCCGACGATGAGGGCGAGAACGACCACGATCGCCGCCATCACTCGCGTATAGTTCCGGGCCCGGAACGCCATGATCAACGGGTAGCCGATCCCGCCTGCCCCGACGATCCCGAGTACCGAGCTCTTCCGCGCGTTGAGCTCGAGGTAAAACAGCGTCCAGGCCACGTACGCCGTCGTCACCTGCGGGAGCCGGGCAGCGGCCGTCGTCGCGACGATACCTGCGCCCGTCGAGCGAAGGGCGTCGACGGGACCGGGGTCGATCTCCTCCATCTCGTCGGCGAACAGCCGGCCGAGGTCGCCGACCGTCCCCATCGCGATCGCGAGGGTCCCCGCGACGGGACCCAGCCCCGCGAGGACGACGAACAGCAGCGCGTACACCATACTCGGCACCGCACGGAGGCCACCGAGGAGGAGTCGGGCCGGCCCGTAGACGACCCGCGGGGCGACGTTGCTCGCCGCGAGTACGCCCACACACAGCGCCGGCGGCAGGCCGATCGCTGTCCCGACGGCCGCGATCGCGAGCGTCTCGAGGGCTGCCGCGGCCAGCGAGGGGCCGTCGGCGCGCAGCTGCGCCGCGAGCCGGTCCGGAGCCAGCATCTCCTCGAGCAGGATCGAGACAAGGTTCTCCCGGTGGGCGTAGAGGTAGGCGAGGTCGAACCCGAGCCACTGCGCGATCGCGACGACGCCCGCGACGAGGGCGACGAGCAGCGCGGCGCGGCCCGCCGTTCGGCGACGCCACTGCCGCTGGACGCGATCGAACTCGGCGGCGACCGAATTCGATGACGGGGCGTTTCCAGCGCTTTCCTCGGTCGGTTCCGTTCGCGCCGTGCGTTCGGCTGCCGTAGCGGGTTCGACCGCGTCACCCCGATCGGCGGGTCCGCGGTCAGTCATCGTACACCGCCTCGATTCGGGCGTCGTCGACATCGGCGGCCGCGGCGTCGAGGACGAGGCGGCCGTCGGCGAGACCGAGATACCGATCGGCGACGCCGTCGGCCAGCCGGGGTTGGTGGAGGCTGACGACGCCGACGAGCTCCCGCCGGCGGACGACGGCCGCGAGGCGCTCGAGGACCGAGCGGCCCGTCGCGGGGTCGAGGGCGGCGACCGGTTCGTCGGCGAGCAACACCGCGGGCTCTTGCTGGAGCGCGCGGGCGATGCCGACGCGCTGGCGTTGGCCGCCCGAGAGATCCCCGACACGCCGGGCCGCGTAGCCGTCCAGTCCGACGGCGTGGAGCCGTTCGATCGCCGCCCGCTTCGCGGACGGGGCGTGCCAGCCGACCAGTTCCCGCCACGCGGGTTCCCGACCCAGCCCGCCGTCGAGGACGTTCTCGAGCGCGGACTTGCGATCGATCAGCGCCCCCGCCTGAAAGACGAGCGCGACGTCGGTCGGGACCGCCCGCTCGCCCCCGAGACGGACGGTGCCCGAGTCGGGTTCCGTGAGTCCGTCCAGACAGCGGAGCAGCGTCGTCTTGCCGGCTCCCGAGCGGCCGATCAGGACCGTCAGTTCGCCCGGGGCGAGGGCCACGTCGACGCCGTCGACCGCGACCTCGTCCCCGTAGCGTTTCTCGAGGGCGGTTACGGTGAGCATCGGTACGGGACCTAGTCGGATTCGTCTCCGTCTTCCTCCTCCAGATCCGCGATTTCGATGCCGAGTTCCTCGGCGACGTCCCGGACGGGATCGTAGGTGCCGGGTTCGACGGGCCCGTACCTGTCGACCCGGTGGTCCTCGAGGGCCTCGTCCGGCGTCTCGAGCAGTCGCTCGGTCATCTGCTCGCGGACCGTCTCGGGGGTATCGGGCTTCGCGACGATCGGGTCGAACGGAATCGGGTCGCTCTCGGCGAGTTTGACGATCGCGTCGTCGTCCGGATGCTGGAAGTCGCCGTAGGCGGCGGCGTCGACGTGGCCGTTCTCGAGGGCCTGAAGTGACGCGTCGTGACCGAACGACCACTCGATGTCGAAGTCCGCCGCTTCGGTGTCGACGTCGCCGGCATCGAGACCCGCCTCCGAGAGCATGTACCGCGGGAACAGGCCGCCGCTCGTGCTCAGCGGGTCGACCATCGCCACGGTCTTCCCCTCGAGATCGGCGAGGTGCTCGACGTCCGTTTCGGCCCGCGTGGCGACGTACGTGTGGTACGCGTCACTGCCGTGGGACCAGTTGATCGCCAGCGGGTGGATCCCCTCGTCGCGGGCCATGGCGTAGATGACCGGCGAGAGGTTCGCCAGCTCCGTGTGACCCTGCACGACGCTCTCGACGACCGCGCTGTAACTGGTCGTCGGCGCCCCCTCGACCGAATCGACTTCGTCGAACCCGTCCGCAATCCACTCGAACGTGCCGGCGTACTGGGCTTCGAGCTGCTCCGCGTCCTGAAACGGCGGGAGCGCGAACTCGATCGTCCCGTCCGCCCACGCGGCGACCGGGTGGTCGTCACTGTCGATACTCTCGCCGCCGAGACAGCCGCCGATGGCGGCGGTCGCGCCCCCGGCGATGGCTCCGAGATACGTCCGTCGGTTCACAGCCGCTGTCGTCACCACCGGGGTATAACACCTACGAATACGCCGCGGGCGGCGGGATCCGTCCTCGATGGAGCGGCGGGCGACGCTCGCCCGGTAGAGATAGCTATTAACGGCCGTCGGACGAACGGCCGGCCATGACACTCTCGAGCGCTCCCGGCAAGGTGTACCTCTTCGGGGAGCATGCGGTGGTGTACGGCGAGCCCGCCGTCCCGTGTGCGATCGAGCGGCGGGCCCGCGTCGAGGTCCGGCAACGGGACGACGGGCGACTCCGGGTCAACGCGGAGGACCTGAGCCTGAACGGGTTCACCGTCGAGTACGGGGCGACAGCCGACGCTCGTCCCGACGTGGACGTCCCCGAATCGCTGGTGACGGCGGCGACCCAGTACGTCGACGGTGCGATCGAACAGGTCCGCGAGGTCACCGGTGCGGAAGAGGCCGGCTTCGACGTGACCATCGAGAGCGACATCCCGCTCGGGGCGGGTCTGGGGTCCTCGGCGGCGGTCGTCGTCGCCGCCATCGACGCGGCCACTCGGGAACTCGGCGTCACCTTGGACCGCGACGAACTCGCCGAGCGAGCCTATCGAACGGAGTCACAGGTCCAGGATGGCCAGGCCTCCCGCGCCGACACGTTCTGCTCGGCAACCGGCGGCGCGGTCCGTGTCGAGGGAGACGACTGCCGCTCGCTCGAGGCACCGGAACTCCCGATCGTGATCGGGTTCGACGGCGGCGCGGGCGAGACCGGCCAGCTGGTCGCGGGCGTCCGGGACCTCCGCGAGGAGTACGACTTCGCGGCCCACACGGTCGAAGCCATCGGCGACGTGGTTCGCAACGGCGAGGACGCCCTCGCCGACGGCGATGTCGAGGAGATCGGTCGACTGATGGACTTCAACCACGGCCTGCTCTCCGCGCTGGGGGTCTCCTCACGCTCGCTGGACACGATGGTCTGGGCGGCCCGCGACGCGGGCGCTCACGGCGCGAAGTTGACCGGTGCCGGCGGCGGGGGCTGTATCGTCGCGCTCGATCCCACCGAGGAGACCGAGACCGCACTCTCGTTCACGCCGGGCTGTGAGGACGCCTTCCGCGCCGAACTGGCAGAAACCGGGGTGAAGCGGGTCGAATGATCGTCCTGAAACTCGGCGGCAGCGTCATCACCGCAAAGGACCGGCCGGAGACCCTCGACGGCGACGCCCTGGCGCGGGCGGCGGACGCGATCGCCGCGCTCAAGGGCGATGAGGACCTCGTCGTCGTCCACGGCGGCGGCAGTTTCGGCCACCACAACGCCAGCGAACACGGCGTCACCACGACGGCGGGGACCCGCGACGCGACCGCGGCGCTCGATATTCACGGCGCCATGAAGACGCTCAATCAGTTCGTCCTCGGACGGCTGCTCGAGCGCGACGTCGAGGCGGTGCCGGTCCATCCCCTCTCGGCGGGCCATCGCGACGGCGAGGGCGAACTCGATCTGCCGACCGGGCAGGTCGAGACGATGCTCGCCGAGGGATTCGTTCCCGTCCTCCACGGCGATATGATCGCCCACGCAGGCGAAGGCGCGACCGTCGTCAGCGGCGACGAACTGGTGGCGGCGTTGGCTCGAGCCCTCGAGGCCGATCGGGTCGGGCTCTGTTCGACGGTGCCCGGCGTACTGGACGGTGAGGATGCGGTCATCGACCGGATCGACGACTTCGACGCCGTCGCCGACGTCCTGGGAGCCAGCGAGGCGACCGACGTGACCGGCGGGATGGCCGGCAAGGTGCGGACGCTGCTCGGTCTCGAGGCCGAGGCGTCGATCTTCGGGCTCGAGGGCTTGGCGTCGTTCCTCGCGGGCGAGAACCCGGGGACGACGATCGACTGAGGTGGGTTGCTATTACTGGGTCCCGGCGCATCCGTGGTGCAGATCGTGGCCGTGTCGGGACTGACGGGAATCGGACGAACGCGAGAGCAGGGAGCGGGATCGACCGCACGGAGGCGAGCCGATCCGTTCAGCGGGTCCAGAACCCGCCGGTAAAGAGGATCAGTACCGGGATGATCTCGAGGCGGCCGATCCACATCAGGAAGATCATCAGGAGTTTCGATGGGACCGGGAAATCCAGGTAGCTGCCGAACGGTCCGAGGTGGCCGAAGCCGGGGCCGATGTTCCCGATCGTCGCGAGGCTCGCGCTGAAGGCCTCGAGCGGGGAGAAGTTCGCGATCGCGCTGGCCCGACTGACGTCCAGCGCGATCAGCAGGGTCGCGCCGGCGAAGATGATGAGGTACATGAAGGTAAAGCCGAGGACGCCCCGGATGGCGTCCTCGTCGACGACGTTGCCGCCGAGCCGGATCGGACGGACGACCTCGGGGTGGGACGCGGTAAACAGCTCCCGCCGAAGGACTTTGAAGATGATCAGCCATCGGACGACCTTGACGCCACCGCCCGTCGAGCCGGCACAGCCGCCCACGAGCATCGCGAATAGGAGGACGATCTTCCCCGTCGAACTCCAGTCGACGAAGTCACTGGTCGCGTACCCCGTCGAGGTCAACAGCGAGGAGATCTGGAAGGCGCTCTGGCGCAGCGAGTTCTCGAACACGCCTTCGGTCACGCCGCCGAGTTCCGCCAAGGCAGGCGCGGTGCCAACGTAGAGCATCCCGGCCAAGAGGGCAGTGAGTCCGGCGATCGCGGTGATGTAGGCGCGGAACTCGGAGTTGCGGACGAAGCGGTGGCCCTCCCCGCTGAAGACGTGCCAGAACAGCGCGAAGTTGGTCCCGGCGATGATCATGAACGGCACGGCGGTCCACTGCACGGCCGCCGAGAAGGCCGCGACGCTGTCGGCCTCCGGCGAGAACCCGCCGGTCGGGAGCGTCGTGAACCCGTGGGCGATGGCGTTGTACAGCCCCATGTTAGGTGCCGCTCCCGCGAGGTGCAAGCCGTAGAGAATAGCGATATAGACGACGGTAAAGGCGAAGTAGACCAGCCAGAGGATACGGGCGGTCTCCGCGATCCGCGGCGTGAGTTTCTGTAGCTCGGGGCCCGGAGCCTCCGAATCGACGAGCTGGGCACCGCTGACGGCGATTTCAGGGAGGATCGCGACCATCAACACGATGATCCCCATCCCGCCGAGCCACTGGGTGAGCTGTCGCCACATCATGATCGCGTGGGAATGGCGCTCGAGGGAAATTTCGCCCAGGACGGTCGCTCCGGTCGTCGTGAACCCGGACATCGACTCGAAGAGGGCGTTGACGGGATGGGCAAGCGTCGACTCGGTCCCCCAGCCCGCGATCACGTACGGCACTGCCCCCACGACCGCGACCGCGAGCCACGAGATCGCGACGAACAGCATCGCCTCGCGGATATCGAGGTCCGGTTCGGGGCTGAGCCGCTCGAGACCCTCGCCGACTGCGACCGTCAGCGCGATCGTCGCGACGAACGGGACGACTGGATCGCGATAGATAAGCGCCACGACGAGCGGAAGGACCAGCGGCACGGAGAGATACTTGAGAACGGTTCCGACGAGCGCGACGCTGGCGCGCCAGTCAGTTCGGAGCCGCATGGAACACCCCGCTCGCGGAAGTACATCTAGACACGGTAGTTATCGCATTTCGATTCGGTCCCATTAATCCATCGTAAGACGGTTTCCACCCGTGACACCGTTGTGGCCGGCGAAAAAGCGCCTCGAAAATGGGCCTCGAAGGGGGAGTATCGATCGGTTTCGTGAATAGGATTATATACTGACAGCGCGTAGATAGTACTATGCACGTTCGATTACCAAGCGTTCGCCACCCACATACGTTCTACGACGTCTTTGGCGTCGTCGCCGCCGCGGTGGCGATCATGGCCCTCGTCCTTGCCGTCCGATACGGGGAGGTGATCCGACTCGAGATGGCCGTTTTCATCGCGGTCGTCTTCCTGTGGGCCGGTTGGGCGATCGAACGGATTCTGTCGGAAACCACGGAGCGATCGAGACGGCAGCGCCAACGGGACTGGCCGTGGAAATGATCCCGTCCCGGTAGCTCTCTCGACGGATTCGCACGGGATCGAGTTCCTCTCGTTCGGGGCGACCGAGACGGTCACCGAAGCGGTATATTTTCAACGGTCACGCAAGAACACCGATCTAATGTATATCGTCATCGTCGGTGCGGGCGATATCGGCCAACCCCTCATCGATATCGCGACGCGTTCGGGAAACGAAGTCGTCGTCATTGAGAACGATCCCGAACGAGCGGATCGGGCCGCCGGTACGTACGACTGTCTGATTCTCGAGGACGATGCAACCGATCACAATGCGCTTCAGGACGCCGGCATCGAGCGGGCGGACGCCCTGATCAGTACGACCGACCGGGACGCGACCAACATCATGGTCTGTCTGCTCGCCCAGGAACACGAGGTCCCCAACATCGTCTCGGTCGTTCACGATCCCGAACACATGAACGTGTTCCGCCAGATCGGCGTCAACACGATGGAGAATCCGCAGGAACTCATCGCCGAATACCTCTATCGGGCGGTCGCTCGCCCGGCGATCGTCGACTACATGCGGATCGGCGAGCAGGCGGAAGTGTTCGAGATAGAGGTGACGGAAAACGCGCCGATCGCCGGGAAGACCCTCATCGAGGCGGCTGACGGTGACCTCCTCTCCGAGGACGTCCTGGTCGTCGCGATCGAACGCGAGGGCGAGGATCCGCCGATCACGCCACGGGGGAATACGCGGATCGAGGCCGGGGACCTCCTGACGGTCTATTCGGCGTTCGGTGCGGAACCCGAACTCACGGACGTGTTCGGCCATCCCGAAGACCGAGTCCAATGACGGTCGATCGACGGTGGGTCCGGACCGACGCCGCTGGTACCGCACGGCCGTCTTCGGGAGCCCTGCCTCGAGCGGGGCGGCAAGCCCTCACCGTACCGGCGTCTCCGAAGCCGGTGGAGGGTGACGGATGAAGGGGGCGGCACGGACCATCGGACGGGACCTGGGCCGCATCTTTCAGGCGCTGGCCGGACTGCTGTTCGTTTCGATCCTCGTGCCGCTCATCTGGGGGGAGTACTACGCGATTCCGGCACTGGTCGTCGCGGGACTGGTCCCCTTTGCCGTCGGCTACATCTTGACCTCGCGGTTCCGGGACGCGGCCCGGCCCGGCAAGCTCCACGGGATGATCATCGCCGCGCTGGGCTGGTTCTGTGTCGCGATCTTCGGTTCGCTGCCGTTCCTCCTCATCGCGTGGACGGTCGAACTCGCGCCGCCGATCCTCGGCGAGCCGTCCCAGACGTCGACGCTCGCGGCGTTTACGAACCCGATCAATGCCGTCTTCGAGAGCATGAGCGGCTTCACCGGGACCGGGCTGACGATGACCGACAACGAGGAGGTCCTGCCGCGGACGCTGCAGTGGTGGCGGTCGTTCATCGAGTGGATCGGCGGCGTGGGCGTGATCGTCCTCACGACGGCGATCCTCGCCCGGCCGGGGAGCGGCTCGCTGACCCTCTACGAGAGCGAAGCCCGCTCCGAGCGGATCCACCCGAGCATCGTCTCGACCGTGCAGACGATCTGGTGGATCTTCATCCTCTTTACGTTCGTCTCGATCCTGCTGCTGTGGGTCGTCGGAATGCCGCTCTGGGGGGCGATCAACCACGGCATGACGGGGCTGGCGACCGGCGGGTTCTCGATCACTGACAACTCGATCGCGACCTACGACAGCGTGGCCATCGACTTCGCGCTCCTCCCGATCATGCTGCTTGGCAGCATCGCGTTCCCCGTCCACTATCTCATCCTGCAGGGTGACCTGCGGAACCTCTATTCGGACCTGCAGACCCGCTGGGTGTTCATCTACATGGGGATCGGGACGGTTCTGCTGACCGTGCTGGTGTACGTCAGTGACACGTACGACTCCCTGTTTACCGCGTTCCGGTACGGCTCGTTCCAGTTCGTCTCGGCGGCGACCTGTGCCGGCTTCCAGACCGCGACCGACGCGACGAACGTCGCGCTGGGGCGCTGGTCGGCACAGGCCCAGCTCACCGTCGTGTTCGGGATGGTCGTCGGCGGCGCGGCGGGGTCGACGGTCGGCGGGATCAAGCTGATCCGAGCGCTCACCCTCCTGAAAGGGATCCGGTTCCGTATCGCGGACGTCTTCTACCCCGAGACGGCCGTCCGCCGACTGAAGATCAACGGCCGCCGGCTCAACGAGCAGGAAATACGCCAGGAGTTCGAGGAAGCGGCGATCATCGCCGCGCTCTGGTTCCTCTTCCTCGGGCTCGGCACCTTCGCGCTTCTCATCATGCTCCCGCAGGGCGAGTACACCCTCGAGAACGTTATCTTCGAAGTGGCAAGCGCACAGGGGAACGTCGGCCTCTCGGCGGGTATCACCGGGCCGGAGTCGCTCCCGACGCTCGGCAAGGTCATGTTCCTCTTTAACATGTGGATCGGCCGCCTCGAGATCATTCCCGTGCTGGTGACGCTGCGGGCGGTCTTCGACCGCGGGGGGCTCTACCGATGACCGTCTCTGATATCCCGATCGTCGGCGACCTCCTCGAGTCGGGCGCGGAGGACCGGGTCTTCGATTCGCTCCTGCTTGCGGGGCCGGTCCTGATACTCGTCATCGCCTTCCTCGGCCGCTCGACCGTTACGGTCGGCCTCGCAGCGGCGTACGTTCTCTTCTTCGTCGCATACGTCCTTTATCGCGGTATCCGTCGCTGACGGTTGGTGGTGGCCCGTCGCCTCGTCCTCGAGGCGACTGTCGAACCGGGATCGAGACGAGTGACAGTGCTTGGTCGACGAGAGCGGAGGCTGTGGCGACGGAAACTGCGGAGAACGAACAGCGGCGCTAGATCAGGTCGAGGACGTCGTCGAGGACCGTCGCATCGACGAAGACGATGACGTGGTCACCGGGCTCGATGACGGTCGACCCGCGGGGTGTGATGTGGTCGCCGGACCGCGAAATCGCGCCGATGACGACGCCGGGAGGGAGATCGTCGGTCGCGTCGACGATTTCACGCCCGGCGAGGACGCTCTCCGGGCCGATCTCGATCTCGATGACCTCGGCACGGTCGTGTTCGAGCATCGCGATCTTCTCGGTGTTGTCGGTCCGGGTAAACCGGATGATCTCTTCGGCGGTCTCCTCGCGGGGGTTGATCGCGACGTCGATCCCGACGGTCTCGAAGAGGTCGGCGTACTCGGGGTTCTCGATGATCGCGACGGTACGGTCGACGCCGAGCCGATCGGCAAGCAGGGAGACGAGCAGGTTCTTCTCGTCGCTGTCTAAGGCGGCGACGACGACGTCGGCCTCGCCGACGTGTTCGCGCGCGAGGAACTCGGAGTTGGTCGCGTCGCTTTCCATGACCATCGTGTTCGGCAGCGATTCGGCGATCTCGCGGGCCCGTTCGTGGTCCCGCTCGATCAGCCGCGGCCGGAACCCGTGGTCCTCGAACTCGCGGGCCGCCTGGTAACCGACCTCGCTGCCGCCGACGATGACGACCTCCTCGGCGTCGTCCGGTTTGGTCGCGACCTCGTCGGCGAACTCGTTGATCGAGTCGGGACTACCGATGACGACGACCCGGTCGCCCGCCCGAATGTGTGTGTCACCCCGGGTTACGATCATCTCGTCGTCGCGGAAGATCGCCGCGAACGTCAGCGAGTCGTAACAGTCGGCCTCGCTGACGGTCAGGTCCACGATCGGACTATCCGTCGGAATGTCGAACTCGGCCATCCGGACCAGTCCGCCGGCGAACGTGTCGACGTCGTGTGCGCTGGGCAGGCCGGAGATACGGAAGATCGCCCGCGCGGTCAACAGGTCCGTACAGACCATGAAATCGACGCCGAAGGCACCCTGCGATCCCTGCCACGTTTCCAGCAGCGTCCGGCGGCGCACTCGAGCGACCGTGAAGACGTCCGTCGCGGCCTTGGCCGCGCCACAGACGACCGCGTTGGTCTCGTCGTTGTCGGTACAGGCGATGACCAGTTCCGCCCGCTCGAGGTCCGCCTCACGAAGGATCTCGAGGTCGGTCCCGTCGCCCCGAATCGTCAGCACGTCCAGCGAGTAGGTGAGTTCCTCGACGACGTTCGCGTCGCGGTCGATGACGACCACGTCGTGGCCGTCCTCGAGGTTCGCGGCGATCGAGCGCCCGACCTCGCCGGCACCGACGATGATTACGTACACGACGATCCCTCCGAAAGCATGTATTGCCCACCGGTTTCGGCCGAATAGAGAAATGGATTACGGTGTCTCGAAACCCGTGACAGCCCCCCGCGTTCCGCCCGGACCGCCCCCACGAGACGGTCGCTCCGGACGGCCAACCCACTGCGTTTTTAATGCCCGGGCGTGTAGGGGGGAGCAACGAAACCCGCGGGCAAGTGCGCTCGGTGGCTCACGATGTCGTGAGCCGGACGGGGACGATCGTCCCCGCGAGCGCATAGCGGGATGGCCGACGCGCTGCAAGACGCCGGGGCCGTACGACTAGGCGTCCGCGGACAGTTTCGATGAGAGTCCATCACGCGGCTTTCAGTGCTACGAACCATGGAAATCGAAATCGCAACCATTGGCGGCTACGAAGAAGTCGGACGGCAGATGACTGCCGTCCGCGCCGGCGACGACGTCGTCATCTTCGACATGGGTCTGAACCTCTCGCAGGTCCTGATCCACGACAACGTCGAAACCGAACGGATGCACAGTCTCGACCTGATCGATATGGGCGCAATCCCGGACGACCGGGTCATGAGCGACCTCGAGGGCGACGTCAAGGCCATCGTGCCGACCCACGGGCACCTCGACCACATCGGTGCCATCTCGAAGCTGGCACACCGATACGACGCGCCGATCGTCGCGTCGCCGTTTACGATCGAGCTGGTCAAACAACAGATCGAGGGTGAACAGAAGTTCGGCGTCGAGAACGACCTCGTCAAGATGGAGGCCGGCGAGACGATGTCGATCGGCGACCGCAACGAACTCGAGTTCGTCAACGTCACCCACTCGATCATCGACGCCATTAACCCGGTCCTTCACACGCCCGAGGGGGCGATCGTCTACGGGCTTGACAAGCGCATGGACCACACGCCCGTCATCGGCGACCCGATCGACATGGAGCGGTTCCGCGAGATCGGTCGCGAGGGCAACGGCGTGCTGTGTTACATCGAGGACTGTACCAACGCCAGCAAGAAGGGACGGACCCCCTCCGAGAAGGTCGCCCGCGAACACCTCCGGGACGTCCTCTACAGTGTGGAAGATTACGACGGCGGCATCGTCGCGACGACGTTCTCGAGCCATATCGCCCGCGTCAAATCGCTGGTCGAGTTCGCCGACGACATCGGCCGGCAGCCGGTCCTGCTCGGGCGGTCGATGGAGAAGTATTCGGGCACTGCCGAACGGCTCGACTTCATCGACTTCCCCTCGGATCTGGGGATGTTCGGCCACCGGAAATCCGTCGACCGGACGTTCAAACGCATCATGAACGAAGGCAAGGAGAACTACTTGCCCATCGTCACCGGCCACCAGGGCGAGCCCCGCGCGATGCTCACCCGAATGGCCCGCGGCGAGACGCCCTACGAACTGGACGACGGCGACAAAGTCGTCTTCTCGGCACGGGTCATCCCGGAGCCGACCAACGAGGGCCAGCGCTACCAGGCCGAGAAGTTGCTCGGCATGCAGGGCGCACGCGTCTACGACGACATCCACGTCTCTGGTCACCTCAACCAAGAGGGGCACTACGAGATGCTCGATGCGCTCCAACCGCAACACGTCATCCCCGCCCACCAGGACATGAGCGGCTTCTCCAGCTACGTCAATCTCTGTGAGAGCGAGGGCTACAAGATGGGCCGAGATCTTCACGTGACACGCAACGGGAACCTCATCCAGCTAGTCGACTGATATGACGAGCCCAGAGGCACGCGAAGAGGCGGTGCTCGAGGCGGTCCGGAAGCGCCGCGAGCAGGTCAACGACGCGATTCCCGAGGAGCTACCGATCAAGCGGCCCGAGCGGCTCTACGAAGCCTCCCGCTACTTGCTCGATGCGGGCGGCAAGCGACTCCGACCGACGGTGTTGCTGACGACCGCGGAGGCGCTGACCGACGTCGATCCGCTGTCGGCGGACTACCGCTCGTTCGACCCGGTCGACGGGAGCGGGCCGGTCGATATGATGGCCGCCGCGGTCAGCGTCGAGGTCATCCAGTCGTTTACCCTGATCCACGACGACATCATGGACGACGACGACCTCCGCCGTGGGGTGCCGGCCGTCCACAAGGAGTACGACCTCGAGACGGCGATCCTCGCCGGCGACACGCTCTACTCGAAGGCCTTCGAGATCATGCTCGAGACGGGCGCGGAGTCGGATCGGATCGTCGACGCGCTCGACGTGCTGGCGACGACCTGTACGGACATCTGTGAGGGCCAGTCGCTGGATGTCACCTTCGAGGAACGGGCCGACGTTTCCCCCGACGAGTACCTCGAGATGGTCGAGCAGAAGACGGCCGTGTTGTACGCCGCGTCGGCGTGTCTCCCTGCGATCTTGCTCGGGGCCGACGACGAGACCATCGAGGAACTCTACGGCTACGGGCTCGACATCGGCCGCGCGTTCCAGATCCGGGACGACGTCCTCGATCTGACCGTCCCGAGCGAACAACTGGGCAAACAGCGCGGGAGCGACCTCGTCGAGAACAAACAGACCCTGATCACCGTCCACGCCCGCGAGCAGGGCGTCGACGTCGAGAACCTCGTCGATACCGACGACGTCGAGGCGGTCACGGAGGCCGAGATCGACGACGCCGTCGCCGAACTCGAGGCGTCGGGCTCGATCGCCTACGCCGACGAAACCGCGACCGATCTCGTCGAACGGGGCAAGCGCCGACTCGAGGTACTGCCGGACAACGAGGCCCGCGACCTGCTCTGTGAGCTGGCGGATTACCTGATCGAACGCGGCTACTGACGCTCGATCGGGCACCCGCTGGCGGTCGGCACGGGCGACGCACCGCTCGAGACGGCGTTCGATTTCGCCCGGATTCTGTTGCGAATTCCCCACCGAGCGGTTGATATGACTGACGACTCCACGGACGGAGCCGGCGGGCTCTCCCGACGCGACCTACTCGGGACGGCAATGGCGGTCGGTGCGATCGCGACCGCCGACTGTCTCGACTCGGTCCTCGGGACCGCCGGCCCGAACGAAAACGAGATCGACCCCGTCGCGCCGAACGAGCCCCGTGAGGGGACGGCCGGCGAGTTCTACACGCTGGTCGAGCGAACCGACGTTCCGGTCGCATCGCTCCGAGAAGACGAGGGGGACCTCGAGACTGAGACGGGCTATCGTGCCGATCTTTCTGTACGACCACAGGACGGGGATGGGTGTGCCGGTAGTGACTTCCCCGACCCGTCACGGGTAGCCGCCGTTGTGTGCGTCGGTTGCGGCCCGAATCGCGAGGGTTTTGGCCCGGGCGGAAGTACCGCCCGGTAATGGACGACGACTTACGCGAACGCATCGAGCGCGAGGTCGAGAAGCACGCGCTGTTGAACGCCGTCAAACACGAGAGCGACGCCGACGTCGGTGCCATCATGGGGCCGCTGATGGGCGACAACCCCGACTTCCGCCAACACGGCGACGAGATTCCGGGCATCGCCGGCGGCGTCGTCGGCCGGGTCAACGACCTCGGCTACGACGAGAAACGCGAGCGCCTCGAAGAACTCGCGCCCGAGGAACTCGCCGAGATCGAGGCCGAGGCGGAAGAAGACGAACACGACCTCCCCGATCTCCCGAACGCGGACGACTACGACGAGATCCGGATGCGGTGTGCGCCCAACCCCAACGGCCCGTGGCACGTCGGCCACGCCCGGATGCCCGCCGTCATCGGCACCTATCGCGAGCGCTACGACGGCTGGTTCTGCGTGCGCTTCGACGACACCGACCCCGAGACCAAGCGGCCCGATCTCGAGGCCTACGACGCGATCCTCGAGGACCTCGAATATCTCGGCTTCGAGCCCGACGACGTTTACAAGGCCAGCGATCGCCTCGAGACCTACTACGACCACGCCCGCGAGCTGATCGACCTCGGCGGGGCCTACACCTGCTCGTGTTCGGGCGAGGAATTCTCCGAGTTGAAAAACAGCGGCGAGGCCTGTCCCCACCGCGAGAAAGACGTCGAGACGGTCCGCGAGGAGTTCGCGGCCATGATCGACGGGGAGTACGAAAGCGGTGAGATGGTTCTCCGCGTGAAAACGGACATCGAACACAAGAACCCGGCACTGCGGGACTGGGTCGCCTTCCGGATGATCGATACGCCACACCCCCGCGAGGAAGCCAGCGAGTACCGCTGCTGGCCGATGCTCGACTTCCAGTCGGGGATCGACGATCACCTGCTCGGGATCACCCACATCATCCGCGGGATCGACCTACAGGACTCCGCGAAGCGCCAACAGTTCGTCTACGACTACTTCGACTGGGAGTATCCGGAAGTCGTCCACTGGGGCCACGTCCAGCTCGACGACTACGACGTCAAGATGAGTACCTCGACCATCTCGGAGCTGATCGAGCGAGGCGAACTCGACGGCTGGGACGACCCGCGAGCGCCGACGCTCAAGAGCCTGCGCCGGCGCGGTATTCGGGGCGAGGCCATCGTCGAGGCGATGGTGGGCCTCGGCACCTCGACCAGCGACGTCGATCTGGCGATGAGTTCGATCTACGCCGCCAACCGCGACCTGATCGACGAGGAGACGGACCGCCGCTTCTTCGTCCGCGACGGCAATCAGGTCCCCCTCGCCGGTGACCCGCCCGCCGAGGCGAACCCGCCGCTGCACCCCAACCACGAGGAACGGGGCGTCCGAGAGATCCCCGTCGGCGACTCAGTTATGCTCGAGAGCGAGGACCTCCCCGAGCCGGCCGCCGAGGACACGCGACTCTGGTTGAAGGGACTGGGCGGGTTCGAACTCGAGGACGGCGCGTTGCGGTACGCCACCGACGATCTCGACGTGGTCCGCGAGGAGGGCGTTGACGTCGTCCACTGGGTGCCGGCCGACGGCCGCGTCCCCCTCCGCATGCGGACGATCGACGGCGACGTCACGGGTCACGCCGAGCCCGGCGTCGCCGACCTCGAGCCCGACGAACTGGTGCAGTTCGAGCGGGTCGGGTTCGCGCGGATCGATCGGCACGAAAGTGACGAGGAGGACGACGCGGAGACCGTCGCGTACTACACACATCCCTGAGGCCGTTTCGAGACGGGACGGCTCTCTGAGTCGGGGATTCCCACGCTCCTGCCGATTACTCGAGCAGGTCGTCACCCCGATCCGGTAACGGATCGGCGACGACGCCATCCTGCCGACCCAGCACGCGGGCGTGGGCGGCACAGACGTGCCGGTTCTCGTCCCACGGAACGTGTAACTCGACCGCCGCTTGGCGCTGACAGTCGGGTTCGGTACAGTCCATCATTCTCCGTGAACGATACCCACGACTTCAGTGTTTCCCGCGGCTCACAGCAGGAAGACCGCGACGAGAAAGCCAAGCAAAATCGTGGCCGTCAACAGCACCTGGACCGCCGTCGACGCGAGGGTCCCGACCGTCGTGTAGACCGCCGACCGGGCGCTGCCCTCGAGTTCCTCGCCGCGGACGAACTCGAGGACGAAGACGGTCCCGAAGAGGCCGGCCAGTAGCCCGACCGGGCCGGTGACGAGCATGAGGACGATGCCGACGCCGGCGGCGACGGCGGTCGTCAGCCACGACGCGCCACCGGCGCGGGCGGCGATCGACCCGCCGAAGAACTCGATGAGTGCCGTGACGACGGCGATGACGGCCAGGACGGCGAACGTGAGGACGCTGATCTCCGCGGTGCCGGACCCCCACCAGTAGACGCCGAGCCCCGCCAGCGAGAGGAGACCGCTGGGCACCATCGGGACGGCCGCGCCGACGATCGCACCGGCGAGCAACGCGACGGCGACGACGAGGACCACGTCGACCATACTGACGGCGACGACGGACTGCGGCAAATGCCTACCGCCTTCAGTAGGGTTAGGTACGCGGCTCCGAACCTGTGGATATGACACAGCAACCCGGTGCGATCGTCGTCGGCGCGTCCTCGGGGATCGGCGAGGCGCTTTCCCGACGGCTGGCGGCCGACGGCTACGAGATCGGACTTGCGGCCCGGCGAACCGAACGGATGCGGCGGATCGGGAACGAACTACCGACCAAGTCCTACGTCGCGACGATGGACGTCACCGCAGTCGAGGACGCCAGACAGGGCTTTTTCGACCTCGCGGAGGCGATGCCGTCGGTCGACCTCGTCGTCCTCAGCGCCGGGGTCGCGACCGTCAATCGGGACCTCGAGTGGGAGCCCGAACGGCAGACGATCGACGTCAACGTCCGCGGGTTTACCGCGCTGGCGACGGCCGCGATGGAATACTTCGAGTCGACGCCGGACCACGCCAGCGAGTCGGACGGCCACCTCGTGGGGATCTCGTCCGTGGCGGCCCACATCGGTAACGACGACGCGCCGGCGTACAGCGCCTCCAAGGCCTACGTCTCGACGTATCTGGAAGGGCTTCGCTATCGGGAGGGCGATCGCGATACGGACGTGGCGATCACGACCATCGAGCCGGGGTTCGTCGACACCAAGCTGTCGCTGGGCGGCTTCTGGGAGTGTTCGCCCGAAACGGCGGCCGCACAGATCGCTCGAGCGATCGAGAAGAAGCGAACGCACGCCTACGTCACGCGGCGCTGGCGGGCCATCGCGTGGCTCGTTGATCTCCTTCCCGAGCGGCTGCGTCGACGGCTGTTTTGAGGGTGCGTGCCGGGGACGGCGTCTCGGAGAGCGGAATCATGCCGGACATCTATACTGGGGGTTCCCATTGGCAGGGACGATGACGGATCAGACCGAGAGTGAGATCGTTCACCGGACGCTCGACCCCGACGGCGAGAACCCGACGGTACAGATCATCGAGGCGATCATGGACCTCGAGGGCGTCGATTCGACCGACCTCCCGACGATATACGACTGTGTGGACGGGATGCTCGCCGAACTCTTTTCGAACCCGCCGGCACCGGAGGCCCAGATGGAGGTCGAGTTCAGTTATCACCGGTATCGGATCGCCGTCGAACAGAACGGGACGGCGAAGTTCGTGAAAACGGGGTGAGGGACGGCCCGCCGTTCGCGGTACTGCGGACTCACTCGTCGGCGAACCGCTCCCGAACCGCGAGCACCGCCGCGGTCCCGTAGCGATCGACCAGCGGACAGACGGCGTCGCCCAGCGCGCGCATACACTGGCTGGTCGAATGGAACTCGAGGCGGTCGGCAACGGACTCCCAGTCCCGGGCCTGCAGAACGCGCAGGACGAGCAGCCGCTCCTCGCGGGCGGTCAGGTCGACACCGTCGGGGTCGTCGGCGAGGTATCGGACGACGAGACCGCGGAAGGGGCCGGGGTCGACGTCGAACAGGCCCGGCCCGTAGGCGGCTCCGGCGACGACCCGCCACTCGTGATCGGACAACTCGAGCGGCGGCGCGGCCTCGGCGTCGACGCTCCGGAGGACGGCACGGGCCACGTCGGGCTCGAGGTCGGCGAGCGAGTCCGAACAGCAGGCCCCGAATCGGCCGGCAAACCACTCGGCGTGGCGGTCGTGGAGCCGCCGGCCCGCGTCCGTCGTCGGCGCGAGCATGAGCGCGGAGTACTCGCCGCTCGAATCGTTGCGGGTCGTCGAGACGTGGACCGTCCGATAGCCGTTCGCCCGCCAGAACGCGAGCAGGCCGGGGGTCGCGCCGAAGCCGGTCCCGAGCCAGTCGATCGAATCCGCGCCGTCGCCGAACTCCTCGCGAACGCGCTCGAGCAATAACGAGCCCAGCCCCCGCGAGCGGGCCGCGTGGTGGGTCGCGATGCGGACGACCCGCAGGCCCGCGGGCTCGCCGGCGGCCTCGTCGCGCAGCTGGCTGGTCAGCACGTCCGGCAGCATGTTACCCCGAATCCGGCCGCCCTCGTACATCATCGCGCGGCGATCGGGCGACAGGTTCCCCTCCCGCGCGAGCAGGGCGACGCTGACGACGTGGCCGTCCCGTACCAACGCGCGGGCCTCGAGGTTGGGGGCGTCGAGCAGGCGCGCGAGGTCGTTGGGTTCGGTCCGGTAGTGTGCGAGGACGAGCAGGCCGAAGGCCTCTCGGAGCAGGCGCTCGTCCGCGAGGAGGGCGTCGGGCTCGAGCCGGCGGTACTCGACCGAGTCGGGGTCGGCGTCGGCGACCAGCGGCTCGACCGGCGGCCGGGCGTCGAGCAGCAACGCGCGGAAAGCCCACACCTCGACGGGATCGCCCCCGGCGTACCGGATCGGCTCGACGAGCCGGCAGTCGGTCACCTCGTGGTCGCTCTCGGTCAGCCGGTCCCGGAACCGGACCGAGAAGCCCCGACCGGCTCCCTCGTAACCGTGGATCGTCGTCGCGAACGCGACCCGGTCCGCGGTCAGCAGGGACTCGAGGGTCGCAACGGGAAGCGCAGCGGCCTCGTCGACGAGGACGATATCGGCCGTTTCGGTCGTTTCCGCCGCGGCCGTCGGCTCGCGGAACCGGACCGAGCCGCCCGCGCTCGTCTCGATCCGGCGGGACTCGACCGTCGCGTCGTCGTCGAGCGTCCGGCAGAGTTCGCCCGCGCGATCGAACAGTTCCGCCGCGTTTCGGGCCGCCGGGGCGGTCACAAGGACGTCCTCGCCGGCGGTGGCGAACGCGCCCGCGGCGATCCCCGCCGCGCTGGACTTGCCCCGTCCTCGGTCGGCCTCGAGGACGACGGCCCGATCGGCCTCGGACAGCGACTCGAGGGCGGCGACGGCGTCGGCCTGATCGCCCGTCAGGCAGGCCTCGTAGGCGGCCATCGGGAACCGTCGATCCGGCGGCGGTGCGGGATCGGCCGTCGCCAGCCGCGGGGACGGGTGGGTCAGGCCGTCGGCCTCGATCCGTCCTGACTCGAGGTCGACGATGGCGACGCCGCGGTGCGCCCGTACGGTCTCGACGAGCCGTCGTCGGAAGCGGCCGGAGACATCGTCCAGTTCGAACGGCGGGACGGCAAGCGATTCGTCGAACCCGTCGCGGCGGTCCGGCCACGCCTCGAGCGGCGGCACGAGCAAGACGAGGAGGCCGCCGCCGTCGACCGCACCGGCGACTTTCCCGACGGCGTTGGGCCGGAGTTCCGCGTGAGCGTCGACGGCGATCACCTCTCGCGTCGTTCCCAGCAATTCGCTCGCGTTGGCCTGGGGCAACTGTTCGCAGCGAAGTCGGTCGTCGGGCCCGACCAGCGTCGTCGCCGTAATCGGGACCGACAGGGTATCGAGGATCGACTCGAGACGATCGTACCCGCGCTCTCGGTCTCCCGCAAGGACCAGCGCCCGCCGTTCGTTGGCGCGCTCGGCTTCTGCATGGAGTGTTCGCGCGAGTGTAACGACGTCCGCGTCCGCGTTCATACGGCCGCTTCGTGTGTGCCGGTATAATTATTCACTCATGCGCGGACGCCGTCGTCGACGGTGCCCTCGACCATCGCGACTCCGTGTCCCGGCTCGAGGATCGATTCGGCGACTTTCGCCGTCTCCGTCCGTCGAACCGCGTCCGATCGGGACGGCAATTTCCGGAAACTCATAACCTGTTCATCATTTCCACGCTATGAGAACTGCTGTCCGATTTCAAGACCGGTCGTATCAATAATCTAAGTGTGGTTGTACATGTACGACAGGACGGATTCACACTGGCCGTGCCGGCGAAACGGGACGTCGATCGGGAACACGGAGGGAAGATCATATGAGTAACGAACAACCCCAGCGACAGGACGGATCGGAACGGGAGGCGTACTTCGTCGGCGGGGGGATCGCATCCCTCGCCGGAGCCGCGTTCCTCGTCCGTGACAGCGAACTGCCGGGCGAGAACGTCCACGTCCTAGAGAAACTGGACGTGATGGGCGGGGCACTCGACGGAGCCGGCTCGCCCGAGGAGGGATACGTCATTCGAGGCGGCCGGATGCTCAACTTCCCGACGTACGAGTGTACGTGGGACCTGCTCGAGACGATTCCGTCGCTCGAGGACCGCGAGCGATCGGTCAAGGACGTCATGGACGAGTTCAACGAGGACCATCAGACGTACGCCGTCGCTCGGTTGCTGGGCGACGAACAGGAGGTCCTCGACGTCTCGTCGTACGGGTTCGAGATGGAGCATCGGCTCTCCTTGCTCCAACTGGTCCTGACGCCCGAGGAGCAACTCGGCGACACGCGGATCGAGGAGTGGTTTTCCGACTCCTTTTTCGAGACGACGTTCTGGTACATCTGGGCGACGACGTTCGCCTTCCAGCCCTGGCACAGCGTCGCGGAGATGCGACGATACATGCACCGCTTCATGCACGAGTTCCCCCGGTTGAACACCATGGAGGGGATCCACCGGACCAAGTACAACCAGTACGATTCGATGGTCCGACCGATTCGGCGGTGGCTGGAAGACCACGGCGTCGAGTTCCGGGGCGGCTGTGAAGTGACCGATATGGATATCGTACCCGGTCGGGACGGCAAGACCGTCGAAACGATCCACTACGAGGCCGACGGTGTAGCCGAGACGATCGACGTCGAGCCGACGGATCTCGTCTTCGTGACCAACGGCTCGATGACCGACGGCTCGGATCTCGGATCGATGACCGAAGCGCCCGACCTGAACACGACGGGGGCGTCCTTCGAACTGTGGAAGAACATCGCCGAGGACAACCCCGAGTTCGGGACGCCGTCGGCGTTTGCCGACCACGTCCAGGAGACGAAGTGGCCGTCTTACACCGTCACGCTCGACGAGCCGGACCTGCTCGAACACATCGTCGAGGTCACGGGCGAAGCGCCCGGGAACGGATTGATCACCTTCACCGAGTCGAACTGGCTGATGTCCATCGTCGTCGCCGCCCAGCCCCACTTCGCGAACCAGCCCGACGACGTGAAGGTCTTCTGGGGATACGGCCTGTTCCCCGAAGAGGAGGGGAACTACGTCGAGAAGAAGATGGGGAACTGCACCGGCGAAGAGATCCTCGAGGAACTGTGCTACCACCTCGGCTATCTCGATGAACTCCCGTCGGTCCTCGAGGACGCGAACTGTATACCCTGTAATATGCCGTTTATCACGAGTCACTTCATGCCGCGGACGCCCGGCGATCGGCCGGACGTCGTCCCACCGGGATCGAACAACCTCGCGTTCATCGGCCAGTTCGCGGAGCAACCCCGGGACGTGGTGTTCACCGTCGAGTATTCGGTTCGGTCCGCGATGACGGCCGTCTACGACCAACTCGACGTGGATCGGGACGTGCCAGCGGTGAGTACGCACCAGTACGAACCCGAGGTTCTCGTCGACGCCGCGAAAGCGGCGTTCAGATAGTCCCGATACCGGAGTACTCACCGGCGGTGTGGGAACCCACTGCCGACCGGGAGAACACGACCGTTCGATTCTGTCATTTTTCGCACCCGATGGCGACCCGAACCGACCTCGTCCGTGCGGAGGTGTCTCACTTCGCCATCCGTTTGAACACGCTTTTAAGGGGGGCAACGCTATTCGAGTGTACACCCTACGCGGGGTTGATGATGCTCCTAGCTTCACAGGACTTCCGCCGGGATCGGCCCGGCACGGGTACCCAGTGCCCGGACGGCAGGGGAGCGCGAGCCCACGTGTAGGAGAGGTGAACAACCATGTCAGTCTACGTCAACACCGACATCCCAGCCGACCTCGCCGACGACGCCCTCGAGGCGCTCGAGGTCGCACGAGACACCGGACGCGTAAAGAAAGGAACGAACGAAACCACGAAGGCCATCGAGCGCGGCAACGCCGATCTGGTCTACGTCGCCGAAGACGTCTCTCCCGAGGAGATCGTCATGCACCTGCCCGACCTCGCCGAGGAGAAGGGCATCCCCGTCGTCTTCATCGAGACCCAGGACGACGTCGGCCACGCCGCCGGCCTCGAGGTCGGCTCGGCCGCTGCGGCGATCGTCGACGCCGGCGAGGCAGAAGACGACGTCGAGGACATCGCCGACAAGGTCGAGGACCTCGACTGAGGTGACCAAAGATGAGTGCTGAAGAGGAAGAAAGCGGCTCCACGCCCGCCGAGGTCATCGAGATCGTCGGCAAGACCGGCATGCACGGCGAAGCCATGCAGGTCAAATGCCGAATCAAGGAGGGCGAGAATCAGGGACGCATCATCACCCGTAACTGCCTCGGGCCGGTCCGCGAAGGGGACGTACTCCAGCTTCGCGAGACCGCCCGCGAGGCCGACTCCATCGGAGGACAATAATGGTCGAGAAACGAACCTGCGACTACACGGGCGAAGAGATCGAACCCGGTACGGGCATCATGTACGTCAAAAACGACGGCTCCGTACTCCACTTCGTCGACTCCAAGGCGGAGAAAAACTACAAGCTCGGGCGCGAACCCCGAGACCTGGAGTGGACCGAAGAGGGTCGTCGCGGCAAGGGTCCCACGCAGGACGAGACGCCTGCCGACGAGACCGACGAGGACGAGGACCTCGAGACGGACGCCGACGACGAGGAAGACGCGCCCGCCGGTGACGACGCGGTCGACGAGACCGAGGAAGCGGCGGCCGACGAGGCCGAAGACGCCGAAACCGAGGCCGAGGAAGCATGAGCGATCACGAGCGAACCTTCGTGATGGTCAAGCCCGACGCCTTCGCGCGCGGCCTCGTAGGCGAGGTCGTCTCCCGACTCGAGGACCGCGGGCTCAAGCTCGTCGGCATCAAAGTCGAGAACATGCCCCGCGACCGGGCTGAAGAACACTACGGTGAACACGAGGACAAGCCGTTCTACGACGACCTCGTGGACTTCATCACCTCGGGACCGGTCGTCCCGATGGTCTGGGAGGGCCAGGACGCGACCCGGCAGGTCCGCCAGATGATCGGCGAGACCGACCCGCTCGAGGCCGAACCCGGAACGATCCGGGGAGACTACGCGCTCGACCTCGGTCGAAACGTCGTTCACGCCGCCGACCACGAGGACGAGGGCGCAAACGAACGCGAGATCGCGATCCACTTCGACGAGGACGAGCTGATCGACTACGATCAGCACGACGCCGAGTGGCTCTACGAGTAACGCATTCCGGACCGAACGGCGGCTTCACCGCCGGTTTTGGCTGTCGCTAGTATCAGTTACGGCGAGCTGAGACGTTGTCACACATATATTTTCAGACAGACGTAAAGTCTAATGTGGCGGCCGAAGTAGACGCCCGTGGTGGTTTCGAATGGGAACAGACGGTAGGTGGTTCGTGGATGCGTGAACGGGAGGGTGTATCGACCTTGCAGGCCGACGCGATGCCGTCGCTGGACCTCGTTTTCGATCTCCTCTCGAACAGACGACGGCGCTACGCGCTGTACTACCTCAATCAGCAGTCCGATGGCGTCGCGACGGTCGCAGCCCTAGCACAGAACGTCGTCGCGTTCGAGCGGATCGCCGCCGAGGACGCCGACCGCGACTCGGCACGGTCACCGCCCGACCGGGACGCGGACCCCGCCGACGAACGGGAAACCGTTCGGGTGGAACTCCGACACGTCCACCTCCCGAAACTCGAGGATGCCGGTGTCCTCGAACACGACCGGCGAAGCGAGACGGTGCGGTACTGGGGACAGCCGTCGCTCGAGGAGTGGCTCGAGCATGCACATCACAAGGAGATGTCGTAGACCGCCTGTCACGGACCGCGAACGCGGAGACGACGGTAAGCGGTCGGGTTGGGGTCGCTGATGCGGTTTGCTGTCGCGAGCCCGTTGGGACCACAGGCCAGTCGCGGTCCCACCGGCAATGACGGACCGGAGACGGTCTGAAAGGTTTAAGTCCGAGTCCGTAGTGGTTCCGGTGACGTATCGGGAAATCGCCAGCGGGAGCGGCGATACTTTATGGAGTGTGATATCGTCTCTCTCCTCAAAACTTAACAGGCGAGAAACCGATACGATTCATGAGGTGTATACTATGGCTGACCACGAACTTCCACCACTGCCGTACGATTACGACGCGCTCGAACCGGCACTGTCCGAACAGGTACTGACCTGGCATCACGACACGCACCATCAGGGCTACGTCAACGGCCTCAATGCAGCCGAGGAAACCCTCGCCCAGAACCGCGAGGAGGGCGACTTCGGCTCGACGCCGGGCGCGCTCAGCGACGTCACCCACAACGGCTGTGGCCACTATCTCCACACGCTGTTCTGGGAGAACATGTCCCCCAACGGCGGCGGCGAACCCGAGGGCGACCTCGCCGACCGCATCGAGGAGGACTTCGGCTCCTACGAGGGCTGGAAGGGCGAGTTCGAGGCCGCTGCCGGTGCCGCCGGTGGCTGGGCACTGCTGGTCTACGACCCGGTTGCGAAACAGCTTCGCAACGTCGCGGTCGACAAGCACGACCAGGGCGCACTCTGGGGCTCTCACCCCATCCTCGCGCTGGACGTCTGGGAACACTCCTACTACTACGACTACGGTCCGGACCGTGGCGAGTTCATCGACGGCTTCTTCGATGTCGTCAACTGGGAGAAGGCCGAAGAAGAGTACCAGACCTGCCTCGACCACTTCGAGTAAGCGACGAGCCAGTCGATCCCGAATTTTTCTTGTGCCAGTCCCGGTAGCCGCCGCTGACGGCTCCGACACGACGCCATTGCCGAACCCGCTCGAGTCGATCGCCCGGCGCTCGCTCGCAGACAGTGGCTGTGAATGACTGCCATGGTTTAACTGTTCGTGGGACGATCCCCCATTCTATGGCTGCCGAGGACAGCGGCGTCGACGCGAGGGTCGAGAATCGAGACGAGACGCGACACCGGCCGTCGCTCGAGACGGGAGCGGGCGGCAACGATGCCGGCGGGGAACTCGCGGCCGACCTGCGGGCGGCCGTCGACGGCGACGTTCGGTTCGACGAGTACACGCGGGTCCTCTACGCGACGGACGGGAGCATCTACGGCGCACAGCCGGCCGGCGTCGTCTTCCCGCGGGACACCGCCGACGTCCGCGCGGCGATGACCGTCGCGGCCGACCACGACGTGCCGGTCCTGCCCCGGGGTTCGGGGTCGTCGCTGGCCGGACAGACCGTGGGACCGGGCTGTGTCGTCCTCGACCTATCGCGGCATATGGACGAGATCCGCGAGATCGAGCCCGACGACCGGACCGCCGTCGTCCAGCCGGGGGTCGTCCAGGACGACCTCGACGCCGCCCTCGAGCCCCACGGACTGCGGTTCGCGCCCGATCCGGCCTCCTCGAACCGGGCGACGATCGGCGGCGGGATCGGGAACAACTCGACGGGTGCCCACTCGGTCCGGTACGGAATCACCGACGCCTACGTCGAGGAGTGTCGGGTCGTGTTGGCCGACGGCTCGCTGATTCGGACGCGAGACATCGTCCTCGACAGTCCGGAGTGGGAGCGGCTCGTTTCGAAAGACGACCGCGAGGCCGCGATCTACCGGACGGTGCGGGCGCTCGTCGAGGACAACGCCGACGAGATCGAGGAGCGCTACCCCGACCTCAAGCGCAGCGTCAGCGGCTACAACCTACAGAAAGTCATCAGAGAGACGGCGGACGGCGATCGAGTCATCAACCTCTCGAAACTCCTCGTCGGCGCGGAAGGAACCCTCGGCGTCGTCGTCGAGGCCACGCTCTCGCTCGTGACCCGGCCCGACGAGACCGCGCTCGCGGTCTACTGCTACGACGACCTGCTCGAGGCGCTGGCCGCCGTCCCCGAGGCGCTCGAACTCGAGGCCAGCGCGGTCGAACTGATGGACGACGAGGTGTTCCGGCTGGCGGCCGAGTCGGCGGAGTGCGCCGAGTACGCGGAGCCGATTCCCGAGGGCACCGCGGCCGCGCTGCTGCTCGAGTTCGACTCGGAGGTCGTCGACGATCTGCCTGCGGCCGTCGAAACCGCGACGGCCGATCTCGTCGGTGGCGGGGCGGCGTTCGACTCGCTCGAGGCGTTCGACGCCGCGAAACAGGATCGGCTCTGGAAGCTCCGGAAGGCCGCCATCCCGCTGTTGATGAGCATGGACGGCGATCCGAAGCCCTACCCCTTCGTCGAGGACGCTTCCGTGCCCCCCGCGGAACTGGCAGCGTACGTCGCGGGATTTCAGGAGATCCTCGAGGACCACGACACCGAGGCCGCGTATTTCGCCCACGCGGGCGTCGGAACGTTGCACATCCGGCCGGTCCTGAACCTCAAAGAAGGCGAGGACGTCGAGAAAATGCGGGCCATCGCCGACGACGTGACGGACCTCGTCCGCGAACACAACGGCTCGTTTTCGGGCGAACACGGGGACGGCCTCGCGCGGACGGCGTTCAACCCCAAGCTGTACGGGCCGGACCTCTGGGCGGCGTTTCAGGACCTCAAATCTGCGTTCGATCCGGACTGGCGCATGAACCCCGGCAAGGTCGTCTACCGGGACGACGATCCGACCGACAGCCGGGAGAACCTGCGGTACGGCCCCGACTACGCCTCGCTCGAGCCCCGGACCACCCTCGACTTCGACGACGAGGGCGGCTTCTCGGAACTCGTCGAACTCTGTAACGGCTGTGGGACCTGTCGCCAGACCGACGGCGACGTGATGTGTCCGACCTACCGGGCGACCGAAGAGGAGATCGCCACGACCCGCGGGCGGGCCAACCTGCTCCGGGCAGCGATCAGCGGCGAGATCGACCCCGAGGAGCTGTACAGCGAGCGGTTCCAGTCCGACGTCCTCGACCTTTGTGTCGGCTGCAAGGGCTGTCAAAGCGACTGCCCGACCGGCGTCGACCTCGCGAAGCTCAAGGCCGAAGTCAAACACGGGTATCACGAGCGAGAGGGTGTGAGCCTGCGCGAGCGACTGTTCGCGAACGTCGACCGACTGGCGTCGCTGGGGAGTACGTTCGCGCCGGTGACGAACCACGCGACGGACCTGCCAGGCGCGCGGACGGTCCTCGAGAAGACGATCGGAATCGCACCCGAACGGACGCTGCCGACGTTCCAGCGGGAGTCTCTGGTCGAGTGGTTCGAGCAGCGAGACGTCGACGACATCTCGGAAACGCGAGCGGTAGCGCCGCGAGCGCGCGGCGGACCCCAAGTGGCCCCCGAGGACGCGACGGCCGGCGTCGTCCTCTTTCCCGACACGGACACTAACTACTCCCATCCAGCGGTCGGGAAGGCGGCCGTCGACGTACTGGAAGCCGCCGGTATCCGGGTCGCGGTCCCCGACCTCGGCCCGACCGGGCGAGCCGCCTACTCCGAGGGGCTGCTCGAGACCGCGGCGGAGCAGGGTCGCGAGCTGCTCGACAACCTCGAGCCCTATCTCGAGCGCGGGTGGTCGGTTCTGTTCGTCGAGCCCTCGGACGCGGCGATGGTGGTCGACGAGTACCGATCGCTGCTCGCGGACGACCGGGTCGAGACGCTCGCGGCGAACGCCTACGGCGTCTGTGAGTACGTCGACGAGCGCCGACTGGACGAGGACCTGTCGGTCGACGAGTCGGCGACGGCGGGGCCGTCGGTGACGTTCCACGGCCACTGCCACCAGAAAGCGCGCGGCGCGGACCACCACGCCGTGGGCGTCCTCCGGCGGGCGGGCTATGCCGTCGAGCCGGTCGATTCGACGTGCTGTGGGATGGCCGGGAGTTTCGGCTACGAGGCCGAACACTACGCTCTCTCGAAAGCGATGGGGTCGTTGCTTCGGGAGCAACTCGAGGCGAGCGCGGCCGAGTCGTCGGGTAACGACGGCGAGACGGTCGTCGCTGCGCCCGGCACCTCCTGTCGGACGCAGGTCGGCGATCTCGAGGGGTACGACCGGCCGGTCCATCCCGTCGAACTGCTCGCTCGAGGGCTCGAATCGGCGTAGTTGGTGAGTGAACAGCGGTTTGGTGGGTGAATTACCGGTTTCGTCGAGTGGACAGCGGCTCGAGCCGTCCTGCTATCGTGGCAACACGGAGTAACCACACCCTCCCCAACCGATTCGCTCGGTCACGTTGCTCCCTCGCTCATCCCTCGCGCAGCGTTACGCCGCGGTTCGCCACGGGGGCGAACCGCGGCCCAGCGCGCGCCACCGCATCGCGGGGGATCAACCCTCGTCGTCGACGCCGACCGCCCGCAGGTACTCCTCGAGCAGCGTGGGGAACCGACCGCCGCGGACGTACCGCAGGCCGAACTCGTCGGCCCAGGAGATGATCCCGCGGTCCTCGGTGACGACGCCGGCGTCGAGTTCGCGCGCGAGGATCAGCAGATCGAAGTCCTCGCGGGAGTCGAGGACGCCCTGGCGAAGCGCCCGCCGATATTTGTCGCGCAGGTCCGAGACGACGCGGTCGGCGTCGGTCATGTACTCCTCGCGGTCGCCGTCGCCCGAGCCGTGGGCGAGTTCGTCCGGATCGAGCTGTTCGACCTCGCGGATCGCCTGTTCGGAGACGCGAAGCCCCCGATCGACCCGGTCGCTCATCTCGTCGATGAACTCGTAGACGATGTTCGCCGGAATGGTAACGCCGTACCGGTCGGGGCTCTTGCGGACGACCCACGTGTCGAGCCGCGAGAAGACCTCGTCGTCGACGTCGCGCTCGCGCAGCATCGTCGCGAGCTCGTCGTGGATCGACGGGGGGACATAACAGGAGATGTTGAGTTCGAGGCGTGCGGTCGCAACGAGGTCGAGCAGGCGGATTACGGCCGTCTCTATTCCCTCGTCGTCCCGTCGGATCTCCTCGGTGATGAACAGCGACGTGTCGAGGACGAACCGCTGGCGTGGGGGGTCACCGGACATACGCGGAGGTTCGACGGTCCGACACAAAGAGGTCGGCCCGAAAACGGGTCGGGACCCGGCTGCTCGCGACCGGTCCGAGGACGGCCCGGTGTTTTTGGGCCGGTGCGTGGTCGGACGACGTATGGACCGGGACGCGTATCGCGAGCGGCTCGCGGCCACGACCGACGATCCCGCGGACCTCTTCGAACACTTCGAGGAGCAGTCGGTGGCGGGCCGGACCCACCACGTCCTCACGGCCGCGCGCCACGGGGTCGAACGCGGGACCGTCGTCGTCGAGGACGCCGACGTCGTCGTCCGCGGCTACCCGAGCATCCCGCGGATCCTCGTTCTCGAGCCCGGCATCGAGTCGTTCTTCGCGGGCACCGAGACGGTCGTCGTCGAGGAGAAACTCGACGGGTTCAACGTCCGGATCGCAGCCGTCGGCGGCGAGCCGCTGGCGTTTACCAGAAGCGGCTACGTCTGTCCGTACACGACCGCCCGGGCGCGGGCCCTGCTCGACCTCGAGTCCTTCTTCGACGCACACCCGGACAGGGTTCTCTGTGCGGAGCTGATCGGTCCGGAGACGCCCTATACGACCACCGACTACGAGGGGATCGACTCCCACGACATCCGCGTGTTCGACGTTCGGGACGGAGAGTCCGGCGAGCCGATGTCGGTCGCCGACCGGCGCGCGCTCTGTCGGGCGTTCGACTTCGGCCAGCCGCGGTGTTTCGGGCGGGCGGCCCCGTCGGACGCGGTCGAGATAGCCGCGGCCGCCATCGCCGACCTCGACGCCGCCGGCCGGGAGGGCGTCGTGTTGAAGTCGGCCGACGGGGAATCAATGGTCAAGTACACGACGGCATCCCAGCATCGCGAGGAACTGGCCTACGCGTTCTCCTTGCCGTTCGAGTGTGGCCGCGATTTCGTCTTCTCGCGGATCGTCCGCGAGGCGTTTCGGGCCGCCGAGTTCGCCGAGAACGACGACCGGCTCCGGGAGCGAGCCCACGACCTTGGCGAAGCGATCCTGCTACCGATGGTCGCGACGATCCGTTCGGTGGCCGTCGGTAAACCGATCGGCCAGCGCCACACCGTCAGGGGCGACCCCGACGCGCTCGAGGCGCTGTTCGATCACCTCCGCGAGCAGTCGCTGACCATCGAAATCGAGGCCGACCGCCGCGAGGATGGCGACCGCGTCGTCGCGTTCCGGAAGGTAGCCGACTCGAGCCGGGATCGGATCCGACACTATCTCGACGGCGGGACGCGAGACGAGTGACGGCGCGAGTCAGGACGAGGTGGCGTCCGTCGCTGACTCGGGGCGGTCGGACGCCGAAGGTGCGGCCTCGTTGTCGGCGTCCGGTGTCGCCTCGACGCCGGTGAACTCGAAGCGGGCGCCCCCGGCTTCGCTCTCGGTGGCCGTCGCGGTCCAGCCGTGAGCGGCCGCGATCCCGCGGACGATGCTCAGACCGAACCCGGTTCCGTCCGCGTTCGTCGTGTACCCGTCCTCGAAGACGTCCGCTCCGTCCGGCAGTCCTCGCCCGTCGTCGGCGACGTAGAACCCCGTCTCACCGTCGTCCTCGGTCGCGTCGATCGCACCCACTTCGACCGTGAGCGAGTCGGGACTCGTCGAACCGTGTTCGACGGCGTCCTGCTGAGCGTTCGAAGTAGGGGTTGTCGAGCCATGTTCGACTGCGTTGCGGAACAGGTTCTCGAACAGGCGCGTCACCCGATCGCCGTCCGCGAGGACGGTCGCGTCCGAGGCGACCCGCAGGGTGGCACCACCGGTGTCGACGGTCTCCCAGGCCGTCTCCGCGAGGTCGGCGATCGAGACCGGTTCGGGATCGGTGACGTCGGCACCGTGGCGGGCGAGCGCGAGGACGTCCTCGATGATCGCTTCCATGCGGTCGAGCGACTCGTCGACCTCGTCGAGATACGGCTCCGGATCGTCCCTCTCCCGGGCCAGATCGAGATAGCCGTCGGCGACGTTCAGGGGATTCCGGAGGTCGTGGGAAACCACGTCGGCGAACCGCTCGAGGCGTTCGTTTTGTCGTCTGAGTCGTACTTCGTTTCGCTTGCGCTCGGTGATGTCACGGACGATGACGAGCCAGCCGATGTAGCGGTCCCGGTCGTCGTCGATCGGCGTTACCGAAACGTCGTAGTAGGTGCCGTCGACCTCGAGTTCCCGGCCGTCGCTTTCCACGGTCGCAGTCAGATCGCGGTAGCTCTCGAGCAGTTTCGGCGCGTCGGCGAACAGCGAGCCGATGGATTTTCCGATCGGCGACGCGTCGTACGCCGAGAGGAGCGACCGGCCGACGGGATTGGCGTCGATCACGCGGTCTCGCTCGTCGATGACGAAGATCGCGTCGGAGACGGTATCGACGACCCGGTCGCGGGCGACGGGGACGATGTCGGTCAGTCGGTAGCGGAGGATCGCGACCGTGTAGAGGACGCTGGTGACGACGAACCCGATCGGCGAGGTATCGAAGTCGACGTAGCCCACGACGAAGACGCCGTTGGCGACCCACGCCACGAGCGTCCCGACGAGCAACGCCGCGCTCTGTCCCCGGTACAGCGACCGGGTTCGAAAGAGGAAGCCGACGATCATCGCCGTCACCAGCGCTAGCATGAGATACGAGTAGCCGAGGTGAATCCAGAAGAGGACGCCGGTCTCGACGCCCGCCTCGGTCGTTTCGAAGAAGAGGCCTGCCGGATTGACGGCGGCGAGGACGGTGATCAGTGCCGGCTGGATCGAGAGGGCAGCGAGCGTCCGCCGCGTGACGTACCGTTCTCTGCCGGTGTAGGTCAGCGTGAAGACGAGCAGCGTCAGCGTTGCGAGGCCAACGCCGAGGAACACCGCACCGTTCAGCAGGGACACGAGGGACGGTCGATCGACGAGTTCCAGCCCAGCGAGGGACGCCGACCACAGCGTCCCCGACAGAACGTTCCCCAGCAGCGGGATCGCGCCGGTCCGGTGACGGTGTTTCCAGAGCAACGCCGCGAGCAGGAGGCCGAAAAGCGTCGAGACGACGTAAACGAACCAGATCGAGTCGACGCTCGGTACCATCGTCCCTATTCGAGTCACAAGTCAATAAAGTGTACCGGCCGGACCGGTCTCGCCGGTGACCGGACGATAGATGCGCCGTATCGGTCGTCGTCGGGTCCGACAGCCCGCCGGTCTTGCGATCGACGTCGGCCCGGTTCCCGGCTCCCGAACGAATCATTTAGGCGTCAGCCGGCGGTACGAGGGTGTATGCCCGTACCCAAATCGGAGTTCGAGAGTCTCCCGCCGTGTGACTTCTATACCCCCGCGGAACTGCTCGAGGAGGACCGGATGTACACCGTCTACGAAATCGCCCGCCTGCTCCAGGGGATCGAACCGGACGCCGACATCGACCGCGAGACGGAGGACATCCTGCTCGACTGGGCGATTCCGTGGGTGATGACCAACGCCGACGACCTCGTGGTCGCCGAACCCCGCGACGAGGACGAACCCGGCTACTACGGCCTGCGGGAATGATCCTGCTCGTGGTCGGTGCCGACCGTGTCGACGCCGGCAAGACCACGTTCTCGGCCGGCCTCCTCGAGCGGACCGGCGCGGTCGGCTACAAGCCCCGCGCCGGCAACGACTTCTGGTTCGACCACGACGACTGTCGCCGGGCACTCGCCGACGGGCGACTGTACGGCAAAGACGCCGCGCGACTCTCGGCGGCCGGCGGCCGCGAGCGGCCGCCCGAACGGCTCAACCCCGTCCATCGGCTGTGGC